>JANYCR010000502.1 GCA_025360185.1 Leptospiraceae bacterium | reverse complement strand
ACTCAAGAAAATCGCGTTTAACTTCCACCGTGTCATAGAGGCAACTCGCTATTTGGCACAAAAAGAAAAACTAATCCTAGATCTACACTCCGAAAATATTATCATCATGCTTCCAGAATTTGAACTTCGTATTTTTGATTTCCACGTATTCGATGAGCATCTTTATGATCCGGGCGAAAATGGATTATCCCCTGAAGAAGAACATATCAATACAATCAATGAATTTATAAATTCCTTCGAGCTAGGTAAACATCCGGAAGAGTAAATTTAACTCAACACACCTAAAAGTTTTTTCTTTAGCGTTGCGCATTCGTCTTCTGTTAGCCGCTCACGGTCTGGGGTACACAATAGAAAACTATCTCGAATTTCCTTACGCTCAGTCTTAGCGGTAAATGATATGATATCAACATTCATCAAATAGAGAACTTGGGAAATTTCATAGAGAAGCCCGGGTCTATCTAAAGTTCGAATATCTAAAACAGTTGAGTCAATCGACGGCGGATTAAACAGATTAACTGTAGAGTTAAACGGCTGCTTGTAAGAATTTACATCCTTACCAGATTTCTCCAAATAGTCAATCACAGACATGCCTTCATAGAAAAGAGAATTTAGCTCAGCTTTAATTTGGTGCAAATCATGCTCGGTCATTTTACTACCTTGCAAGTTTCGGATAATAAACACGTCCTTTACAAGAAAACCATCAACGGTCTCTGCCACCGCCTCTTCAATATCCCAACCATGTGCAAAAAGAACGGAGGTTACTTTATAAATAATCCCTTTCTCATTGTGCGAAACTGTTATCTTTAAAAGATAAGAAGAGTTTCCTTTGGTTGTGCATGTTAAATCAATCGTTTGCATCTTTTTTTTATACAATGTGCTCATAATTTCAACTTCCTTACCTAAAAATTAAATCTTATTCAGGAATAGCGCTCACATATAACATATATGCAATAACTGTGCGAAGCGTTTTGACTTATGATAAATTCTAAATAGGCTGTAATTTAAGTAGCAGCTATTTCCCTCCTAAAGCTTAATTTTCCAAACAATTTTTCCATCATTTAGTCTTATAAAAATATGTTTTACTAAAGCGGGATTACCATATTTACTCAATCCAACATAAGTACAAAAAATACGAACTCCTTCATTATTTTTATCCGCGCCGATTAAGAAAATACTCGAAACGCGAGAAGGATTAAATACTATTAATATTATCCAAAATAAAGAAAATATTTTTTTATAATAAATTTATCAGTCTTATTCCTTGCTGTATTTGTAAAACATCATGCGTGCGGATAAAGTCAATATTCTGCTGATAGAGATATATCTCAACTGCAAGAGTGCCGGAAGCTCGCTCTTTCGGAGGAATACCGCCTAGAAGATTTCCGATAAAGGATTTACGAGAAACGGATACTAAGACTTTGCCGTAGCGTTTTTTAAATTCAGAAATATTTTTTAAGACTTCTATACTTAGAAGTGGATCAGCGCCTAGAAATAAGCCCATGCCGGGATCAAATATTAATTTACTCTCTGGAACGCCAACTCTTTGTAATTCGGTGATTTTATGATCCAAGAATCTATAAATAGAATCCATAATTGTATTAGGAGTTAAATCTGACTTAGCCTCTGCTAAATCTCCATTGTTATGTGAATACATTAAAATGAGCTCTGGAATAGAATTTTTATATTCAGAAAGAATTTTTAGAGACTCTTTATCTCTAAAAGAATTAATATTATTAATGTAATCGACATTTGCCTCAATCGACTTTCGAATCACGTAGGGCTTATAAGTATCGACAGAAATTTTATATCCTGACATTTGAAATTTTTGAATAAGCTTTTCTATTCTTGTCCATTCTAGTTCAGGCTCGATTTGTATTGCATTCACATTCGAAGACTGAGCACTTATGTCTATTACTGAAGCGCCCGAGCTTATTAGCTCGTTGCCTTTTTCTTCTGCGCGGGTTGGATCTAAAAAATCACCTCCATCTGAAAAAGAATCAGAAGTCACATTCAAAATTCCGAATAGTATCATAGGCTGAATCATATTTAAAAATTGAAGTTTTTTGTATTGAAAAAAAGAGATTTCCTATATTCTTGTCAGTAAAAATTTATTTTTTGGAATTATAATTGAATCTAGATAGAACGCAAAGTCAATCAATGAAAAATCAAGCCCTGAGTGTAAGTATTTTTTTCATTTCCCTATTTTGCTCTTTTTTTCCCCTAGCAATTTTTGCAGAAAAAAAGGCAGCGAAGCTTGTAGAATTTGAAAAGAAGAGATCATCCACAGATAAGATCGCTAGTTTAGCAACGGCATCTGTATCAAAGCCATCGCAACCAGAACCAGGTCCCATAACCAATATAGAGCGCATCTACGAAGGCAAAGACTATGTAGTCAAAATTCGAGCCCGCAAATTTAAACAGGGAGAACTTATGTATGTGCGATTACTCCCAAATAGCCCAGGTATAACAAATTCTCATTTACAGAAATATAATCTCATCTGGATGAAAAAAAAAGTTGAGATGTTCGTCCTAAATAATGAATATACGGGATTTATTCCGATTCACCCCGAGTTAGAGCCAGGGACTTATGATTTAGAAATTAAAACAGATGAACAATCTGAAACATATAAAGTCTGTCCGGTACAAATTGAGCCAAGTAAATTTAAAGAAACTAGAGTTGCGGAAACTCTAAAGTTACCCAAACGATTTGCTCCCAAGAAAACCTCCGGCGGTTCCATTAAATTTATTTTAGAATGTGAAAAAATAAAACGGGCAGCCTACCAATCAGATACACTCCCATTGTTTACGCAAAATTTCAATTTGCCTGCAAAAGTTAAAAAAATTACGAGTAATTTTTATGCTCGGCGAAATTACTTTACCAAGAAAGGGAAACCTCACGGCGGAATTGATATACGTGGTGCATCCGGAGATCCTATCCATGCTATTCAAGATGGAAAGGTAGTTATTTCAAGACCAATGTATTTTGAGGGGGTATTCACTGTTATAGATCATGGCTCTAAAATATTTTCTCTCTACATGCACCAATCAGAAACGTTAGTGCACGAAGGCGAGGCAGTAAAGCGCGGACAACTCATCGGGAAAATTGGATCAACCGGTATGTCAACCGGTCCACATCTTCATCTTGGTCTCAAGGTGGATAACATCCTAGTAAACCCAATGTCAGTTATCCATCTTAAGATTTTTTAGTCCAAAATTCGCAACCTGGTTTCTTCTGGCAACTACCATAGATATTTAAGCGATGACCTTGAATTGAAAAACCTTTTTCTTGCGCGACTCGTTGTTGCATTTCTTCAATCTCAGGAACTACAAATTCTACAATTCGACCGCAATCTGTGCAGATAATATGATCGTGGTGCTCATGACCAATGATATGCTCGTAGTATTTGAAATCTTTTCCAAAGTCGTGCTCTGCCAAAAGTTTTGCTTCAACCATTATACTTAAAATTCTATAGATAGTTGCTTTTGAAATTTCATCGCGATGATCTTTTAATAATTCCAAGAGGCTATCCGCTGTAAAGTGCTGGTGGATCGAAAAAATAGTTTCGGCAACAAGCATTCTCTGAGAAGTTATTTTTAAATCTTTCTTCTTGAGAAATTCATTAAAAATTTCCATCTCTTTTACAATTTCTGGATTATGATTTATTTTATCTGCTTTCTTGTTCATGGTATTAATATTGTTTTCCCGTATGTTTTTCTAGTTCCTACTTCTCGCAGCGCTTTGGGTGCATCACGCAGCGGATACGTTTTGTAAACCAATGGTTTTACTTTACCCTGCACATACCACTCATTCAATTGGCTTACACATTTCTTGACTGCTTCTGGTTTGTCATTTTGATATAGATTCCAATATACCCCCATAACACTTATATTATTTAATAATAGCATATTTACTGCAAGAGTTGGAATTCTTCCGCTCGTAAAACCTACTACTACAATTCTTCCTTCAAAGTTTGTGCATAATATAGATTTGTCGAATGCATCGCCTCCGACTGGATCAATTACAACGTCTACTCCCCCGTATTCTTTGCGAATTTTTTTAGACCAAGTAGCTTCGTTATAATTGAGAGCAAGATCAGCTCCTAGGTTACGAATCACTTCTAGTTTTTCTTCGCTTCCTGCGGTTGCATATACTTTTGCGCCTAACGCTTTTCCTATTTGAATTGCAGAGCTTCCAATGCCACCGGCTCCAGCGTGGACTAACATAGTTTCCGTTGGCTTTAAATTGGCACGAACGACGATTGCAAAATAAGAGGATTGGTAGGTAACAATAAATCCTGCCGCTTCTTCGAAGCTCATTCCTGTTGGCATCGGATAAACGTTCTTTTCCGCTATGGCAACTTTTTCAGCATAGCCGCCTAACCAGCATAAGCCCATGGCTTTATCGCCCACTTTCCAATTTGTGACTCCTTCTCCAACAGCAGAAATAACCCCGGCGACTTCAATTCCAGGAGAAAATGGTCGCTTAGGGCGTAATTGGTATTTGCCTTGAATGAGTAACATGTCTGGAAAATTCATTCCGCTTGCTTTGATATCCATAACCACTTCACCCGGTTTAGGAGTTGGATCTTCGACTTCTTTGTAAACGAGTTCTTCTGGTTCGCACCAATTTTCTGCTACATATGCTTTCATAATTTCTATTTCATAGAAGTAGGGATTTTTTAAAAATCTTTTTTTATTTATCACGTAACATTCTTGTAACAACCTTAAGCGATAATGATAATAACAATCAATAGGAGTTCATTATGGCGATTAGCATTATCAACAAAAAGCAGGGGATTGAGAGATGTCTAGAAGTTCGGTTAGCGGAAAATCAATATGAAATCGAGCAGACTCTCGCTCTGAGATACAATGTATTCAACCTAGAAATGGGTGAAGGGCTTCCTGAGTCTAGACAAGCACAGAAAGATAGAGATGATTATGATTATTTTTGCGACCATTTAATTGTAAAAGATGAAACCAATGATTTGATCGTTGGAACCTACCGCATTTTAAAAAGATCTGTCGCAAAAGAAAATATCGGCTTCTATTCCGAAAACGAATTTGACCTAAGAAAACTATACGATTTCCAAGACGAAGTAGCTGAAGTGGGAAGAAGTTGTGTTCATCAGGATTATAGAGATGGCTCAGTAATTTCGTTACTCTGGTCAGGCTTCGGAGAATACATGTTGAAAAATGACGTTCGATATCTAATGGGTTGCGGCTCTATTCATTCAATAGATCCTTTAGCGGCTTCGCAAGCTTATGCGTATCTTAGAGAAAATAATGCCCTCGCGAGCGACGAATTCGGGGTAGCCCCATATGAAAGTCATGTTTTAGAAGGCTTTGATCCTAATTATATCATAGAAGATAAGAAAGCGGTTACGAAAACTATTCCTCCTATCATCAAAGGTTATGTAAGACTCGGAGCGAAGATTTGCGGCTATCCAGCATTAGACCGAGTTTTCGGAACAACCGATGTATTTGTATTGTTTGATCGAAAAGAAATCGACGCTCGTTACGGAAAGCATTATTTAAAATTAAGCTGACCTCACCTACTAAACATTTCCCATTCTTTGTCTAAATTCCTCAGACTATATTTATCGAGGAGGATTTTCATTAAGTCCTCCTTATTTTTTACTTTAGCGAGAAAGCGAATAAACCATGCGGATACTAGGTATACCTCTTCTCTTTTCTTTTTGTTACTACCCGCTAGATTTTTTTCTGAGACAGTTAAGAATTTTTTAAAATCCATTTTATAGTAAGCACTATCGTTTCGATTTAGAATTCTTTCATACGGGTAATGCAAATAACAAAATCCTTCTTCTAAACTCCGCGGCACTTGATAAGATTCAATCCTTCTGGAATGAAAAGCAGCGTGACAGGATTCATGGGAAATAATCGTTATTAACTTATCATCCTGTAATGTTTTAGCCGTAAGTAAAAAAGAAAATGTTTCTGCTTGCGGTTTAAACATCCCAGCAGTAAAAGAGGCAAACCCTGTATTGGTTCTAAACCGAATAGCATCTGTATATATTTCTATTCGTAACGGGTAATTCTTCTTTGCTCCTAGCTCCTCCTGGGTTTTAGAATAGTATCGTTCAAATAACATGTGAAATTTCTCCAGAGTAACTTCATTCACTCTAGCATCATGATAGATATAATTTATTTGATCTCGCTGAAATCGAATTGGGTTAGCAAAAATAGAAATCGGAAGAAGTAAAATCAATAATCTTAGTATATACATAGGTTAAATTAATGTGAATTAGGTGCTAGAGATATTTTCTGCCTTTTACACAGTCCTATGATAGTCTTTTATTTCCTTAACTCCGTTCCTGGAAAATAAAATTCGAGTATTTCCAAATGCGATTTGCCATTAACCGCTAGATTTTTTGCGCCCCATTGGCAAAGACCAATCCCGTGCCCAAGACCATGACCTTTGAATCGGTAGTGGCTACCTATTTTTGTAATGGTAAAGTAATTGCTTTTGATTTTATTCCATCCATGAAGCTTACCGGTCTTTGTGGAAAATGCAGCAATAGAAATTACTTTTTGTTTCTGATCGGAATTAGTATATTTCAAGCTCATGACTCTTTCGTCCTTTGTTTCTGTCTGAATCGAAATTAAATTTTCCTCATCTAAAATTTCTTCCAACTCCGAAGTAGCTAGAATTGTATCCCAATTAAAATGAGGAGAGCTTTTACAGTTAGCCTCTTCTCCATCGTTTCCTCTTTTATAATGAGAAGAAACTTCATGTTTAGACCAAAATACTTCCGGTCCGGTTAACTTCCCGCCACAGGTAGAATGAAAGTATCCGTTCACTAAATTTTTTCCAGTTAAAATTTCACCCGGATAAATAGACAGCTTATTTATATTACCTGCAAAATGAATACAATGAGTAAGATCACAAAAATCGTAACCTTCCTTCTCATGTCTTTGCTTTTCGTTTTTAATATATGTTCGAATCACAATTTCTTGAGAAGCAATTAGTTCATTCTTACCCTTTTCTGTCATAGACTTATCAAATAATAATTCGCCCAGCTCGGAGTAAGTAGAAGAGCTAACGTATTCTTCTACAGGCAGAGTTAGAACTAATAAAATTCTTTTATTTTTAGAGTAGAATTCAAGATTTCCTGTATAAGATCGAGAAAATATTTTATCCTTAGAGCGCACGGTAATTGTAAATGCCTTGTTTGAGCGAAGTAGAATATGCTCACCTTGAATCTTTAAATTTGTATTTGAAAAATAGATTTTTCCTTCTTTAAGCTTAACGCTCCACTTACCTTTGCTTAATGTCGTGTCCTTTCCCAAGTAGAATATACGGGTAGTATCCGTTAACTGAATTTCAAATTCGGTTAAACTATACTTCGTTAAAATTCCAATTCTTACCTCCGGCTCTGCAAATAGAGAAGCTCCGACTATTAAAGAGAAGATAAGTAAAAGAAACCGCATATCCCAATTTCCAATTTCCAGAAGCCGATAGTAATGTTAAGAGAAATAAGAAAAATTTCGCAATGGATATTTTTGAGTTTACTTGCATTTTGACTCCTAGTAGAAATCTACTTTGCTTGTATTCTTATTTTTTTTCAAGGTTTATTTATTCGTGAGGTTTTTCGTAATGAACCCTGTTCTAAAAATTTTATTCATCTGTAGCCAAAATAAAAAAAGAAGTCCGACCGCAGAGGAAATCTATAGTGGGTTAGGAAATTTGGAAGTAAGGTCTGCCGGTCTAAACAAAGGTGCTATGTATTTACTCGAACCAGATGATATAACTTGGGCTGATATTATTTTTGTGATGGAAAAAACTCATTTACAAAATCTAGAAAAACGATTTAATCCGTTCACGAAAGATAAAAGGATTATTAATCTAAATATTCCAGATAAATATGCGTTTATGGATGAGGCATTAATCAAACTTTTGCATCAAAGGGTCGATAAATATGTATTGTAAAGAATTCTAACTTCTATCTAATATCATTCAAGGGAGCAAATATGAACTTCGATGACCTGATTTTTTCCAAATTTGATTTTAGTGGGGTTCACAAAGAAGGCTTAATCCCTTTAATAGAAGAGTTAATTGGTTTTTCAGATAAAGCTAGAAAACAGGGATTACTCAGTTTAGAAGATGATTTAATCATAGTAAAAGATCCGTTTTTAAAAATGGGCTTGCAACTTATCATAGATGGAACAGACCCTGAACTGGTGGAAGAAATTTTAGAGCGAATCATTTTTTTCTCAAACGCGCAAACGGAAAGAGTTTTAGAATACTGCATCATGCGAACTGCTATCCTTGGAATTCAAACAGGAAATAATCCCCATGTTCTACATCACCAACTCTATGCTTACATTGGAATAGAATTTATCGAAGAGTATCTGAGCCAAGTAGACTCTCATCCGACAGTAAGAGAATTAGTGGTTAATTCAAATTTCATCCCTCTGGATATTTCTATAGAGTTTAATCATCTGTTTACCCATATGGATGATCTTTCTATTCAAAGAATGCTAAGAGAGATTGACATCACTGTATTAGTGTACGCTCTTTCTAATTCAAGTTTAGAATGCGAAAGTAAAATTTTAAAAAATATTTCTTCTCGCGCAGCTTACATGCTTACAGAAGATAGGCAGATACTTAATATTAGCCTCGAGGATTGTATTGAAAATCAAAAAATGATTTTAGACCTCTATGAAAAATTAGTAGAAATGGGTGAAATTATAGGAACGGAAGAATAATGTTAGAACAAAAATTTAACCTTATAACTCTTGGAGTGAAAGATTTACAACGATCGATTGATTTTTATGAAATGGATGAAAATGGATTACTTAAAATATAGATTTAGTTTTGGAGAATAATAATGATTAGCTTAAATAAGAAGATCTTGGCGGAATTTTTGGGCACATTCTGGTTAGTGCTTGGTGGATGCGGTAGCGCAGTATTAGCTGCTGCATTCCCTGACCTAGGGATTGGTCTTGCAGGTGTTTCACTTGCATTTGGTTTGACGGTATTGACAATGGCATATTCCGTAGGGCATATTTCCGGCTGTCATCTAAATCCTGCTGTATCAATTGGCTTATTTGTGGGTGGGCGTTTTCCAGCCAAAGAATTACTTCCTTATATAATTTCCCAGGTGCTTGGCGGAATTGCAGGAGCTGGAATTCTTTATTTAATCGCAAGCGGCAAATCAGGATTTGACTTATCTGGTGGATTTGCTTCCAATGGATACGGAGCACATTCTCCCGGGCAATACTCATTAGTCGCTTGTTTTGTAACGGAAGTAGTTATGACTTTTATGTTTTTGTTCATCATCTTGGGGTCAACTCATAAAAATGCTCCTGCAGGCTTCGCACCTATCGCAATTGGCTTGGGTTTAACTTTGATTCACCTCATTAGTATTCCAGTAACCAACACAAGCGTCAACCCTGCTCGCAGTACTGCAGTGGCTTTATTTGTAGGAGATTGGGCAATTGCAGAATTGTGGCTTTTTTGGGTAGCTCCTATTGTTGGCGCAAGCATTGGCGGTGTTGTATATAAATGGTTAGGGAATAATCCAGAGTAATCGCTTTCATAAAACTATTTTTTCTTAGATGGTTTCTTTACAGGTTTTAGATCAAATCGAATCGGTTTTCCATGTTGAAAAACTTGTTCGATTTGAAAGAGCGTGTCCATATTTTTTATAGGATTTTCTTTTAGAAGAATCAGGTTCGCTTCTTTGCCAACGGCTAATGTACCGTTATACGATCCTCCCAAATACGAGCAGGAATTTTTTGTAGGAATCAAAAATATATCTTCATTTGACTTAAGAATTTTTGTAAAAATTTTTAATTCTTGAATCCCGCTTATGCCCGGGAACGAAAGGTAATTACCCGCTCCACTTCCTAGAATCATTTTGTCTTTTAGAATAGGATTGTTTTCGATGAATTTCAAAAAAGAAGAATAATTAGATTTGCGATTTTCTAATTCTCTCCCTTCTATTTCTACTTTTAAAGCAGATTCATATAAGGAAGAGTAATTATCTAAAAAGAATTTGCTTTTCTTTTTTAAAAATTCTAATTCTAAGAGTCCGTCTTCATTCGCATTTAATTGCATATTTCGATATACATTCAATAGCGGAATTAAGTTTAGCTCCTGAATATGCTGTCTTGCAATTTCATTTTGCATTTCAAAAAGAATCGGATGGGCTAAGTAGCGATTGCCGCTAATCAGGGCATCTAAAATAGAAATTCTATCAGCAAACGTATGAATCGTAAGAATTTTATTTTTTTCTAATGTATCTATTCGCATTTGTTGTAACAAATCTGAATCAAAGGAAAAAAGGGCATCTTCATTGTAGCGGTTAAAAATATGAATATTTTTTTCTGAACTTGCAAGCTGTCTTTGAAATTCTTTTAGAGTTAAATCTTTGTTAACCGCAATAAAATAAAGTAAATCAGAAACTTCTTTCACTTCTGCACTTTTAGGAAGAAAAGGTCTATTAGCTATACTAATTTTGGGACCGATCATTTTTCCAGAGTCAATTTCAGATTTAATTTTATGAATCCAGGGACCATCGGCGACAGATTGGATATGAGTAAAACCGTGAAAAACAAAGGACTTTAACGCAGTTCGTATACTATCGAGATGATTCTGTCCACCTACTGCATTTACACCGAGAGTTACATGAGCGTCACAAAAAGAAGGAAGGACATAACGAATTCCATCTTTTTGTTTACTCTCGATTATCCGCGAGAGAAATCCGTTCTCAATATATAAATCAGTTATTTCACTAAAGGTAGCGTTTGGTTTTAAATAGCGAACGCCTCGAATAATTTCTTCAGCGAATAGCGAGTTAAAGACTAAAAAAATAAAAATAGAGACGATAAGTTTAATCATAATTTAGATTTCAACAAAGTATGCCTTCTTAAAAGAATCAAGTTATTTCTTGCAGCACTCCTTGAAGCCCCTCCATAACCGTATTTGAAGAGTAGAGGTCTTGCAGATGTCTCGTAGATTTTTTTCAAATCTTCTTGTGTAAACTTTTGCGATTCTGTTCTGACATTTCCTTTTTCCGATTTAAACATATTGGCTTCTTTTGGAACATAGCGGATGCTCAAACGACGGGTATAACTTCCAAAAACCTGAATATCCCAATCTTTACTTGGGAAATTTCTAATAGGAATACCGGAATCATCCTCTACTACCATATCCGATTTAGAGACAATCGTATTGATAAAGCTCTGGTATTTTTCTAGATGCATAAGATAAATAGCAGATTTTAAAACTAGATTTAATCTTTTTTGCTTTGCTAAAAATTTTCCTTCTACTGTAGAAGGATCTGCTGAGTCCTGGTTCACAAAGAATTTCAAGAAAATTAATTCGCGAAGTTTTGGATTTTGTTTAGAGTGGAAAATGATTCTTATCCCCTGGTATGCTTCTGGAGTATCACTTACTTCTCTTTGTTCAATTTCCCTGAATGTTCCATCACTAGTTAAAGAAATTCTCTGTAAATCGTCGATTTCAAATCCAAGTCGTTTTAAAAAAATGAGTAACACGGGAGCAACTCCGGGAAAATATTTATTAGAAAACTTCTTTGCCATCAGAATGGTTGTAAAATAATTTTGAACTGCAATTTGGTTTAAGCTTGCGTCTAACGTATAAAATGCATTCTTTAATTCGTCTGTCTTATATAAAATAGGGTCATTTACATAGCCGGGTGTTTCTAAGCCTATCATTATATAACGTGGGGATGACGGGCTAATATGATACAGGTTAATAAAATCGGCACCACTCAAAAGATAAAGTGCGGTATTACCTTTGTTAGCCTCCGGAACATACTCCTTTGACCACCCTGTTACATATTGAATGTAATTTGTATTTATTTTATTCCATGCCTTATCCATAGACTTTGAGTATGCTTTATAATAGTTTAATTCAGTCAGCGGCAAAAAACGATTATTCTCTTCTAAAGGTACGCCGGCTAAATAAGAAGCCATATCATTCCAATAAGTTTTGTCTTCAATATTAAGTTTGATTTCCATTTCTTCGCCAGAGGCACAAAAAGATAAGAGGAAAATAAACATGATGCAGATGGGAAAGAAAATGTATTTTTTAAAACTATATTTCATAAGAAAAATGCCTTCGAGGTCTAGAGGTTCAATTAGTTATTTTATTTCTTTTTTTCCAGTTCATAGATTGTTATAATTCCATTTTTTGGAAGACCAGAATTTCGAATTAACTCAAAATCATGTAATGTTAAAACTTCTAAGCGATTATTTTTCTTTTTAATTTCTGAAAGTCTATCAATAAATTTTTTATTATTGGAAATACTGTAAGCAGCTTTTGCCCCAAGCCCAATTCCATCCAGACATTCTTTCGCAAAATAACATTCATCGCCTGTGATTACAAATTCTTTACTGCCTGTTTTGATGTGAACAAATTGAGAGCCAACTGTATGACCACCTGAAAAAAAAATGGAAATCTCAGGTGTCAAGTAATAGTTGCTATCAATTTTAACGATACGATTTCTAAATTTGCGAAGTTCGAATATTTTTTCAAATTGTTTAAATTCATCTGAGTGCTCGAAAACTTCCATCTCTTTTGTGTTAATATAAATCTTAGCATTTGGAAAATGATGAGCACTTCCTATATGGTCAAAATGACTATGAGTAAGGATAACATCCGTTACCTGTGAGTAGTCTATTCCTGCATTTCGTAAGAGTAACGTGGGAGTTTTGTAATCAGAAATCTGGAAAGAGGAAATGTATTTTTTATCAGTGAAGCCTGTATCAACTAAAATAATTTGTTTATTTGTTTGAATTAAGTAGAATAGCCATAAAATCGCTTTTGTTTTA
>JANYCR010000457.1 GCA_025360185.1 Leptospiraceae bacterium | reverse complement strand
GTAAGCACAGCAATGGTGCTTATGGCTTCTGATATTGGAAAGCAAGATCAACAGTCCGGAGTAACACAAGCATCTCCTGGAGCAGATAACTCTCCTGCGGGTAATGGTGTTACTCCTGGCGGCAGCACGGGAACGGAAGTTATTGATACCACTATAAATATAATCAATGGACTCTTTGGTGGGGGCGGTCAGGTAGTAAGTATTCCTGCTGATAAAGCAATTTTTAGAACAAAACTATTTGATGATCCTGTTTTAGATGCGGCTAATAAAAGTTATGTTAATTTTGTAGTGGGCTATGATTTCATAGAATCTTTATTTTATAACCCTACATTTACGGGTTTGGAAATTCCACCGGCTAATCAAGTATTATTGGAAATAGATCACGTTGATATATTGACTGCTTCTAATCCAATTACAATTTACCCAACTATAAAAGAATCAAAAGTTATTATCTATAGAGATAAACATTATTTTCCATTATTCACAGGATTAATTTTACCGGTTGGTGATTATTCGGGAGTAAATGTATATTTAAAAAATGCAGGGAAAGTAAGAATTCTAGATAGAGAATATGCTTTAGTGGTTGAAACTCCAATTGTATCCTATACCGATTCGTTCTCTGTTCAATTAGGAAAAGTTACTACGTTAGAATCTATGACACTAAAAGATTATAACGATGGGCTTGCTGGAAATAAACGAACTCCAACAAGGAGTGCTTACGAAAAAGTCATCACTCCTGAATTTGTTTACCAAACTAATGCTGCGGCAATTCAACATATATATATAAACCTTGTGAATCGAGCGGCAAACGTCCATGATTCACTTACTAAATTAAATATAAATGTAGAATCTCTTTCCGTATCAAGTAGTGGAAATTCTAGCTTCGTTTTAAATCGAACCCCAACTCAATTTGAAGTACTTCAACTTCGAAATGGGTTTGTAGGTCTTGCAGGAGCAAACCAAATTGAAGCGGGTAATTACGAGTATTTCGAATTAGCATTGGCTAGAACGCATAGTGCAGAAGCAGCAGGAGGAATTCCTATCCAACTATACATGGATGAAGCAAGTCAGAATATATTTAGATTCTATGGTCCCTTTGTTTTAAGAGGTGGCGAAACGTTCGAAACCTATTTACATTTAGATCCAAATCGCTCTGTGTATTTTACAAAAGATAAAGGTTATGTAATAGATCCAACGGTAACACTTCTATCAACCGTTTCTATGAATCCTTCAGAAGAAGAATCTAAAATTATAAACACTGCTGGTAAATTCATGAATATGCTTGGCTCCGAATCAGATATTGTAATTCGGGGAACGGTAACTTCCGTTACCCCGTTAGTCGCTGCCAATGCAAGCGGGAGGAATTTAATTTATTCTGACATAGTGGTTAATGTAACGAAATCGCTCAAGGGCAGTATAGACCTGGCACCATTTAATTTGCGAGTGCCTGGTGGGACAGTAAATGGAGTAAAATTAGAAGTATCCACTGCACCTATTTTCAAAACTGGGGAAGAAATAATACTGTATTTACAAAGGCAGCAATCGGGAACTGGTTGGAAAGTTACCAGAGGTGAATTAGGAAAGGTAAAGTTATGAAAACAAAGTTAAGTATACTATTGATTATCCTTTTTACTATGAATTGGATGTATTTATCTGAAAGTAAATCTAGGTGGGGAGGCAACAATCCTTTAGTGGAGTTTGTAATCAATCCTAATATAATCGGGTTCAAATCATTTAGAAATCAAACGAGTTTTGTAGCACAAATCATTGAAGCTTCCGGTGATTGGTTTAATAAAGCAAGCTCTAGACTGACCTTTAAGTTTAGTGATATTGCAAATGGAAATCCTGCTTCGTATGAACAAATCATTTGTGATGGATCACAAAGAACAGATACTCCCCAAGGAGAAGTTTTATTTTTTCCGAATAAGGGAGTAGATACAGATTGTTCGGGATCGAGTTGTGTTTATATTTGGAGTTGCAACGGAAATATCGCCCATGCAGATGTAGAACTAAATAATACAGAATTTAGCTGGAGCTACCTTGGAAATGATGGAGATGTAAAAAATATAAAAACGGAGGCATTAAAAGCATTCGGTTATTTAGCGGGTCTTGGTCATTGTCAGACTGGAGAGGGGATAAGTGACTGTAACCTAAGAGAAGGAACTGATCCAAATACAAGCAGTGTGATGCACAAATTTCCTCAATTAGGGAAAAAGGAAACTATCAGTGCAGATGATATTAATGGCATTCAATCTATATACGGAATAGTAAATTTACCTTTCCCAAAGGAAGGCAAATATGCATTAACTTATAAAGATTTAGATGCAATTCAAGAAATCATACAATTAGTAAATCAGACTGGGCTTGGAACGGATGCAGCGAGGCAATCGTCTGGAAAGTTTTTTCAATCTTTAACAGATTATAATTATAGAAAGACAAGTAAAACATTAAGGGAACAATATGATGAATTTATTGACCTAGCCAGAAATCAATCCTCCGAGTTTTCCAAAATTGAATTAGAAGCGCAAAAAAGATTTTTAACCCAGGGGATTTATCAAGCAGTAATGATGAAAGAAGATGTACAAAGAGGATACTTACAATTAGACCAAGGCTTTTTGGATTATACGATTCAAAAACACTTAGAGCTTAGAAATTACACCATTGACCTTTTGGAAGGCAAATAGCATGAAACCACTGTTAATACTATGCATACTCAGTCTAATCTTAGTTAGCCATTGTGAGAATATTCCAATAATTGGAGGAAAGAAAAAATCATCTGCATTAAAAAATTTTAATGAGAGAACATTACTCGTTTGTTGGATTGGTAGGTATACAATAATCAAAGAAACCAAAATTATTGATAATAAAGACGGGACTATTGCCCTAGCAGATGTTACTACCCAAGTTACAGATTATTGTTTTCTGCCCTTAGGGAAAACACAATCTATCAATGCAAAATATTATATCAAAAAATGTATCCAAGGGCAAGTCTATCGGCAAGCGCAAAATGACTGTAAAGGTACAGGCACAGCGGCTAATTACTATGGTGCGCAGAAGTATCAATGGTGTTCAACAAACGATAGGAGTTGTGAGAAGCTAGATTCTTCTGGGAATTACTTGATAGATGATACAAAAAGTCCAGCAGCTCTTGCATGCAAAAATGATAAAACAATTGGAATTACCTGGTCATTAGTACCTGGAGTAAACTCTTCTGAAAAATTCCAATTTTTTCAACGCCCAGAAGAAATTCCACTTGGCAGTAATGATTTTTTTTGGGGGGATAAAGCCTTTGATAGCTCAACGGCTTTAGTTGCTTTTATGGATCCATCTAAGACATTTCAAAAAGCAAATAAATCTGATTTTAATTATGTATTATGCGCGGGTTATCCGAACGGAGTTTTATAATGATAATAAACTTAGTAATAATCTTACTTATATTTCTATTCACGACGGGAATTCAATCTTTTCCGGGAGATCATAATAGTTTAACTTGTGTCAACAATTTTTTTATAAAAGAGGAAGGCGGAAGCACTGTAAATGATGTAGAATTAAAAAATCAGTTTTATAGTCTTGGAAGTGTTTATAATCCGGATGATGATAAGTATCCTCAAAAAGGTTTGAACGATGAGCAGAAAGCAGCTATTCGAAAACAGAATGCTACTAATGCCTTAAAAACAATTCGTGAAAGATATGCGGCAAGTCAGTTAATAAAAGACGCAGTCAAAAAAAACATCCGTGATAAAATAGAAACCAGTTACGAAGGAAAAGAAGTCCATGTCACCAAGTGGGGAGATAGTCTTTCTGATTTTGTACAGTTTTATGGGATTATAGGACCGGCATATCCGTATTTTCCGCAATAT
>JANYCR010000450.1 GCA_025360185.1 Leptospiraceae bacterium | reverse complement strand
TGTATCTAGACCAGCAATCAGTTTTTCTGTTTCGGATTTAACTGTTGTTGCAGCCCCGATTACAAAATTTAAAGCGTCTTTTATCTCTTTTTCCATGGAAATTACCTCATTCCGAAATTTTATTCCATTCAGTTTAGGTTTGGGGTTTTCGTCAAGTCAAAATTAAGACTCTCTTTTCTTTGCTTATTTTTTTAAGAGCATGGAGAGTTCAATTTTTTCGAGAGATTCTGCACCGGTTATATTCATGGTATTTTTTAATTCAGATGTATACTGATTGATTAAATACTTCACTCCTGCAGATTCACCGCCTACCGCAGAAATAGCAATGGGTCGTCCGACTAACACTGCATTTGCCCCAAGTGCGAGCATTTTAAAAATATCCATTCCACTACGAATTCCACCATCGATTAGAACTGGAATTTTTCCCTTTACTGCCGAGGCAATTTTCTCAAGCACTCTTGCAGTGCCTGGCATATCGTCTAACACCCGTCCGCCGTGGTTGGATACAACGATTGCATTTGCGCCTGCGTCAAGAGCGAGAAGCGCGTCTTCAGGCGTCATGATTCCTTTGATGATAAAAGGAAGCTTTGTAAAACTACGAATGCGGGAAAGTTCTTTTAACCCACGACTGGGTGACTGCTGATTTTTTAAAATCATTGTTTTGAAATTAAAAGCATCTATGTCCATTCCAAGAGAAAAAATACCCTGTCTCTCTGCTTCTTCAAATCTTTCCTGTAATAATTTTTCGTCTGCCCGCGGTTTACAGATGAGTATCCCGTGACCTTCCACTTTTTTAATTGCATCGAGCATCATGATGTATTTATCCGGTGTAGCTCCATCTCCGAGCCAGGCAATGCTTCCTGAATCGAGACATCCTTTTAAGACTGCGAGTGAATACTGGTATTCTTCCATAGCATTATTCATATTTGTCGTAGCACCTGTCATGGGGGCAGCCATCATAGGAGTCTGAAATTTTTTTCCAAATAGAGACCAATTGGTAGTAGGCGTTACACTTTCTCTGATATAACGGGGTAGAATTTTATATTCTCCGAGTGCGATAGAGTTATCTTTAAATGTTTCCATTTTTCCGACTCCGCCCATTCCCGGGACTCCTGAGGCGCAGTCTGTCCCATCGCATACTTTACATACCCAACAAATGTCTTTTCCAAACTTATTTCGTGCGGTCTGGTTAATACTTTTTTCAGTTAGCGAATAATAGCTATCTGACTCAAAGTGAATTACCTTTTTTGCTTCTTCGAAAATTTTCTCCGCCTTATCAAGTGTTTGCGCTGTGATGATAATATGCCCTGACTTCTCAATATTATTGGTCGGGTCTGTGATAATATCTCCCAGTTTGGATTGGAGGAATATTTCATTTACCCCATCAATTTCTTTTGCTTCTTCTATTCCAGAAATAGAAACGATTTTTCCGGGAGCTGCTATTAGAGATCTTTCGATACAGACTAAGTTTAATTTTGGCTCAAGCTCATCAGGCTCTTCACCGAACGCAATTAGGATTGCACCTCGATAGAGATTTACTCCGGTAGAAAGAGGGTAGGTATAGGCAGACATGAAGCCACCCGAGAGACGTGCAGCAATTTCGCCTACCTTGACTCCACTGGGGGTAATCTTTATATCCCCCTTGCCGGCACCGAGGGTAATACCGAGTGCCCGCATTCCTTTTGTCATTACATCTTCAATTTCATCTAAAATTTCTTTTGAAAATTTGGATGGCATATTATGACCGACTTCAATGAAGTAAGGCTCTCTCTCTATTATTCTGTCTGCAATTCCTGTCATGCGAATTTTTCCATTCCAACTAAGTGCATCGACTGATACTTCAGGACCCGGCATGAATTCTTCTAGGATTACTTCGCCTGTTGGGGAATATTTTTTTGCATGTTTAAATGCTGCGTGTAGTTCTTCGCGGTTGTTTACTTTTATTACTCCGCGGGCTCCCATATTATCAGAAGGCTTTATCACGAGCGGAAACTTGAGAGTATCCAGTGCATCTCTCGCATCTTGAATCGTCCAAACAGGTGCAAATTCAGGAATAGGCACATTAAATTCTTTTAGTCGCTTACGCATCTTTACTTTGTTCGAAGCAGCCTCTGCATCTATATAACGAATTCCAGGAAGACCGAGTGCGTTAGCCACAGCAGCTACAGTCATACTTGCATCTGTTCCTGCTGTAATCACTGCATGGACTGGTTCTTTTTCGGAGAATCGCTTTGCTTCTCTCACCATTCCTTCAATGTCTTTTGTGCTCATGATTATTTTTTCATCTGCGATTTTAAATCCAACTGATTCAGGATTCATATCCGCAACTACTACTTTTAATTTCATTGCTTTTGCAGTTTCAATTAGTGGAACTTGTAATAGTCCACCGCCAACGATTAATATTGTTTTGCCTTTAATTTTGCTCATTGCTTCTTTTAACTACTTATGATTTGCCTCAGTGGCTAAAATTTTAGTCTTTCTAAGTTTAATACTTCCTTTTTCTATGATTCCGCCTAGTAGCAGATAATCACCATTTACCGGATAGAAAATAGAAGATTGCCCGGGCGTAACACTTTGTAGTAATTCTTGTGGTCTTACTAATATCTTTCCATGTAAGTTTTGAATTTCGCAAAGCACTGGCTTGTGACGATAACGAATTTGAAC
>JANYCR010000448.1 GCA_025360185.1 Leptospiraceae bacterium | reverse complement strand
CGTATCTATACCCGAGAGCGGCTAATCGTTCTTCTGCTTTTGTTTTCCAGTAGCCTTCTTTTTGCATGTCGATAAAGTCGCGAAGGAATTTAATTTCGGCATTCTGGGGATCGACTTTTTTTCCTAAATAGAATATTTCTTCAAAATACCATAAATCATGCTTTGACACAAAACTATCTCCTCTGACAATAGAGGTTCTCCATCCGTCGCTCTCTAATACTCTGAAGCCGTCATCAATGCTACAAATTGGAGATTCTGGATTTGGACGAATAATACCATCACCATTATTGAATATTCCTTGAAATTTAATTTCCTTAGCATTAGCTTGAATTGGAAGAGCCTTGAAACTCTCATATACATTAAGTGGACAACGTAAAATATACTTTCTATTACTTCCAGGCATAGCAGAAACAAGAATGCGACTACTCCTTGTTTGGCGGGTTCTTTTGGCGTTGCTGGATCGGCAAGTCTTATATCCTTTGTGGTGCAATTGAGAAGTAAAAGGAAGATGATGGCTCTTGGTTGTAAATGCATTATGAATTTCCGTGGAATTGATTTCTTTATTTAGAAATACTTTTTGAAATACCTATAGAAAATAACAGAAAAAAAATTTGTTCCTGTTTTATTTTTAAAAGTTTTTATTGTGTTGATTTATTTACAATTGTTTAGGAATCTTTTTTTGTCTATGAAACTATTTAAATTTCTTTTTTTCATCTCCCTCTCCCTTAATGCACAAGCCTTCACCGTAGGCGAAGTTTTAAAATACGAAATCAATCTATGGAAGATGACCGTTGGATATTCTACAATGTCAGTGAGCGGCAAAACGGTAGTAAACGGAGAAGAATGTCTGGTGTTTGAAACTAATGCGGTGGGGACACCGTGGATTAACCGCTTCTTTAAAGTAGATGATCGCATTAAAAGCATTTGGAATATACAAAAAAAACTTCCCGTATACAGCGAGAAGAAATTACAGGAAGGATTTTATAAGCGAAATCATTCTGTGTTGTTTGATTTGAATAAAAAAACAGCACACTGGGAACAAAACCAAATTTCGGGTAATACCGATAAAGCGGGCGTTAAAAGGGACGGGGCAAAGTGGGTTGAGAAAGAAGGGGATTTTGCGAAGTTACCTAATGAATTTCAAGATATACTTTCTGCGATTTATTTTCAGCGGGAATACAAATCGGAAGTGGAAGTAGGAAAATCTTTTTCAATTCCGCTATTTGATGATCTAAAACTCACAGAAATGAAAATTCAAATCCTAAGACAAGAAAAACTAGAAGTCACAATCAACGGTGAAGAAAAAGAAATCAACACGATAGTCGTTCAGCCATTTATTAAAACAACAGGAATTTTTCGCTCTAAGGGAAATATTTACATTTGGATTTCGAATGACGAAAAAAGAATGCCGATTAAGATTACGGCTGATTTGCCACTTGCAGGTCATGTGACTGTTATACTGAAAGAGGTTTTATAGGAAAAATTGCCATGCTTCGGCTAGGCTCAGCACAGGCGCCGTCACTGAGGCTCAGAGAGGATCCTTTATTTAAAAAAGTCATCGATCTGTGAGCAATCGCTATGGGCAACCTGACTCTAGAAATTTCTTAACATCCGTGTCTCTGTGGCAAACAATTATTTTGCGAACATCTTCTTTAAGTATTGTCCCGTATAGGACTTGGTAACCTTTGCGATTTGCTCCGGCGTTCCAGTTGCAATTACTTCGCCTCCACCATCACCACCTTCGGGTCCCATGTCTACGATGTAGTCTGCGCACTTGATTACGTCTAAGTTATGTTCGATTACTACCATTGAATTTCCTCTGTCGACTAAGGACTGTAATACGCTCATGAGTTTTTTTACGTCATCAAAATGAAGACCAGTTGTCGGCTCATCTAAGATATATAGCGTTTTGCCGGTAGGGCGTTTGGACAATTCGGTTGCGAGTTTGATTCGCTGGGCTTCTCCACCGGAAAAGGTCGTTGCTGCTTGCCCTAGCTTTATATAATCAAGTCCAACTTCTTTGAGTGTGTCTAATTTGCGTTTGACGATGGGAATATTCTCAAAGAATAAAGCGCCTTCTTCGATTGTCATTTCGAGAACTTCGTAAATATTTTTTCCTTTGAACTTCACTTCGAGGGTTTCTTTGTTATAACGCTTGCCTTTGCATACATCGCAGGTGACGTAGACGTCTGGGAGAAAATGCATTTCGATTTTTAGGATTCCATCTCCCTGACAAGTTTCACATCGTCCGCCGGAAACGTTAAACGAAAAGCGTCCCGGGCTATAGCCGCGAAGTTTTGCATCCTCTAGATTAGCAAATAACTCTCTGATAGGTGTGAATAATCCGGTGTACGTTGCTGGATTAGAGCGAGGTGTTCGACCAATGGCTGATTGGTCGATATTGATTACTTTATCTAGAAATTGAATGCCTTCTATTTTCTTGTGTTTGCCTGCTACTACTTTCGTCTTATTGATCTTATGCGCCAATTCATTATAAAGGATTTCGTTGATTAATGTGGATTTGCCGGAGCCGGATACACCTGTGATGACTGCGAGCATTCCGAGAGGCAATTCGACTGTGACATGTTTAAGGTTGTTGTGATAGGCATCTATGATTTTGAGCTTATTACCATTACCCGCACGTCTTTGTTTTTGCATTGGGATTGATTCTTTTCCAGAAAGGTATTTTCCTGTAACAGAATTTTTATCCTTCATGATCTCTTTGGGTGTGCCCTTAGATACAATCTCGCCGCCATGAACACCGGCACCGGGTCCCATATCCAAGATATAATCAGATTCAAGCATTGTCTCTTCATCATGCTCAATTACAATAACTGTATTTCCGAGGTTACGTAAGTCTTTGAGGGTATTGATTAATTTCGTATTGTCTCGTTGATGTAGACCAATCGAAGGTTCGTCTAAGATGTAGAGAACGCCCATTAGCTTCGATCCGATCTGTGTCGCGAGTCGAATTCGCTGTGCTTCGCCACCCGAAAGTGTTCCCGCACTTCTGTCGAGAGTGAGATACCCTAAACCCACATCGCGAAGAAACGTTAGACGTTGATTGATTTCTTTTAGGATTGGTGTCGCGATAATTTCTTCTGAGCCTTTGACCGACAAACTAGAAGTAAACGCTAGTCCGCGCTCGACGGACATTTCTGTGAATTTATCAATTGTAAGTCCATGTAGTCGAACCGACAAACTTTCTGCCTTGAGTCGTTTTCCTTTGCAAGTAGGGCAGGGGAGATTGGTCATGAAAGTCTCGAACCATTGACGCATTGAGTCTGACTTGGTATCCTTATAACGACGATGTAAATTTGGGATTACTCCTTCGTATTCTCTCGAAAATTCGAAGTGTGAATCTTCCTTACGAAAATCATAATCTATTTTAATAGACTTATCCCCATAGAGGATAACTTTCTTTATCTGCTTGGACAATTTTTCCCAGGGAGTATTGTAATCAAACTTGAGACTTTTTGCAAGTGAGTGAACAGTGGCTATATACCAGTAGCCCTGCGATTTTCCCCAAACTTCTAGGCAGCCCTCCATTAAAGAGAGAGTGGGGTCATTTACGATTAGCTCCTCGTCAAATTCTAAAAGTGCTCCAAGTCCATCGCAGGTCTGGCAAGCACCCTGTGGGGAGTTAAACGAGAATATCCGCGGACTGAGTTCAGGCATTGTAATTTCATGTCCATTAGGACACGCGAGTTTTTGAGAAAAGGTATGATCTTTTTTTCCATCTTCTATGATTAGAGTACCTTCGGATTGTTTGAGCGCTGTTTCGATTGAGTCTGCGAGACGCGAGCCAAGGCCTTTTTTCATAACGAGTCTATCGACTACAATTTCAATCGTAGATTTAAAAGTTTTTTTTAAGACTATGTCTTCGTCTAATGTCTTAATTTCTTTGTTGATTCGAACTCGATTAAATCCATCCTTCTTAATTTTTTCTAGAACATCTTTGTGCTCTCCTTTTTGTTCGCGGATGAGTGGAGCAATGATTTGAATCTTTGTTCCTTCGGGAAATTTTTCTACCTGCTCTACAATTTGATCTACTGATCTAGAAGAAATTTCGGCATCGCACTGTGGACAATGCGGCTTACCCAATCTTGCATAGAGAAGTCGCAGGTAATCGTAAATTTCCGTTACTGTCCCAACTGTTGAGCGGGGATTACGGTGAGTAGTCTTTTGCTCAATAGAAATTGCTGGGCTCAAACCTTCTATTAAATCTAAGTCCGGTTTTTCCATTTGCCCTAAAAATTGTCTTGCGTAACTCGAAAGAGATTCCACATAACGTCTCTGTCCTTCTGCGTAAATCGTATCGAAGGCTAATGATGACTTGCCGGAACCGGAAAGACCTGTGATTACTACCAATTTGTCCCTTGGAATGTCTACGTTTAAATTTTTTAAATTGTGTTCTCTCGCGCCGCGAATTTTTATATAGGAGTCTGCCATAGATACAGAATTTTCGATAAAAGCTCAGAGTCGATAATAAAATCTCGAGAAGAAAAATAGTTTCTTTGAGGGGAATAAGAAACTATTTCGGTCACTGAGCTAAGTCGAAGTGTAGGGCGATTCGTGACCTAACCCAATATTCCGCTCATGAATAATCTCAACTTTCAAGATTTAAATATTAGAAAAAATTGGGTTAGCTCGCGACCCCGCTTTCGCTTATTGTCAAGAAATTGCTCATTTCGTTTTAAATTTACTGCTGAATTATTATCTTACTTCCTGTCTAAATCGTAAAGAGCAGTAAATACCAATGGAGCCAGGCAATTTCTTGACACCAGCTCAATCGCTATCGCAGCGTCGTTTTTTCTAAGCAAAGTAATTTCGATTTAAGAAAATAGAAGAGTAGCACTTGAATGTTGAATTTACTCTAAGTAGAAATTTAATTTATTGCGCAGGCCTCTAATACGTAATAACTAGATTTTTTTTTGCACAAGTTTAACATTTCACATTCTATTTATCATAGAGGGTAATATTATGAGCGAGAAAAAATACTTAGAGCTGATAGCTAAGATGGAAGAAAAATTAAAATCCATTAAAGCCGAAGAAGAAATTAACCAGAAAGGAATTTTTCGAGATGGAAAAACTTTTAGTAACCAAGAACGAGTGACTACGCTTTCCAATGTTCGGTTAATCGAAATTAGTTCTTCTCTTATGATTCCGTTAGAATTGCTTGGTGTTTTAAAGCAGAAATTGAAAAAGCATAAAGGATTCAAATTATATTTGCATCACTTGATTAGTAGATACGAGATTCATATTATGAATGGTATTATTCCAAATTACTCGAATGTGACTACGAAATATCAGGAGAAAGATCAATGTTTGGTAAAAGTTGGGATTCGCCCCTGGGGCTCTGATTGGGCGGAACTCCAACTTCTTAGGTGTAGTAATGGTCTGTCGATGTCGGGCATTTTCGTATACCTGTTAAAGGCAGACTCTTTAGATTTTGCGAAAGCCGTTTCTGAATACCTAATAAAAGCTGGAATTCCCAGTATTCCCAATCTTGATTTATTCGGAGAGATGCGTTTAGAGAACAGAAAGTTCTTTTTTAGTAGAGTTTTTAGATATCACGAGAATATTTACTCCTAAAATACTGACCAATACACTAAAAGCGCATACTCTCTATAAATCACTCAAATATCTTTGAGCGAAGCTATACCATTCGATTACTTTAAAATCTTTCTATACTCCCCGGACTTCAACTTTCCCAATTCAATATCACCTACGCGAACTCGAATCAATCGAAGCGTCGGAAATCCTACAAATGCAGTCATCTTACGAACTTGCCTATGTTTTCCTTCTCGGATAACAAGTCTTAACCACGAAGTCGGAATCGCTAGGCGTTTTCTGATCGGTGGATTTCGTTCCCAGAGAAATACTGGCTCTTTAATAATCGATGCTTTCGCTGGTTTATAAAATTCCGTTTGCGTTCGAATTCCTTTCGTAAATTTAAACAGGTCATCTTCTTCTGGAATTCCTTCTACTTGAACTAAATATTCTTTTTCTATTTTTTCTTCTGGGTCAGTCATTTTTTGGATAAATCGAATATCATCGGATAATAGAAGTAATCCTTCGCTATCATAATCTAAACGCCCAACGGCTTTTGGTTTTTCGGGCAAATGAATATAATCCGCGAGCGTTGCTTTATCATCTAGCTGTTTAAATTGTGAAAGAACTTGAAAGGGTTTGTTAAATGCAAGATAGATCATGATAAATATGAGCCTTAAAATAGTTACCTTCGGGGAATGTTGCAAGTATAGGATGATCCAATTCATTTTTTAAGCGAATAGGAGTTTTTGGTTTTCGTCCTGACTCAGTAATAGCTTCTTTACAAATTTTTTCAAAGTCATTTGGATGAATTCGATTTGAGCAAGAGCAGAGAATTAGAGTTCCTTTTTCTTTTAAATGTGCAATTGATTCGGATATTAAACGTTTGTATAACTGTCTTGCGGTTACTTTATCTTTATCGCTAGCCGTCAAACTAGGTGGGTCTATAATGATAGTATCAAATTCTATCTTAGACTTTTCTAATATTCCCTTTAATTGCTTGAAAATATCGGCTTTAATGATCCAATGCTTTCCAATTTTAATTTCTATATCTGTTCTTGTTATAAAAGACTCATTTGATGACATACTACTTGAAAATCGCAAATTCCATTCTTGAACAGCAATAGCCTTACGACTGTCTTCGATTGATACGATTTGTTCTGCTCCGGATTTTTCGAGACAAATAGAGAGTAGCCCATTAGAAGAAAAAAGATTTAATATTTTTTTATTTTCAAATTTTTTATTTTCCTCTAAAACATAATCTCTCAAGTTTCTAATATCGTTATACATTCCAGATTTCTGTCCAAATGGATCAATAAAATACTGAATGTTTCTGTATTCTATTTTTACTTGATCTGGTCTTTCGCCCCTCAAAAATCTTACTTGGCTACTTATTTTTTTGGTCGTGTTGTTTTGATTTGTAAATATTTTTACTTCGCTATTCTTATTTACGGATTGAGTATCAATATTTTCAAAGCCTTTTCTATTTGGACTTGCAAGTATTATAGTTCTGGGCTTTGTCTTTACTTGCTCTTGTATTAGGAGTTTCGCATATACGAAATTGCTAATATACTTCCCAAAAGAAGCAAGCGAAGTTGAATAAAACATTACAGTAAGACAATCCCCGTGTCCGTCTATAGTAACTCCCGGCAAATTGTCGTTTTCCCCATGAATCCATCTCAAGCTATCGGTATACATTAAAAGGGGGAATCTTTTTTCGATGCGCTTTAAGATTTTTTGTCTAAGAATTTCGAGAGTAAAATTCTCTCCGAAGTAAAAAATTCGAACCGCGACAAGTCCTGTCTTAGCATAGATTCCAACCCCGAGTTCTTTGTTACCTACACCTAAAAGCAAAATCCAATCTCCGTCTTTTAATTTTTTTTCATAGCGGGAAAACTTATTTCGAAATATCCAGGGATGTCCGCTTAGAACGAGCATCGAGGTTGCATTGGTGAGGTTAACTGGAATTAGCTTTCTCAACTATTACTTTGTTTAATTTAAAACTAAATAGCCCGCGAAAGGGATGGTAGTGGGAAGTCGCCGGTCATAAAGACACGGCGACCGATTAGCCACGGACAGCGCGGTCAGCATTTTTTACATGGATAATGTCTATAATCCACTGTGAAGCAAATGCTGATTCGCCCCTAGGCTTTTTTCTTTGCGTCTTCGTAAGATATTTCAGTTGGTCCTGTGTAGATTTGACGAGGTCTTCCAATTTTCATATCAGGTGCTTCAATCATTTCCTTCCACTGTGCAACCCAGCCTGGCAAGCGTCCCATTGCAAACATTACGGTAAACATATTTACAGGAATTCCAAGTGCGCGATAAATAATCCCACTGTAAAAGTCTACGTTCGGGTAGAGTTTTCTTTCGACGAAGTACGGATCGTTCAGTGCTGCTTCTTCCAATTCTTTTGCTATGTCAAGAAGTGGATCTTTGATTCCCATTTTTAATAAAACATTATCACATGCCTTCTTGATAATCTTTGCACGTGGGTCAAAGTTTTTGTAAACTCTATGACCAAATCCGCTTAAACGGAATGTGGAGTTTTTATCTTTTGCTTTGGTAACAACTTCTTTTACTGACATTCCACTTTGTTTGATTTCTGTAAGCATCTCAAGTACTTCTTGGTTAGCCCCACCATGGCGTGGTCCCCAGAGTGCACAAATTCCAGAAGAAATTGCGGCGTAAATATTAGCGAGACTTGAACCAACGAGACGCACTGTAGATGTAGAGCAATTTTGCTCATGGTCAGCGTGTAAAATTAAAAGTAGGTTTAATGCTTTTACAATTTCCGGATCGATTTTGTATTCTTCAGCAGGAACAGAGAACATCATGTTGAGGAAATTTCCACAATAGTCGAGAGAATTTTGTGGATGAACTGCCGGTTGTCCGATGGATTTTTTATAAGAGAAAGCTGCAATTGTCGGAAATTTTGCGAGTAGTCGACGTATGGAAATTTCTCTATGCTCTGGATTTTCTGGGTCGTAAGAATCTTGGTAATAAGTAGAGAGAGATGCGATCATGACAGACATGATTGCCATTGGGTGAGCATCTTTTGGAAATCCGCTAAAGAGACGTTTCAAATCTTCATGAATAAGGGTATGTCTTGTTAAGGATTCATTCCAAGTTAATAATTCACCATGGCTAGGTAGCTTTCCATAAATAAGTAAATGAGCCACTTCTGTGAAAGTAGATTTCTCAGCTAGTTGCTCGATTGGAATTCCCCTGTAGCGTAAAATTCCTAGCTCCCCATCTAAAAAAGTAATCGCGCTTGTACATGCTCCAGTGTTTAAATACCCACTGTCTATTGTTACATGTCCTGTTTGTGCTCTAAGTTTTGTAATATCAATTGCTTTTTCTTTTTCTGACCCTTCAATTATGGGTAATTCGTAGTCTTTATCGCCAATCTTGAGAATTGCCTTTTCTGCCATGTTTATCTTCGTCCTTTTAAGAAATTTAGAATTCAAGTAGATATAAAATTCTAGTGGAAATTTAGTAAAACAAAATTTTAACAATGCAAATTTTATGTGAATTTAATGATTTACTTTTTGGTTTTTGTTTAACCTAAGTTTAGATATGCTGTCTTCTCGATTTTTTATAATTTCATTCCTTTGCTTTTCTTTTTTTCCGTATTCACATTGTAAGAATACAAGTAATAAAAATAAGCAAAAGCTTTTAACAACGGCTTTTTTCTTATATGCAACGGCTCCAAAGCCG
>JANYCR010000185.1 GCA_025360185.1 Leptospiraceae bacterium | reverse complement strand
TCTCGCGAAGTAATAGCAGACTCGATTGAAGTGGTAACTAACGCACTGCGTTTTGATGGAGTGGTGGCGATTGGTGGTTGTGATAAGAATATGCCGGGCTGTCTCATGGCTCTTGCAAGACTTGATATTCCATCTCTTTTTGTTTATGGGGGCTCGATTATGCCTGGGACTTGCGATGGGCATGATGTGGATATTGTTTCTGTTTTTGAAGCAGTTGGTAAGTTTAACGCGGGCACAATTACACGAGAAGAATTTCTTCGAGTAGAACAAACCGCAATCCCGGGAGCGGGAAGTTGTGGGGGGATGTATACGGCTAATACGATGTCATCCGCAATTGAAGCGCTCGGCATGAGTCTACCCGGCTCTGCCTCTATGCCTGCGGTTAGTGCGCGTAAGGCGAATGATTGTTACGAAGCAGGAATTGCAATCCAAGAGTTAGTCAAAAAAAATATTACTCCTAAAATGATTCTTACCAAAAAAGCATTTGAAAATGCGATTCGTGTGGTTCTAGTTCTCGGTGGTTCTACTAATGCAGTTCTTCATTTAATTGCTATCGCCAAAGAAATGGGAGTTGGTTTAACAATCGAAGACTTTGACCGGATAAGTAAGATTACCCCGCACTTGGCAGATTTAAAACCGGGTGGAAAATACGCAATGTTTGATTTGGACAAAGCCGGCGGAGTTCATGGTGTGATGAAACAGATGTTAGCCGATGGAATGCTACATGGAGATTGTCTCACTGTAACGGGAAAGACTATCGCAGAAAATTTAAAGGATATGCCCGCTCTTGCAAAAGACCAAACTATTGTCCGTTCTAAAGACAAACCACTATTTGCTTCTGGTCCACTAGTTATTTTAAAAGGGAACCTCGCACCCGATGGAGCCGTGGCTAAAATTTCTGGTCTAAATCATTTTGCAATCACAGGTCCTGCAAAAGTATTTGATTCAGAAGATGCCTGTTTTGAAGCAATCATGGCCGACAAGATCAAGAAGGGAGATGTTATCATTATCCGCTACGAAGGTCCAAAGGGTGGTCCTGGAATGCGTGAAATGCTTGCTGTTACCGCCGCTATTATAGGAAAAGGTCTCGGAGAAGATGTGGGGCTAATGACAGATGGTCGCTTCAGCGGCGGAACTCATGGGCTTGTTGTAGGTCATATTACACCGGAAGCATTTGATGGTGGACCACTTGCTATTGTTCAAGAAAGTGATACTGTAACGATAGACGCAACTAAAAATCTTCTAGAAATAAAACTTTCTGAGGAAGAAATTGCTACTCGTTTAAAGGCTTGGAAAAAACCGGAGCCTCGTTATAAGTCAGGGGTTTTAGCAAAGTATGCGCATCTCGTTCAATCAGCATCGAATGGGGCTATTACGAATTTGCTGTAGTGAAAGAATTTTTAGTAATAATCCCCGTCTATAACGAAAAGGCAACCGTCTATGATGTCGCAATACACACAATAGCCGCTTGTCATGACTTTGCAGATATATTATTTGTAAACGATGGCTCTTCTGATGGGACAGATATTATTTTGAATGAAATCCAAAAAGCGCATTCGTATTTATTTGTACATCATAAAAAAAATGCAGGCTATGGTTCTAGTTTGATTTATGGATTTGAGTTCGGGATTAATAAGAATTATCCATTCCTAATAACGATGGACTGCGATGAGCAGCACCAGCCAAAAGATTTAGAAAGATTTGCAGGTTATAATCGAAAGATTGATGTTGTAAGTGGTAGCCGTTATGCGCCCAAGTCTAGGTCTATTGGAATTGTTCCACCCGAAGACAGGGTAGAGATTAATCGCCGTATAACCACAGCTATCAATAAAAAATACGGCTGGTATATTACGGATGCATTTTGCGGCTTCAAGCGGTATACTACTTCTACTTTAAAGAATTTTGCATTCACTGAATACGGATACGCATTTCCGATGGAATTCTGGGCATTTGCGAAAAAAAACAACCTTAGCCTCGCAGAAATTGCAGTTGATAAAATCTATATTACCGACGATCGTAGTTTCGGAGAAGATTTAGACAAGAAACGGAAACGATACAAATATTATTTGGAATCGTGGAGAAATGCTGAGAGGAGGTTGAAGCTTCACTGAGTATAATTGTTTTTTAAAATTTTCGCTGAGAATCTCCGCACAAAAAATAGTATTTTTTACCTAGTATAGATATGATACTATTTAGAAACTCAAATGCCTTTGTAATTGATAAACTAGATGAGTGTGAAAAAACTATTTCCACTTTACTCATCCCAAAACATATGATTGAAGATTTTCTTCGGGTAAGAGAAAAAAATAATATTTCGATTTACCTAAGAAAACTACTCCGCCGATATCGCACTTTTACTCACACTGGTATGATTCCCGAACCCAAAAAAGTAAAAACAGAATACCAAGAAGAAGGACTAGATTTACAAAGAATAAATTTTCGTCCGATGAACTCAGACTGGATTGAGTTAGGTGAACTGGCTCTAGCATTTGGGAAATCTCGCTGTTGGGTGTTTGTCTATTTACTGAAGCTGGACTTACTAGGTTTGTTTCGCATTTTAGTCCAAGCTGGGTTGAAAAAAATAGTTCCTACTTTACCTAGTTTAGAGCTAACGAGTTTTTGGACTTTGCAGCGAGTTAAGCAAAACTTTGCACGTGGTTATCATGTAAAAGTTTAGCACATCACCGAAAAGACCAGGCAATAGCAAAAAATGCAAAGTATCAACAAAAATGCCAATCCGAACTATATCTAAAGGATATTTCAAATGATGAGTGTTAGGGATCAAACCGGTGTCAATTTTTTGTCTCTTCAAAAAATTGGCATTAGTTGAGAGCCCGGCGCACTAGCGAATAATATGGAGTATGCGCAAGCACTTTTAAAAATAGTGAGTGCGCAACACCTAAAAATCTTACTCACTTTCTCCTTGATCTAAGAGTGCTATTAAGTTTGTTTT
>JANYCR010000401.1 GCA_025360185.1 Leptospiraceae bacterium | reverse complement strand
ATTTGGATTAGAGGCAGAAGAAGTTACGGTTTGGGACACAATGAATCATTTAAGTGAAAAAATTTCTTTTTCATTTTCGAAAAGGAATGCTGATGATTATGCGCGAAACCTATCCCCCGAAGCAAGACTTCTTTTTATTTTTCATTGGCTTTTACAATCTATGGAAATTGCCTTTCAGAAAAAAGCTCATATCTTATTATTAAATGCTTACTGGTATAAGTATTGCTCTTCAGAACTTGCTTACGGAGTCGAGCGATCCTTAATTCAAAAGATTACAGAGATATTCCCCGAACCGGATTTACTTTACTATTTAGATATTTCGCCACAGGAAACTGCTGAAAGAAAAAAATCTTTTACTGGTTATGAAACGGGGTTTCAACAAAACCCGGACAAGGAATCCTTTATTGATTTTCAAACAAAAGCCAGTCTCGAATTAGGAATGCTTTTAAAAAATAAAAAGAATACTAAATTAAATGCGAGGTTGAGTTTAGATACTCTCAAAAAAATAATTCTAGAAGGAATTAAGACCGCCTGGGACGAAAAAAATTCTATTCAAAATGTTTTATATTGATATTGGAGACATTAAACACAATTGGAAGACTTTAATTTGAATTCAATTTTAAAATTAGGATGGAAAGCAAAATGGATGTTATCCGTATCCATTATAGCTGGAATCATTGGAGGATTTAGCAATTTATATCTTCTATATTTTCTTCAATACGTAAACTCTCAGTATACATTGAACGAATTTTCTATATGGTTCTATTTTGGAGCTGGTTTGGTTATGCTTTTTACTTCTTTAGTGAACTCTGCTTTTTTAATCCGCATTACGCAGAATGCAGTTTTTAATTTACAATCTTATATATACGAGAGAGTTTTACTCGCTCCTTTACTAGAAACAGAATCTGAAGGATCCTCCTCACTTTTATCTACACTTTCAGAAGATTTAAATGAAATCCTTCGAGCAGTGCCTGGAATTCCGACTGTAATTATGAATTCTATTATTATAGCAATTTGCATTTGCTATTTGTTTTATATTTCTCATTTTGTATTTTTTGTGGCAACCCTGATTACCTGCATTGGCTTAATCGCTTACATATTTCCGGTAATGAGAGGTCAAAGATACCTTGTTAAAGCAAGAAAAGACCAGGAGATTTTATTTAAACAACTTAAGGCTTTATCAGAAAATATAAAATCTTTAAAATTGAACAAGGAAAGAAAGATAAGTTTTATTGAAGAAAGTATAAAAAAAAGTTCCGAACATTACCAAGAAAATTCTTTTAGAGGATATTTTTTTTACTACCTTGCAACTAGTAGCGGACGATTACTCATATTCTTAATGCTCGGACTCCTATTTTATATTTTTCAATCGGAAAATTCGGAGCAAACAAAGTCTACCCTGACGAGTTATAGTCTGATTTTACTTTATTTAAGTGCCCCTGTATTTCTTGTGCTTGCCTGGATACCGGGACTTGGACGTGGATTAGTTTCCATTCATAAAATCAAATCACTATTATCCTCATTATCAAAAGAGCCAAAAGAAAAAGAGTTTCCAAATAAAATCATTAGTAACATTGATTTTAAATTAATTTTAAAAGATATTTCTTTTAGTTATAAATCAGAAATTGAAAAAGAACAATTTTCACTCAAATCTATTAATATGGAAATTCATTCTGGGGAAATTATTTTTATATGTGGGGGAAACGGTAGCGGTAAATCAACTCTTGCCAAATTGATTTGTGGTTTATATAAACCTAATTCAGGAGTAATTAAAATAGATGGATCTATAATTGATGATGGAAATAGGGAACAGTATAGAAATCTTTATTCAGTAATTTTTTCTGATCATTTTCTTTTAGAAAGCCTGCCATTCAAAAAGCTAGGGAATTATCAAGATTACTTTCAAAGATTTAAGATAAGTCAATTTTTGAATTCGAATGATTCGTCTATTTCCATAGAAAAAATGTCAATAGGACAAAGAAGTCGGTTAGCATTAATTTCAATTTTATTAGAAGACAGATCTATTTATATTTTCGACGAATGGGCATCTCATCAGGATAAAGAAGCGCGAAAAATATTTTATTATGAAATTTTAAAAGAGTTAAAAGAAAAAAGAAAAATGGTTTTTGTAATAACGCACGATGAAGAGTATTTTTCTGTAGCCGATCATATTTTTAAATTAACATATGGCGAATTAAAATGAAAATAAATAAACTTCTATACATTTTTGCATTTGCAGTATTTGCAATACTAACGTTTCCGAATTTATTGACTTATGGAAATTTTATAGATGGGATCTATTATGCAAGCATTTCAAGAAATCTTGCCGAAGGAGTTGGCAGTTTTTGGAAGCCCCAACTTACTGAAACTTTTTTTCCTATTGAAATTGAACATTTGCCGTTTGCCTTTTGGTTGCAATCTATACCATTTAGAATTTTAGGTGATGTTGAGTTTCTTGAAAACTTCTGGAGCTTATCACAGGGTTTTGTTTGCCTGTATTTAATCGGTCTTATTTATCAAATGCTGACAAAGAGAGATGGTGCCTGGTTTCCAATATTACTTTTTGCTATCGCGCCATTATCTGCTTATGCGTTCATAGGCAATTTATTGGATAATACGATTACGCTTTTTTGTTTATTGGCTACCTTCTTAATAGTAAAATCAAACGACGCAAAATATTTTTTACAAATCGTATACTCTTTATTAGCCGGACTTTGTTTAATGGGAAGTTCTTTGATTAAAGGACCCGCTGGCTCTTTTATATTATTTCTGCCACTAGTATTAGCATTTACTCGACATATTCAAATAAAGAAATCTATTTGGATTTTTGGGCTGGTCTTAATTGGTTTTTTAATTCCAGCGTATTTCATTTATAATAATGCTGAGGCAATGAATCTGATTCATCAATTTTATAAAAGAAAAGCGGATTATGTTGTGGCAAACAAAGGTTATATTACAATCCATTCGGATTTTTTCTCAATAATGACTAGAGAAATTGGAATCCCATTCCTTTTCTGCTTACCGCTACTATTAATAAAAAATTTAAAACTCAATTTTGATAAAAATGGATTATTGTTTTTGCTAGTGGGATTGATGGGTAGTTTTCCTTATATATTTTCCAGAGTTCCTCCTAGATATATAGTTCCGGCTACGCCTTATTATATTTTAGCTCTTTCTTTTTTATTCATTCATTTTGCAGATGGAGTGGAAGAAAAAATTTCAAACTCTATTATTCTTAAGCGAAATCTTATAATTTTATCTTCTATTTTATTTTTATCTTCTTTTGGGTTAGCAGCGATTAATTTTAAATCCAGCAAACATTTAAAGGAATATTATGAAGACTTTGTAGTAGAAAAACTTCCCATAAAACCTAGAACAAAAGTAACCGTCTGCAATACGGGACTACTTTTTGATCTTTACCTTGTAGCCGTTTTGCAGAGAACATATAAAATAAGTTTACATGATCTCCCGAACGAACCCTATCTACTAACGAGAAGTGATTTAGACTGTAAAATATCGAATCATTGTTTTAGACTGAATAAAAAAGAAACAAGTAATTATAGATTGTACCAATGTCAATAATAAGTTGCAACGGCGATGCGCATTAAATGTTTTAATTCTTTACATCGATAGACTACGGTATCAGCAAATCTAACTAGCTTTCACCCTTCTTCAATTTCCGAATCACTTTCCATTGCCAGAGGATAATACCAATTAAGCCAATTTCATATTTTAAAGTTTGAAGAAACCAACTTGCTTTTTCAAATCTTCGGAAACTGTCTCTAAGAATTTAGAATCATCTGATAAGGCATCGAGCCTGGTAAAGTTTTGTAAAGTTACTTTACTTATGCTGTTAGCCGTCTCAGAAATAGTTGAAATTGCTTTTAAATGTTCATCTGTAGATTTAAAAATTTCAGAAGAAATGGTTTTTACATTTTGAATTGTCACTTCCAAATGAGAGGTTAATTGGCTGTATTCTTCAATCAAACCTTTTACATCGTTAGTCTTGAGGTTAATTCCTTTTACCCGCTCAAGTATGGTATCAAACATAGAGGTTAGTTCTACGAGTCCGTCCATGCCTGCTTTTACAAGAGAAGAATTTTTGCGAACGATGTCTTTAATAGACTTAGTGCTTCCAGCGGTTTGATCAGCAAGTCGTGATACCTCTGCGGCTACTACTGCGAAGCCTTTTCCTTCATTTCCTGCTCTTGCCGCTTCGATAGATGCGTTAAGTGCCAGAAGGTTAGTCTGGTCGGCAATTGTATTAATAATAGAAACCACTTCTGTAATCTGACCGGTTGTATTGTAAATCTCTTGCATACGTTCATTTAAAGTATTAAGTGAAGTTTTTCCTTGATCGAGCTCATTAGAAATAATTCCAGTGTCTCTTGTAGTTATCTTAGTCTTATCCCCTAAATTTTGCACAAGCGAGGATTGGTCTCTTAGTTTGGAAAGCATTTGCTCAATCTTGTTGCTTTGCTCAGAGGTCATCACTGTAATACTATTACTTGCATTTACAATTTCAAAAATCTTTTTTGCTATCGCTTCAGAGCCGGCAGTTTGTTTTTCTAAGTCATCACGCATCATCACAACTGCAATTTTCATATTCATCGAAGAAGATTTTACATCCTCGGAAGCTAAGAAAATTCCTTCTAGCACCTGGTGAAATTTAGTAACGAGTCCGCCGATAGAACGAAATAGATCGGCAAATTCTCCTTTGCCTTTCGCTTCAATTGCGACGGTTAAATCTCCAAGAGCAATTCCACCGGAATAATCGGCTGCTTTTTCGAGTGGTTTGATCACACCTTTTGATAGCCAGAGGATAATGAAGATTGTCGCACTGAGTCCAAGCAGAGAAAGTACAAATGCAGAATAAAATAAAAGTCTAGAATTAGAAATTTGGTCTTTTAGAGTAGCAGAAAGTCTTCCCTGTTGGCTTTCAAAAAACTTTTTTACTGCTTCAGAATAAACTTTTTTATTTTGATGGTAATCCTGCCCTTTTAAAATTGCCTGAGCTTCTGTCAATTTGCCCTTAGCCCCTTGATCAAACATCTTCGTTTCTAAATCAATGAGAGAATTATTAACAGAGGAAACACTTTCAAAAATCTTTTTCTCTTGTGTTCCTGAATTCTTCATACTGTAGTCTAGTTCTTTTTCTAGTTGTTTTACATGATTATCATAACTTTCTTTATATTGTGTCTCCCCGGAATAAGAAAAAAAGACTGCATTATCTGTAATCTTAGTATCTTCTAATAGAATTGACCATGCACTGTTGAAAAGTGGAATTTCAGAATTCAAAATTCGTTCTGAATTCTGATAAGAAACAAAACTAATAAAAATAGTCACCACGGAAAAGAACAGGTTTAGAAATGCCACGAAGAAAGACGCAGGAAGGATTAAGTTTTTAATTTTCATACTATACCAATAATTACAATCTACTATTAGAATCGGTCATTTTCCTTGCAATCTTATTCAATAAAAGTAAGTGTTATTTTTAAAAATGGAGATTATTACCCCTATCACCCTTGAAACCTTTTATCGGGGGTCTATCTGGCAAATAAACAAGAAAATTTCCCATAAACAATACTGCAAAAATAGGATGACAGCAAATTATATAGGAGCATATTTGAGCTATGATAGTGGTAGATTCTAGTTTTTTAATCAACGCTTCTCCTTTAGTTAAAACATATACACTCGATGAGTTCTTTCTTCTCCCTGAACCAAAAGATTTTTCCAAAATGGAATTGATAAATGGAGTATTGTATATGAGTCCTATGCCCGATTGGAGACATTCCAATATTATTGAGAAATTAAATTTTCTTTTAGTGACGTTTCTTGGAAAAGAGAAAATTGGAGGCAGAATTTACAGACCTCGTGCAGGCATTCAAAGAACCAAAACTACTTGGTTAGAGCCTGATTTATTTTGCTTATCCAAAGAATCACTGACCCGCTTTGAAAAAGAAATTCCTACAACGGCTGATCTTGTAATTGAAGTATTAAGTCTCTCTACATTTGAATATGATAAA
>JANYCR010000347.1 GCA_025360185.1 Leptospiraceae bacterium | reverse complement strand
GCTGGCTAACGCTAGATTCACAGTTGTGGTTAAATCGGGCTTTGCCCCTGTGTCATATCCGCCATTTTCCGTAAATGCAATGTAGAGGATATTGTCATTTGCCGTATCCACCTCGGCTCCACAACTAAGCGCAGTGCCATGATCCAAGCGAACGTTACTGTAAGAAGCGACCTGCCACTCTGGTGTAACTGTTCCGAGGCTATTTGCTATATACCCGGGAAAGGTAGAATCAATTACGTTTGCCCCAAATGTCATTTTATAATGATCAATATAACCGTTTCCGTTACAGTCTAGAGTAAGTGCAGCAGTAATCGGGAAATCATCTTCTGTGATTGTAAAGGTATGAACCGTAGTTCCGCCTAATGTAGAATTACCCGGAGTTCCGAGCGTCAAAATAATAGTTTCCCCACCAGTTTCAAAAAGTAAATCTTGAATTATGGGGATATTCACAGTTTGCGTTGTTACGCCAGGATTAAAAGTCAATGTAAGTGGGGAACCAATAGCTGTATAGTCTGTTCCAGTTGTTGCTGTTCCGCCACCGTCCGTGACTACTACCGTTACAGTCTGACCGGATGCGGCTGAGAGATTTACACTTACTGTTCTAGTAGTAGAGGACTCATTGCCGGAATTACTCGCTGCGACTGCGAAAGAAACAGTGGGAAGAGGATCATCGTCGTTAATCGTATACGTATGAACCGTTGTCCCTCCGAGAGTTGAATTAGTTGGATTGCTAATTGTTACTATGACTGTTTCATTAGTTTCATTTAACGTATCATTATTAACAGTTACTGTTATATTTTGAGAGGATACACCCGGAGTGTAGGTCAATGTGCCACTAGCAAGCGTGTAGTCAGTTCCACTGCCTGTAGCCGTTCCACCTGTTACCGCATAATCTACAGTTACCGTTTGATAAGATAAGGCAGACAAAGTAACTGGAATATTTACAGCAGTCACAGACTCTGCCCCACTCGATGATGCAGCAGAATAACTTACAGACGGAATCACATCATCATTAGTGATAGTTCCAATTCCTTGTGAATCTGCAATTGTACTATTTACGACGTTTGTTAAATTGACAAAAAAAGTTTCCGTCGTCTCATAGTCATTATCCCCTAGTATTGTAACGTTTACATTCTGAGTTGTGACACCCGGAATAAAAGTCAAAGTAGTCGTTCCAATTCCAGTATAGTCAGATCCAGCAAGAGCGGATGAGTCTGTAGTCGCATAATCTACAGTAACCGTTGCACCACTCACAGCAGACAAGGTTACAGCAAAAGTCAATGTAGCAGAACCGGAATTTCCTTCACCAAGTGTTACGTCGTTAATGGCTATGCTTGGGACTGGATCGTCATCATTAATGGTGTATGTATGCACGAACGTTGCGCCTAACGTTGCATTGGATGGATTGCTGAGAGTAACAATAATAGTTTCATTCACTTCATTTAACACATCATCGACTACAGAAAAAGAAATATTTTGAGAAGTGACACCGGATGCAAAGGTAAGAGTTCCTGAGGCTAATGTGTAGTCTGTGCCTGATCCAGTTGCTGTTCCACCCGAAACCGCATAGTCTACTGTAATGGTACTAGCACTTACAGAGCTTAGATTTACTGTCATCGTCGGGCTAAGACTAGATTCCGCTCCGTTCGAGCTTGCTAATGCAAATGAAGTAGTTGGAATTGCAGTTGCTACGACTAGATTTCTATTTTGACCGAGTGAGTTAGTCGCACCGGGTGCAGGCAGTGTGGTTACTACTGAATTGCCGGCAGAATCTAAAATAGTTCCCCCGTTTAAATTAAAGGAACTAGAATCGACTACATCTAAATCACTTGAATCTTCTCCATTCGCTATTGTATAAACAAAAGTCAATATAGAAGTAGAAGTACTAGTGTAATTTACAACCGCATCCGATGCACCGGTTTCCAATGTTAATGTAGGAGTTCCAGTGACAAAGATAGGCTCTGAAAAACTTACTTGAATAGTCAGAGTCTGTCCAATTCCGTAAATTCCATCTGTGGTAATCGAATCAATTTTTGAGATTGTAGGCGAGGTAGTATCAATGATTAGAATAGTTTGGGAATTGCTAAATCCCCCCGATGTTAAAGTAAAGCTTGTAGCTGTAGTCCCAGAGGATAATTGTATTTGTCCGCTCGTAAGCGTTAATTTACTCTTATCTGCAACATCTAAAGTATTGATGTCTTCTCCGCTTTGGACTATATAAGAAAATAGAAGTTCTTTTGTTCCTGTCCCTGATATGTAAGAAGCCGTGCCATTATTATTTAATTTAAACTTAGGAGTATTAACCACTTTTACAGTAGTGGAAAACTGAGCTTTAATTGAAATTTCAGAACCCTGTTTATAGTATCCAGATATGCTAGTAGTAGTTAGCGATGAGATTGAAATGGAAGAGTTAGAAGCTGAGCTACCGGAATTAGACATTGCCACAGCTGGTACAAATTTTTCTAAATCCGACCCGGAAATGGGAAATAAATATTTTTTTAGGAAAGGGTTTAAATAACAGCTAGGTAAAAAATATATACAAAATACGATTAAGGTTAATTTTCGAATATAGCTCATACAAGGCGCCTCTAGGGTACAACACTCTGTAGCATTAAAAATTGCAAGGAATTCAATAAATTTTTTCCTTCGCTATCTAGCATAATATGTTGTAGCCATTTTAATCTCTCGAGTCTTCTCAGTATAGCATAGTAATCCTTGAGCTAAATTTTCAAAAATTGATTTCATGATAATAAGAACACCAGTGTTAGAACGATGAGAATTTTATAAACATATTCTAAAATTACAAGTAAAACAGTGCTCACAAGAACTTCAGAAAGTTTAGATTGAATTAAATATTTACGAAAAGAAGTGCTCATATCCGTAAATGGTTTAAATACCTTCCCACCGCCAAGCGTATTAAATAGATTATCCGCTGAATTCCAAAAGGACAGATAACCAAGGGTTGGCGTTAGCTCTTTTATTTTATAGACATTAATAATGGACAAAGTGATGCTATAAATCAAAAGGATAGCCGAAGCTAGGAGGATATAAATTGTAGTTAGCGAATTATGAGTATATGCCTCTTGGATAGAAAAAGACTTTAAACTCTTACTAATTTTTAGCATATACCAAAAAACAGAAATGGATGTAATGAGTAAAGATAAATTGAGGCTATTTCGAATTAGGATTTTTTTAGAAAACCCTTCTTTAATCGTACGAAAAAAAATTTTTGTATGCTGGTTGCGGTAAATAATTAGAAACCGGCAGAGATAAGAAAAAATATTTATTACAATTCCGAGAAAAAAAATAGTTTCTACAAATTTAAAAATTTCCCATGCAAGTATGTTCACGTAATTACACCTGAATTTCATTAGAATTTTGCAATCTTTAAAAAGATAGTATTTTCTTTTTTACAATAGACTTTTTAGCGGCTAATGGGTTTCTAGAATTATGAAAACTTCCAATCGAATTTTAATTTTACTTCTTGGAACTATTACTGCTATTGGTCCATTTTCCATTGATATGTATTTGCCTGGATTACAGGCTATTTCTAAAGACTTAAATACTCCAATAGCAAATGTTCAACTTACTCTTACTAGTTTCTTTTTTGGATTTTCTTTCGGACAATTAATCTATGGACCGGTAATCGATAGGTTTGGGAGAAAAACTCCATTACTCGTTGGGTTAGTCATATTCGTATTAACCTCCATCGGTTGCGCTCTAGCGGATAACGTCTGGATTTTAATGTTACTTCGCTTTTTTCAATCTCTCGGAGCCTGTGCTGGGATGGTAATTTCACGTGCAATCGTAAGAGATGCATTCAGCCCGCATGAAGGCGCCAAAGTATTTTCCCAAATTATTTTAGTCATGGGTGTTGCGCCCATCATTGCCCCGAGTGTTGGAAGTTTTATTTTAGCCTATGCAAGTTGGAAGGTAATATTCATTACCCTCGGAGCAATAGGAATTCTAACAATTCTAGGAGTTCAATTCTATCTCACCGGAACAAAAGAAGCAGATCCAAGCGTTTCTCTAAAACCAATAGAAGTATTAAAGGAGTATTTTGCGGTGATTACCGTGCCTAGATTTTATACTTACACAATTGCATCCGGTTTTGCAGCATCCGTGATGTTTGCCTACATTGGCGGATCCCCTTTTGTTTTTATGGGATTATTCGGATTATCCGAACAACAATACGGTTGGGTATTTGCTTCCAATGCTGCAGGGCTAATACTATCTAGCCAGGTGAATCGCTTCTTACTGACAAAATTCGAATCGGAAAGAATTGTGCTTACCGTGTCTTATCTATATTTGCCGCTAGGAATTTTACTATTCTTATCAATCTATCTTGGGCTCGGACTAATTCCAATGCTCGGTTTGATTTTCTTATTAGTCAGTGGATTTGGGTTTATAGTTCCGAATGCTTCTGCCCTATCCATGGCGCCTTTCACACGTAATGCTGGTAGCGCTTCTGCTCTCATGGGTGGATTACAGATGATATTCGCTGTCCTTGCAACGGCAACTGTGAGTATCCTCCATGATGGAACAGCAATGCCAATGGCTATCGTAATGGGAGCTTCTGGTTTTTTAACTTTACTTTCTCTATTGGCACTACGACCAAAAAAACATGCAGTCTAGACCTGATAGGTCGATTACAAAAATCCCAAACTTGGATACTCAAATCCAAAAACTTTTTCAATCTCATCTAAAGTTCATTTCGGAGTCCAGGCAAAATCAAGCTGAACTTGATGAATTTGATAAAGTTTTTTTCACCGATTTTACTTTTTTAAATTCCGGTAATACTAGAAATTTCTTTCAAAATATCCAGCACAGTCTTGAAAATGGCAAAGCCTATCCAGGTCTCATGCATGTTTCTTATTCTAGCTATTCAGCTATCAACGGAAAAGTTACCGGTGTGAATTATGAATATAAATCGGACGGAAAAAATATTATTCTTACAAAAGGAACTTATAATAATGGAGATATGCTTCGGGCTGTTTACAATTATAACATAGATGGAAAACTTTTGAACACGAGAGAGGTGAAAGGCAATAAACTAATAAATAAAAATTCTTATCGCTTAGAAATTTAACCCTTATACAAGCAAAACAGTTGACAAACCATAGAGTCAGCCAAGTCTGATTCTATGGAAAAAACAAAGCGCATCGTTCTCGTTGCCCACGATAATAAAAAGAAAGATTTATTAGATTGGGTCACTTTTAACAAAGGCACTCTCGCCAAACACTTCTTATCCGCCACTGGCACCACAGGAAAAATTATTGCGGAAAGCACAGGTCTACCCGTGCATCGTTTTATTTCTGGTCCACTTGGTGGCGATCAACAGATTGGAGCAAAGATTGTAGACGGTGGAATTGATATCATGATTTTTTTCTGGGATCCTCTCTCTGCCCAGCCTCATGATCCAGATGTGAAAGCCCTTTTAAGAATTGCGGTTTTGTACAATGTTCCTATGGCTTGCAATCGCTCAACCGCAGATTTTTTGATTTCTTCGCATTTACTAGATGAAGACTATGAAAATAGGCCGGCAGAGAATTCTAATCCTACCCCTAACTAAACTATAAGGAAATTTATTTCAATGAAACTTTTTCTCACCCTTTTATTTGTCATTAATGCTTGTACAACTACAAGTATTAAAAGTATTGAAGATAATGAATACGTCGTTATCAAACCTTCTCATATTCCAGGTGCCGGCATGGGACTGTTTGCCGCTAAAGATATTCCCAAGGACACCATGGTCACTCACTATGAAGGTAAAAAAATTACCCGCAAAGAATACAATGCTCTGCATGAAAAAAACGAGCACTGGTATATGTTCACAATGCCCGAATGCGCGAACGAACCAAACTTTCCTTACATAGATGGAAACAGAGAACACTACGGGTCTAAGGTCAATTTTGCGCCAGCTAAGATAAATGGTAAACCGACTAAAATCCAAAATGTGCATTTCTTAAAACATTGTGAGGATCCCTACATTCGTCTCTATGCGACACGCGATATAAAGAAAGGCGAAGAATTATACGTTAGTTACGGAAGCATTTACAATTACCACTTCATGGAATTTCCCGAAGTGCAAGAATTCTTTTTAAAGAAATCAGGAATTCAATTAAAACCAAAAGAAAAATTTACTTTTGAAGATTAAAAGGGAAAGTCTTCTCAAAGGTTGTCGTAGCAATTTTGTCCTCTTTGCAAATTACTGCACAATCTTGAGGAAATAGAATCCAAAATAACAGTCACAACATTTCTCGAAATAATCTTTACACGGCTACCAGCTAATGAACAATTGAATTTTTGAGTAGGATGATATATAAGTGAGACACGAATTAGCCGGTTCGACGCAAGAAAGAGATACTATAAATATAAACGTCTCACTTTTTAAAGATAGGCAGATTCTTAAAATTATCCCGAATGATATACATATTTGGAGAGGTCAGTTTAATAAAAATAACAAGGAAGAATTAACAGAAATTCTTAAATCTATATTATCATTTTATGTCGAATTTGAAAAGAAGAATTTTAATTTTAACAAAACAAGATTTGGAAAACCATATTTAGTTTGTGATAATAAGAAAGTAAATATTTTTTTTAATATTACCCATTCTGAAAATATTTTTGCATTGATAATATCCAATGATAAAGAATGCGGAATCGATTTGGAGTTCTGTATTTATCAAGATGATTTAATGGATGTCGCAAAATCTTTCTTTAACCAAGCTGATTATGCATATTTGTTAAGTTTAAATTCAGAAGAAAGGATTACAAAATTTTATCAGATATGGATAACCCGTGAAGCAATTTTAAAATGCATTGGAATCGGAATTTCCCAATACATTAAATTACCCGACATAGCAAATTACCTTATTTCACCTAGTTCTATGTTTTCTACTGAAATAGAAAATTCAATTTATACAGTTCAAACATTCACTCAGTCAGATAATCTATTAGGAGCTGTAGCAGTGAAAGGTAAAATAAATACTTTGAATTTTTATGAGTATGAATAAAAGAGAAACAGCATTAATTATTGGAGCAGGTCCGGCTGGCCTTACTGCGGCATATGAATTATTAGAAAGAACAAAGTATAAACCGATTATTTTTGAAATGAGTAACAAGACAGGAGGACTATGTCAAACAGTACGATACAAGGGAAATTATTTGGACATAGGAGGTCATAGATTTTTTTCCAAATCCCAAAGAGTGATGGATTGGTGGCTAAAAATTATGCCGATTGATTATTCTAACTCCAAAAAATCTTCTGCGATGCTCATACGCCAGAGAAAATCTAGGATATTTTTTTTAAGTAAATTTTTTGATTACCCCGTCAAAATAAATATTCAAACGCTAAAAGGACTGGGACTTTACAGGTCGCTAAAAATTTTTTTTAGTTTTATAAAATCTCACTTATTCCCTATTAGAATAGTAAATTCGCTGGAAGATTTTTTTATCAATAGATTTGGGAAAGAACTTTATAGAACTTTTTTTAAAGATTACACAGAAAAAGTTTGGGGAGTACCTTGTACGAAAATAAAAGCTGATTGGGGTGCCCAAAGAATAAAAAGTTTAACAGGATTTAAAACCTTTACTCACAGTGTGCGTAAATTTATATTCAGAACGAATGACCTATATCAAAAAAATACAGAAACGAGTCTAATAGAGCGTTTCCTTTACCCAAAGTTTGGTCCGGGACAATTTTGGGATAGGGTTGAATTTTTAATAAAGAAAAACGAAGTCAAAATCATTAAAAATCATAAAGTCATACATCTCCATTCAAAGAAAAATTTAATCACTGCCATAAGTGTTCTTGATACTAAAACTGGTAAAGAAACAAAAATCAATGGAAAACTCTTTTTTTCAACTATGCCGGTATCAGAACTTATTTTAGCAATGGGAAAAAAAGTTCCAGAGGACATAAAAAGAATAGCCTTCGATCTTCCATATCGAAATTTCATTACTGTCGGAATTCTAGTAGAGAAAATTTTAATAAAAGATATTTCATCTAAATCTCAATTTAAAAAATTAATAGAGGATAATTGGATTTATATCCAAGATCCGAGAGTAAAATGCGGAAGACTTCAAATATTTAATAATTGGAGTCCCTTTCTTGTAAAAGATTCTTCTAAGGTATGGCTTGGAGCAGAGTATTTTTGTAACGATGGAGACGAGCTTTGGAAAACAAATAATCAAAAGTTTTCGAAGCTTGCTATCAAAGAATTAGAAATGATTGGAATAATAAAAGAAAGTGATGTATTGGATCACATGGTATTAAAAGTTCCAAAGGCTTACCCTTCTTATTTTGGTACTTATAATGAATTTGACAAGATCATAGAATTCACGAATCAATTTGAAAATCTTTACCTAATTGGTAGAAACGGTATGCATAAATATAATAATTCCGACCATTCGATGTTAACCGCTATGAAAGCAGTGGATGCCATCGTAAACGGTGATTTATCAAAAAAAACAATATGGGATGTAAATACGGAATCCGATTACCATGAAGAGAAAAAAAATGACTGAACTCTTAGATTGGATAAAACAAAATCAAGATGCAATCCATACTCCGGCCTATATTTATAGTGAACGTATTTTACAAAATAATTGTGATTATTTTAAAAATCTCTTTCCCAAAAATTCAAAACTTTTTTATTCCTTAAAAGCAAATCCACAGTCCGAATTAGTAAGATTAATTACCGAACAAGGATATGGGGCAGAAATTACCGGCGAAGGAGAATTGAAAGTATGCGAAAGTATCGGGCTCGAACCCCAAAATATTCTTGCAGGCGGTGTATCTAAGTCCATCTCTCTTTTTAATAAATTTCAAGAATTTGGAATTACAACGTTTGTCATAGACTCAAAAAAAGAATTAGATAGATTTAACGATAGTAAACTTTCTCAGGCTAAGACAAGATTTTTACTTAGAATTAATCCCGGAAAAAAAATGACAGGTATTAGCATGGCGAAAGGAAGCCAATTCGGATTAGCCGCAGAAGAAGCTGTGGAAGTTATTAAAAAGTGTAGTAATGATTACTTAAAAAAATTCGCCGGGCTGCATTTTTATTTTGGCACACAAAGACTAAAGATAGAAGAAATAAAAGAATCAGTCATTTGTATAGATGAAATTTTAAAGCTATTCTTAGAATCTGGAATTGAAATCAAAATCGTTGATCTTGGTTTGGGTATCGGTGTCCCATATAAAATAGAAGACATAGAATTAGATCGATTACTTTTAAAAGAATTTCTTCAGAGTGTATGGAACTCCTCAGCCTGGAAAAATATTGAAATTTGGTCGGAGACTGGAAGATTTATTTCAGCGAGTGCAGGATTTTTTATTTCAAGAGTAAAAGAAGTAAAAACAATTTATGAAGAAAAATTTGTTTTTCTTGATG
>JANYCR010000296.1 GCA_025360185.1 Leptospiraceae bacterium | reverse complement strand
TCTAAACTCTACACGGCTAATGACTGTATATCCCTCTACTACTCCCTTAATCCAATAATATTTTAAACTATTTGCATAATAATCATAACACGAACCTGAAACATCTTCACAAAAGAAACTTTTTACAAAAAAGTTGGGCGGGAAAGCATCCCCTTTCACAAAGGGGAATACTCCTGATAATCCGACAAACTCTAAGAAGTTAGGGGATTTACTACCACTAGAAGCGTCTGCAACCAACTGCGCATCATTACGAGTCATCTGGCTGAATATATCTCCATACAGTCCCTTGAAGTATAACGTGTGCTTATCGCCCTGACCTGGTGTTTTGGCTATTTCGTATAATCCGTCGAAGTTGTAGACTACGACTCCACTTGTCTTACTCGTCTTCTTGATTCTGTTACCGGTTGAGACTTTGGGCGTTCGGCGATTCAAGTGGATAAGAATAATTAAACGCATTAATAGAAGATACTCCACGTAAACCGCCGGCAGGCTCTCGGCTATTATCAATAAATTGCGATTCGCCGCATAGAGTAATGCATAAACAAGTATGCAATTTATTGATACCGCCTCCATCCTTAACGCGGGGCTTGGTTGTATATTTGCTTTACTCATTGCGTTTGCCATTTGCCTCTATCGCTTTTACGCTTTCCTTCACTCTTCCATTAATCATTTACCATTGACAATTAATCATTAGTTTACATAGCTTCGCCGCGTCAGTCACATGACCTTTTTAAAATCAATCCTAATCAAAACTATCCGTAAAGCTTGATTCCGCTATCTAGAATCACGTCTATTTATACTTACATCTAATCTTTGTACTCTTCACTTTATTTAATCGTCTCGCTTGTTCATTTTTAAGGTTTGTATTCTATTTTAAGAGGATAAATGTAATTATCCTTTATCAAGGCGGCGGAAGATCTGACTTCTTTTTACACTTCGCCATTTCAACTTGATAGTTTAAACACCAAAGTAACGTCCCATCCACTTGACTGGATATTTTATTCGGTCTATATACCGCTGCTAACATAATAATGCAAGTTGTAGGATCAAATCCATTGTTCGTTTCTCTCACAGTATTTTCACATCTATCGCGTTTTGTCAGTATTAAAACACTGTTGCCATTCTCGTCATTCCCCCAGCAAGAAACAAGTGTTAGTAAAAGTATAACTGGAATAATCTGTTTCATTGTAATTTCCTTCTCTGTTTAGCTTTTTTTATGCTCATACGGTTCCCGATTAGATTTTATTATCAGAGTTTCCACTTATTAAAAGACTTTAGGTATGAACCGTTAAATTTAACACTCGGACATTGTACACATGACATATGGGATGTCCTCTTGGCTTCCTTTATGCTGCTTGCATCACCGATAAGATTCGATGTCTTAAATAAAACCGTTCCAGTCATAGCCATAGCAAGATCCCACGGGTTATGAATATTAGCCCAAGCATTTCGAACCCAACGATTATTCGATTCTTTTGCCTTGTGTTTAGGAGGCGTACTTCCATCTGAGAAATCATGGTTATATGAACCGCGATCGATTCCATTCGTTGGCTGACGAACATTGTTTGTCATTAGTAAGTAGACTATAACAGCCTGCTGATTAGTAATTTGATGAGTAAAAGCTAATCCAATTAAAAATCCAGTATAGAGCTTCCTATTCGTATTTAGTCCATCGACAATTGTTGGTTCACCTTTCTCATTCTGCATTTGATAGTACCGCCATAGAGCAACCGCTTTAATTGGATCAACTTCAATGCCATCATCTGTAAATTTGGAAAATAATACGACGAGAGCCGCCACTTCACCTTTTGGCGCTTTACCGCATCGCCCGTTGCCTGTAAAATTATGCCCAGGTGCAACTCCGCCAATGGCAAACCCAACCGGTCCCATCGTCAAACCAAGAAGTGCACTTGAATAATTTGCTGCACACGAATTCCCTGAATCGTCTCTAAAATTCATCGGACTACCATTCACATACATATAATGATTCATTCCGAAGATGTTATCTGGCTCATAAAGATTATCCGCTTGTAAAAACCTCCCAATCATCGGGTCATAATACCTCGCCTTATAATACATCAAACCACTCTCCTTATCCTCTTCCTGCCCCGTATACTTAAACCGCGTTATATCCGGTCCACTAGAATCTGTTCTATGAATCTCCCCGTAAGGCTTGTAAGAGATATGCGACTTACCACCATTATTCCCA
>JANYCR010000275.1 GCA_025360185.1 Leptospiraceae bacterium | reverse complement strand
GAGTGCCGGCGTTTGCCGATAGAACAACTGTCTCACTTACAATGTTTGCATCCTGAACCCCGCTAATTGAAATTGACTGGGAGTAATTTCCTGGAGTAAATGCAAGGCTTGCTGTGCCTAAAGTCATTGCAAGTAAATTACTCGAAGTTAAGTTAATTGTTCTTGCCACTCCCGGGTCGCCGGAAAGAGAAACGGTTACTACCGATGATCCGCCTTCATTTACACTAGTTGCACCGCTCAGTAAAATCCGCGTATCATCATCAATAGTCGTGACGTTATATATTTGCATAGGAGCGCTTGGAGAAGTGAGGATAACGGTGAGATACTCCGCAGTTTCATTTGCATCGTTTAAAGCGGATACTGTAACAGGCTGGTCAATGTTATAATTACCCGCAGTAAAAGTTAAAGTAGATGGGGAGACACTGAGAGAAGCTCCATTGCTAGTTGTAATGTTAACTGTAACATTGGAAGGAGGTAAATTTGTGAGATGAACTTGGAGTGTATTACTCGTATTCTCATCGATTGTTGCAAACCCACCGGTGACAACTAAGTTTTGTGTGTCAATGTCTACTGTGGATAAAACGATTACAAGTGGTGCCACACCTGTTGCGGTTAACGTGAGACTTACCGTTTCTGATACAAGGTTTGCATCAAGGACTGCCGCAAGAGTTACAATTTGATCGGTAGTAGCATTTCCGGGCGTATAATTGAAAGTAGCCGATGCGCCACCGTTCACAGTGATTGCAGCAGGATTGCTGCTTGTAATTGTAATTGAATTATTTGTGAGTAGAGTTTTTAAAAAACGAATTCCCATTGGGGTAGAAAGACCTTCTGTAATTGTAGAAGGCGGACCTGTCAATTGAATAACATTATCATCAACGATATTTAAGTTGTAGGTTACATCCGGTATGCCGCTCATCTTGAAGGTCAGGGTGGTTGGATCGTCCGTAGAATTTCCATCAATGACTGCAAGAATTGCAATATCCTGAGAAGTATTGTAATCACTTGGAGTAAAAGTGAGGCTAAGAGTAGTTGCCCCGTTGATTGTAACAGCGCTATTGTTTAGGCTTACTAGGACGGTTACATTTGAGGCAGGCTTTCTAGAAAGTCGAACACCAATCGTAACAGTATCGCCTTCTAAAAGAGTAGGCACGGTTCCTGAGAGAATAATACCTGCTGCATCTGAGACTAATATGCTAGTAGACATATCGGCTAGATCTGAGGCTGTGCATTTTAAAGTTGCCGAATCACTTACATCATCGGCATCGACTACAGTTGTGAGGTTAACAGATTGTTCAGTAGAAAAATTTGAAGAATTAAAAATAAATTCTGCTTTTTGCGACCCGTTGACAAGAAGAGATGGATAGTCGGTCTGGCAGGTAACAGTGATTTGCTTGTGAGGATTATTTTCGAGTAAAATTCCCATCAAAGCAGATTCCCCTTCCTGGATTGTGTTAATCGAACTGAGCATTGTAATTTTACTTTTTGGTGGAGGATTTAATTTGAATGGATCGATACTTAAAATAAATCCTAAGATACTTTTGGGATCCCAGATACTTTTTTTTACAGAGCTTATACAATTAGTTGTCAGTAATAGGATAAGTAAAAATAAACTTAGTTTTTTCGCTTTACGTTTCATTAGAACCTCACTGTAAAATGGATATCCGTTTTTTTATCAAAATCAATTGGTGAATGCGCGTAAACCGACATTGCATTCGAAGGTGCTACGCGTAAATTGATCGCCCAAAAGAAATTATTCCCTTTATATAAAAATAAATCAAGCACATTCCATGCCCAAAATGCACCAACTAATCCAACGGATAAATTAAAATTGCTTTTTGCATGATTGACCGCTGCGTACTTGGGCTCGAATAAAAAATAATTTAGAAGTAGGGTATCCCCCTGTCCCGGACTGGCAGGAATTAGGAGGGTGCTTTCATAATCAGCTTTTGCTTTTGCATAGGGCATATATTGATATGCGGCATTTCCAACCAAGATAAAGAATATGGAAAAATAACTAAGACCTTTTTCTCCGCCTCCATTATACCATTGACCCCATCCGGGAATTACGCTAGAGCGGATAACAGCTGCTATCTTTGAATTTGACTTTGGAAAATTATTTTCCTCTACGAGGCTTGTGACTTTATCTACACTTAGTGTAATAGGAATTTTTCCCTGCTTGTCTTTGTGATAGTTTACAAATGGCTTTTGTTCTTTATCGTTTTGGTCTGACCAGCCGGTGACTCCAATCTGGACAAATTCTTCTAACTCGGAAAAGGTAACAATTCCGTCTTGGTTTGTGTCTGCTTTGCCTTCCATTCCATGAGCCAAATACTTTGTGAATACTCCAAAGCTGGATTTGGGATCTTCATAACTATAATACCCTGTGCTAGTAGAAAAAAAAGTTACCGGTATATCACCACTCGCATATTTTTCGGATTTGAATCCTTCTTTGGCAAATACCTTTGAACTGGAATTACTTAAATCTCTACATGCATCTAGGAATAATATGGATTTGCCCACATTCCGGTTTTTAATTTTATGCATAATATCATTTACTTTGATTGAGGTAAATAGCGATTTGTCGATTGTCGTATCGACCGATAGAAGATACCCGTTGCCGCTTGAGTCAGAAATCCCATGACCGGAAAAGAAAAATAAAATCGTATCGACAGGCGAAGAATAATCAAGCACATGATCGATCTTAGCCTCAATATGTGCTCTCGTGGGATAGAGTGGACTTTTGGGTGAAATATCATCTGTCATAAGATGAATTTCATCGAACTGACCTTGCTCTTCTAAAATTTGTGCGATGAGTTTCGCGTCATTACGCGCTTTCTGTAAAGGGCTGATATTTTTGTCGGTGTATTCATTGATGCCAACAAGGATAGCGAGCCGCTTAGCACCCATTTCATTGCCAGCGAGGGATTTTTTCTTTTCGATTACTTCTTCTTGCGAGGAGAGGGTAAATAACGATAAAAAAAGATAAACCAATAATGAAAAATAAAAATTTCCATTATAGTTCTTTAGGAAAGCGGAAAGATGCGATAGAAAATTTGCCATTTCTTTTAATCCGAGTCGATTTCTTCAGCAGTCTGTTTATTTACTAAGAATTTGACTAGGATTATAGGCAGAATCTAGCGAGTCAAGATAAGATTTACAAAATATTACTTGCTTTGTTCTGACTTTTTCTTTTTCTTTTTTTTCGTGTCAGTGAGTGGTTTTCCCGTGCCAACGTTAGGTTTCGCAACGGGGTCATCTACTTTTGCTCGGACTCCGCCTGAGTTTGTGATTCCTGTTTCGGGATTCGAATTTACAACCTCGGAAAGAGTGATTTTTGTGTTCTTTCCCACTCTGAAGCTCGCGCCATTGTATTCAAATTCTAAATACCCCATACCCTCTGACTTAATGGTTGCACTCAGCGGAAGTTGGTCTCCTAGTTTAATATCTTTAAATTCTTCCCCTACCAGAACTTGGACTTTTTTTCGAACTAAACTTACTGTGACCATTTCTATTTCCTCGGCAATATTTGCCTGGATAAAAAAGAGAAAGAATAAAAGCGATATTATCTTCATAGGTTTATTCTAAAGGGTTTAAGTAAAGAAGCAAGAATTTTTTTAGGGGTAAACACGGTAATTTTTTTAAAGCAATAAAAATGGTGAATCAAAACCTTTTCTTAGTACGCTGTTTTACGTACTAAAAACGTTAGTTCCTATGATTAAATAAAAAAATAGAGCACATAATCAAATTTGAGTTGCAAAATCAGATTTGTTGTTTCTCACAATACTAGTATACGAGGAAAACTATGCGAAATCTAATTAAAGAGAATCTACTCCTACTAATCTTTCTTTTCGTCTTCCAGGACTGTGGCGGACTCTTTTTAAAATCGGGAAATGGAAAAGCTGCTACGAAATTAGTCCCGATTGCACTTCTTGGAGTGGCTAATAGCGCAAAGCCAACGTCGGGAACAATTCGTATTATTAATCCAATCGCAGTGTTAGGCGAAGGACAGTCGGTTGATCTGAGCATTGCGCTAGATTCCGGTCCAAGCCCGGGCGCACTAAAGATTTAATCTAATTTATCAACTTTTACGATTGGGGGTAAAACAGAGTATACCACAAATTTAAATGTGGGAAATACTCTTACGCTGTCGGCGTATTGCGCGGAAGATGAAAATGAGTCAGACGATACTGCTACAGTAAATTTTTCAGCAGAGGGATATACAAGTGTAAGCCTCAAAGTCATTTGCAGGGATAACGATGCACAAAGAATTCTTTTGGCAAACAGCCCGACGAGTATTTCTGAGGGGACATCAGCAACGGCTAATGTGCGTTTGTCTCTAAAGCCTTCGAACAATGTAACTGTAAATCTTCAGAGTAATACAACTTCCTCGATGACGGTATCTCCGGCAAGTTTGATCTTTACTCCAGAAAATTATTCTACCGCTCAAACGATTACTCTAAACGCCGTTGAAGACTCTAATAGCATTGCGGAGACGGTATCTATTTCATTTACGAGCACGGGGTTAAATTCTGTTACAGCAACTGTGCTGACTATCGATAATGACTTAAGTCCTGTATTTTCAGTTAGCTCTCCACTGAGTATAGCGGAAGGGGCAAATTCTAGTTTTACGCTCAGGTTAAGTGGTGCCCCCGGAACTTCTAGAATTGTTTCTTTGCAAACTAGCCCAAGCGGAATACTCTCATTAGACGTTACAACAGCTACATTTGATTCGAGCAATTGGAATACTCCTATTACGATTACGGCAACTGCGGCTCAGGATGCAAATGCGTCGAATGAAAACGTAACAATCACGGCGGGGGGGGAAGTGGAATTAGCTCCTCTACTCTAGCCGTAGTTGTTGTCGATGATGAGATTCAAAGCATTATCGCCAATGGAACAACGATGCTCACAGAAGGGCAGAATGGAACTCTCACAGTCAACTTGAGTGCTGATCCAGGTACAAACTTAATCGTAAGTCTAACATCGAGTAACCCGAATCTGACTTTTATTCCTTCCACGTTAAATTTCTCACCTGTAAATTACGCAAACCCGAGGACAGTTGTACTTGCTACCAATTCAAATGATGGAAACGAAGACGCTGAGAATTATACAATTACTTTAAGTGCATTAGGAGTAACAAGTGTTATGCGTAATTTGCTTGTGTTAGACAAGGATACGAGAGTTCTCATCAGTGGGTTACCGACAAATATGAATGAAGGGCAATCTGCTAGTTTTAGTGTAAAGCTTTCGGGGATACCAGGAATTCCTGTGATTGTAAATTTATCAGCAGATGTGCCTTCTTTTACATTAGCCGTTACGTCTTTGAATTTTGACAATACGAATTGGAGCATTGACCAGACGGTAGGTTTTACGGCGAGCGATGATACGAATAACATAGATGAAACCGCTACATTAACAGGAGTCGGCTCAGGGCTTGTAACAGGAACTATGCAAACAGTATTTATTGATGGTTATCCGACGGTGAGTGCAGGAATTGCAGGCTATTCTGGAAATACAATTTCGGTTCCAGGAACGAATTTTCTTTCTCCGGCAAGTTTGAATACTGTTACGGTTGGAGGAGTTACAGCTAGTGTGACATCTGGAACAAGCACAAGTCTTTCTGTTATAGTCCCACTTGTTCCGGGAGGATTACAAACATTAGTCGTAACAAACACAAGAGGCAATACTACATTATCCGGTGGAGTCATTGTTCTACTCAAGACAAGTTGTAAGACCATCTTAAGCGCTGGTTTGTCTTTTGGGGATACCGTCTATTATATTGATCCGGATGGAGGAAGTGTAAGCAATCAATTTCAGGTTTATTGTGATATGACAAGCAATGGCGGTGGATGGACGTTAGCCTTAAAAGCAGATGGAACTCAATCTACTTTTCAATATGATGCAAGCTATTGGACGGTAAATAATACTCTTGGAATTGGAGCACCTGATGCGAGCCTCTCTGAATACAAAAGTCAATCCTTTAACACGGTCGGATTTAGTGAAATACTAATAGTTATGAATACAAGCGGAACAATAAGAACCCAGATAATCACCATTACCCGCACATCTCTACTACAACTTTTTCAAGGAGGTTATGTGGCAACTAGTATAGGTAGGTCTGGTTGGAAGAATTTAGTGGCAGGGAGTAGTTTACAGTTGAATTGCAACAAGGAGGGAAGTAATAATGAAGATAATATTGGGGGAGCAGCTACTCGAATTGGAATATTAGGAAATCAAGAGAATGATTGCGATTCATGTGATAGTTCCCTCGGTATAGGTAACCGGCATATTACTCGAGCCGGGAATTTCGCTCACTATGGCGCGGATAATGGAGATCAATCTATATTCTCTTTCGGATATTTATATGTCAGGTAGAAAGTTTTTAGTATACAGTTCAGTTCGGCGGAGTTTATACCGAGCGCAGCTTGCACTGAGTCCATCGAATGTGTCGAGGTGCTCACTGAACGGAATTTTTTGCTCAGACAATGAACCAGCCCGTTCCCTGAGCGGAGCCGAAGG
>JANYCR010000272.1 GCA_025360185.1 Leptospiraceae bacterium | reverse complement strand
GCAACTTTATAAAGGTGCACAGTATGCTCCTGAATCACAAATGAACTTTGGTTTATTTCTAGATTCATCGCCTGATAGATGGGGGAGACTCTTGATTCGCCGCAGAGAAGCGGAATTGGCAAGAACTGAGAAACGACCTCTACGAAAATTAAAAGAATCAGATTATCTTTTAGGAGTCTTTGATTTACATAGACATGGTGGACTTCGTTTTAAATTGGAAGGCAATGGGGATTTCTTGGATAATCAAAAAATTTTTACGACTCCTCCTTGGACAAGCCTTCGTGAATTAGAACACGCCAGTTTACAATTAGAAAAAGAAGGCATTGAAAAATCTCCACAGTATGGTAAATGGCTACGCCTTCTTATCAATCCAGGGACATCGCTCGGAGGGGCAAGACCCAAGGCAAGTGTGGTTGATAAAAATGGTGAACTCTGGATTGCAAAATTTCCAAGTCGTATGGATACAGAAAACAAAGGCGGTTGGGAAGCAGTTGCCTATAAACTAGCAACGTTATGCGGCATAAAGACTGCACCTTTTAAGGCTCAAATATTTTCGAGCAAACATCATACATTTCTTACCAAACGATTTGACAGAGCGGCTAAAGGTAAACGAGTTCATTTTGCTTCGGCAATGACCATGTTACAAAAAAAAGATGGGGACGATGCGAGTAATGGAGTAAGTTATTTAGAACTAGTCGAATTTTTAATTCGATTTGGTGCAAGTCCGAAAGAGGACTTGGAAGAGCTTTGGAAACGAATTGTATTTTTTATTTGTATCTCTAATACTGATGACCATCTCAGAAATCATGGATTTTTACTCACCCCGCAGGGTTGGATATTATCGCCTTGTTATGATATGAACCCATCGGATACTGGTGATGGGTTAAAATTAAATATTTCTGAGGATGATAATTCGCAAAATCTAGATTTGGCGCTGGAAGTAGCACCGCATTTTCGACTATCGCAGGACAAGGCAAAGAAACTTATAAAAGAAATTTGTAAACAAGTAAAACAATGGAGACAGTTCGCAAAAGAATTTAAAATTAATTCCACTGAACAAGAAAGAATGTCTGTTGCATTTAGACTTATAGACAGCAAATAGCTCCCTGTGTCCTAGCAGACTACTTTCTATTACCCGCTTCTGCGCGCTCTTTCAATGCTTGATTCATCTCCTCATAAGCAGGAACACTTCTTTCTATTAATGTCCACATAGCATCTGCAATCACTCCCTCCATTCGTTCGTTGTTTCGAAATCGACATTGCGTTGTTGTGATTTCTTCTATAATAAAAAAATGCTCTGCACCAAATATGCTTCTAAACCAAGTAAATGGTGGTCCACCCCAACTAAATTTTTTCTCGAATTCATATTCCATAATATTCGCAAGCACAGGAACCATCGCGCCTTCGGATTTCGCGATAAAGAATATGTTGCCACCTAGAGTGGCTCTACCTATTACTTTAATGAGAAATGGATTCCATTCGTAGTAGGATGGAAAATCGGTTAGGATATCCCAGATAACTTTCTTGGGTGCGTTAATTGTTATATCTGTATTGATTTCGTTCATTTTTAACTCTTTCTTTCTAAAAAATTTCTTTTTACTAACTCCATTTCGCGGTTACTAGGAATAATATCAATCGAATATCTTGCTAAGCTCATCGAAAAAACACTTGCTAAAAATAGAATTAAACATAAACCTAAGGAAATCATGAATTCAATCATAGTCACAGGCGGATCGGGTGGAATAGGGCGAGCAATCGTTTCTAGTTTACTTAAAAAATACAAAGTTTACAATTTAGATAAACAAGCTCCCGAACAAAAACTGGAAGGAGAAACATTTCTCCGTGCAGATTTAACTTCTGCGGATAATATAAATTCTGCGCTTTATTCAATTAAGAAGGAAACCCTTTCAGGATTTGTCCACTGTGCGGGATTTGGTGGATCTTTTGTAGATGTTACAAAAGTTTCGGAAGATCTTTGGGATAAAATTTTTGCAATCAACATTAAAGCTGCTTATTTGCTCTCTAAAGAAATTTTACCAGAATTCAAAAAAAGACTCTACGGTAGAATCATAGTAATCGCTTCTTCGCAAAGTGTAATCGGAGCAAAAAATTCTGTTGCCTATTCTGCATCCAAGCACGCACTCCTTGGATTTGTGAAATCGTTAGCGGACGAGTGGGGTGAATATGGAATTACCGCAAATGCAATCAGTCCCGGCTATGTCGAAACTCCAATGGGTGTGCAAGATGCACAAGTCTCAAATCATAGACAATTGATTCTAGATAAAACTCCTTCTAAGAGAACTGCTGCACCTGAAGAAATTGCCCGTGTTGTAGATTTTTTAATTTCAGAAGAGTCCGGTTATATCAACGGCGCAAACTTTCCAGTAGACGGTGGAATCACTGCAATCTAAAACCAGTTTTTAATTTTGAAAAAGAGAGCCATTGTAAACCCAGTAAGAAACATTCCTGCGAGCGTAATATAAAAACCTGTATCGACATCAAGCAGTGGCATATGTTTAAAATTCATCCCGTAAAGTCCGGCGATAAGGGACATTGGAAGCATGATCGCAGTCATGATCGTAAGAATTTTCATGATATTGTTTGATTTGCGAGTAGAAATCGTTAAATGCACTTCAAGAGCAGAAGCAATCATTTCTTTGACTGAGTCTGCAATTTCCAAAATGCGAATCGAATGGTCTCGCACATCTCTAAAAAATGCGTCAGACTCCACAGAAATAAAATCTGTAGTACGCGTTTCCATTTCTTTTAAAATTTCTATATGAAGGTTTATTACTTTTTTGATCTGTTGTAGGTTTCCCCTCATCATAAAAATAGAATTAATGTCTAGCTCTGTATTACTTCCAAATACTTGCGATTCTAATTCTTCTGCCTGGTCTTCTATTCTATAAACAATTGGAATGATATGATCTGTTTCAACGTCGATGATTTTATGAATGATAAATTCAATTCCCTTTTCGAGGAGAATTTTATTTTTTCCCCATTCAACGATTAAATCACGAATGGTATTTCGATGGTCGAGGACAATCGTGATTAGGCTGTTCTTGGTTACGATGAAGTTAAAATTCTTTGCAGTGATTCGATTGCTTTCTAGGTGAAGTCCTCGAAATACTACGAAAGTATAATTTGGAAATTCTTCTAATTTAACTCGGCTATGAAAATTCATAATGTCCTCAATCGTCA
>JANYCR010000248.1 GCA_025360185.1 Leptospiraceae bacterium | reverse complement strand
TCTCAATGCATCTATTGAAGCAGCAAGAGCAGGCGAGAAGGGGAGAGGCTTCGCGGTAGTAGCCAGGGAAATTTCAAAGCTCTCCGATAGAACTGTAAACAGTGTGAAGGAAATTGAAACTTTTGTAAAGAACACAGGTCATGAAGTGCAAATAGGAATAGAGACTTTGCACCTAACGTCCGAGATCATTCAAGATATGCTTGCCTGGACAGAAAAATTAGAAAGCTTTCTGAGAAGATATGCGCAAGCCGTGATTGCAAAGACTTCGACTGCTACAGAAATTGCAGATAGCCTAGAATTAGTAAAACAAGAAGCAGGAGAGATTAAGAACGCCTCTTTAGAGCAGACGGAAGCGGTTCATCAAATTACGATTAAAACACAGCATGTTTCCCAAGAATCTGAAAATATTTTGATGAGTTCTATGGAGCTTGGGGCTCTTGTGGATGAATTAAAAAGAATTACAGGCTCCTTAAAAGAATTAATTTCTTTACAACCGAGCTAGACTGTAAATACTGATACCCTCAATTTAAAAAAGCCACGAGGGTATGAAAATGATCACAGATAACCTACTACAATGCTGTAGATGTAAAAAAGTAATGAAGGCAAACTCGCGTGAGTCTAAAGTCGAGAAAGGTAAAAGCATTTCTATTTGTCCTTTCTGCAAGTCTGCCGAATTTCAACCCCCTAAACTCAAAACTATACCAGCTAAATGGTAGGGGCTAAAATACGACTGCTTTCATGAAATGTTTCCTCACATCTTCGACCAGATTTCTTCGAGGCTGGGATAATTTACGGACATTTTATGTTTCTCTAGAATTTTTCCAGCGAGTAATTGCAAAGATAAAACATCCGCACAACAATAGTGAATTAATAAATCCAAGGCTTTCTGATTATGATAATTTTTCCATTCCAGCCAGAGAAGGATTGCATCCATTCCATTGATACCAACTAAGTCTGCGGGTCTTTTAATTCCGATTGACTTTTCAATCTCTTTAAGTCCGCCCTTAAATCCAACATGATAGGCTAACCAGCGTAAGTCTACATGAGCGCAGGGAATTTTTGGGATATGAAAATAATTTTGCACAACGGGAACATCGAACGATGTGCCATTAAAAGACACCAACAGTTTTACATCATCGAGTAAATCTAGAAATGCTTCTAAGTTATCCCCATTCAAAAATTTATACAACCTACCTTTGTGAAAGCATACGATTAAAGTGATATTATCTCCGTATGGTTCGCCATTCGTTTCAATGTCAAAGTAGCTTGCTTCCTCAAAGTATTCGGCAAGAATTGTCCACTTCTCTGTGGGATGTAATTTTTCCGTAAAGTATTTTAGATTTTTATTTTCATAATTCTCTGTTGAAATAGAAAGCTCGGAAAGTATTTTTGTTTTCATTTTCGCTGAGAAAGGAAGCAAATCGGGATTATCCAACACACTGTTCCAATCTTTTAGTCCGATGGAATGTAGTCTCTCGACATTCTTTCGACCTATTCCAGTTAGATGAAGAAAAGTAGTATTAATCATAGCGGCAAATACCATTATAGTAAATCAAATTTCTTTTGAAATAAAAAAATCTTTACTTTTTCATACGAATAAGCAGTATTATTCCTATGAAAAAAATTGTTTTCTTACTATTATTTTCCTTCACTCATTGTTTCACTGTTTATACAAAAGATGAAACAGTTTTAGAATCACAAAACTTGGAAACTAAAGAAGTGAAAGAAGAGCGCGATGTTTACATCCTCACGCAGAGCCTGACGAAGGACGGACTGTATTTATTACTCGATGCCTATAGAGTGAAGGAAGAAAATTCAGTTAATCTGATAAAAGAAAAGTATTTGGAGAATAAAGATTTTAAATTGAAAGAAAATATTGGCGGGAGTCCCGGTGGTGGATCATGGGAAGTTGCCGCAGTTGTTATAGTAATTGCGACTAGCTAATGGTAGCTGAGCTCGCTACAATGCCACTTCGACTCATGTCAGAGCTGCAAAAAAGAATCTCCAATGTGGTCAACAGACTTTAAAGGAAATGAAAAATACCAAGCTTGTATTGATGGAATCAAAGACTGCTACGAGGCAACACGACTCCCTGAATAATTGTTATAACCAGAAAGGCATGTTAAACAGGACTGTGTAAAAGTCAGATAAGAAACGCATTTTTCTGTGCCGGCGGCGCCTGTGCTGAGCACCGTCGAAGCATGGCAATATCCTACAGAATAAAAACGAGAAAGTTCTTTTGAACTGAAAGAATTTTAACGACAAAAGTCTTATATGGCAATCGTGAATGAGATTTTTTATTCCCTTTCAGGCGAGGGGGTATCGCAGGGAATTCCTACTGTGTTTGTTCGGTTCGCGGGTTGTAGCCTACGCTGCGGGTTAGATGGGACACGAAAGCTCTGGTGTGACACAGGGTATGCACTTTCTGAAAAGGCGGGCGCAGAAATGAGTGCGGAAGAAATTTTGAATAAGGTAAATTCCTTCAGCCGGACGCCGACTCAGATTCTTTTTACAGGCGGAGAGCCTCTCGAAGGAGAAAAGAAATTTTTTTGTGCCGAACTTGCAAAAATGGTTTATTTAAAGAGACATAATTCTACATTTGCTTTTACGCGAGTTGAGACAAATGGTAAGGAAAACATTCAAGATTTGAAGCATATGGTATTTTCAATCGACTATAAATTGCCTGGTTCCGGTATGGAATCCCAAATGAGCCAAGATAATTTTCATTTTATCAAAGAGCGTAACAATCCTCTAGACGAAGTGAAATTTGTCGTGCGCGATCGTGTCGATTTTGATAGAAGCCTCGAAGTGATTGAAGAATTCCAGTTGAATCAAAATTTAATTTTCTCATCTGTATATCACAATCTGAAGCCGGTCGTCCTTGCTGATTGGTTAAAGGCGGAAAATATTCCGGGTGCAAGACTTTCCATTCAATTACATAAGTATCTCTGGGGTGAGGAGCGCGGAGTTTAATGGAATCACTCATTCAATTCACTCTCGATTTTGAAAAGACACGCCCGAATGAAATTAAGGGCGAGGTCATCTACCTTAGGTCTCGACCTGATTTAGGGTTTGGTCAGATTAAGGGTATGAGCGAAGAGCGGCTAACTTTATTTTTCCCTTCTTTCAAT
>JANYCR010000211.1 GCA_025360185.1 Leptospiraceae bacterium | reverse complement strand
AATGAAGTGATAAGAATAAGTATCCCTAATTTTTTTAACATACTTGTCTCCATAAATATATTTAAGTAAAGAATCTTATTTTATAAGTTCTTATAAAGTCATAATTTACCATATACATCCCTATGAAAAGTGAAATAAAGGAGAGACACTAAAAAATTTGCTCTAAAATCTCTCGCCGTCCATCCCGCAAAATAGGAATTTTTTTCCAATTCCTCTCTTCTTCAATTCGCGAAACGGCTTTTTCTAGTTGAAAATTTAATAGTTCTGATTGCGATAAAAAAGCGGATAAATGATACTTATTCAAGGCCTCTACCAAATATGGGTATTCAGCGAAATCACCTCTGTCCGTATAAATGATAGGAGTATTTGCCAGATAGCTTTCCGAAAGAATTCCATAACCAGGTTTTGTTAAAACGTAATCACAAGCCTTTAATAAATCCGGATAGTAAATATCTTTCACATCGATAACTTTATCACCCACTAACCCTTCATATCCAGAAACAACAACCCATTCGTTATCCTTTAAATTTTGATACCCTAAACTATCAGAAATTCCATAAGCACCAAATGAAAATAAAAAATAACGGTTCTTATTTGTAAAACCAATAGATTCTCGAATATTGTCTCGATTTTTCAAACTTGCTCTGCCAATAATTCCAATCTCCAATCTATACGGTATTGAATCCATTGGGCAATGAAATGGAAGAATTAATCCCAGTTTACATAGAGAATATTCTTTTCTTAATGCATTCGAATAGGTAGCAAAATAAGAATGATCTTTGGAATAATTATTATAAATAAAATCCCAGGTAAAATTTCCAATAAAATAGGACGGCAATTGTAATTTATCCGCAAGAACAAATGGAAGCGAAGAACTATCAGAAATAATGCAGTCTATTTTTTCTTTCTTTAAAAAATCTATTTCAGACTCTATGATTACAGTTTTACTCTTTTCAAATTCAAAAATAGCTTCAAGTGTTTTTTCAACATTAAGGCTAATGGAACTTAGCTGTACCATGCCAACATCAACACTAATATCTCTAAAGATTAAATTTTCCTTTTTGTCTTTTACAAAATCTTTCCGCGTAGTATTTACAAATAGCTTGACTATTGAGGCATTTTCATGTAAATATCGAATCACCTCATATGAGCGGCTAATATGCCCAAACCCATGACCACTGATATAATAGGCTATATTCATTTCTATACCTTTACCTCACCCCAATATTATAGCAGTTCTCAAACAAATACATGGAATCCCCTCTCCATATCGGGTGCTACTTCCGATATGGAGAGGGGCGGCTTCTAAAAAGTATCCCACCTTATAAAAAATCCGGGGTGAGGCTATTTCCTTTGCATTTTTTGGCGGAGGACTTCGTAGACCATGATACCGCAAGACATTGCGAGGTTTAAAGAATCAGATTCACCCTGCATAGGAATTGAAACCAGGGAATCAGAATTTTCTTTTGCATAAGGGGATAACCCATATTGCTCGTTTCCAAAAAGCAGCGCAGTTCTTGGTTTATAGTTGGGTTCAAGGTAATTTTTATTACCCTCCGGGCTAAGGGCAATTACCTGCACTTTATAACGTTTAAAATATTCGATTAGTTTTTCTATTTCAGCAAGATAAGTTGGTAATGTGAACAAAGTTCCTGTGCTTGCACGAATTACATTTGGATTAAATAAATCAATTCGAGCATCTGTCACAAAAACTGCCGCAACACCAGCACCATCTGCTGTTCTAAGAATCGTTCCAAGATTACCTGGTTTTTCGACCCCTTCAATGATCAGGAACAAACTTCCTTTCTTGTCACCTTCATAGTCAAATCCGAAATCAGGAGTTTCAGCAACTGCAAGGAGTCCGTCAGGTCTATCACGATAAGAAATTTTTTCGAAGATTTTTCTAGGAAGCTCGATCGTTTTAGAATTGATTTTTTTGATTAATTCCTCTTCATTCACCCCAAGAAAACATTCAGGTGAAATATAAAGTGTATCAAATTTTATCCTGCCGGAGAGATATGCTTTCGTTAATTCTCGAAAGCCTTCAATCACAAACTTTTTTTCTCTATCTCTAAAGCGTTTTTCTTTTAATTTTATAACATATTTTACTTTTTCGTTTGAAAAACTGTTGATATTTAATATATTCATTGTATTAATCATTTAACTCCTCTAATTATCGGAATTATTATGACTACACAGAAAAACTTTATTTCTAAATTCCTCTTGAAAGCGTTACAAATTTATTCTTCTATAGTTCTACTTTTTTTTATTCTTCTAAATTTCAAATGTTCAAGTACATATAAAAAAGAAGCTTCTCCCGTTTCTCCTCCTCACAATTCAGAGACCGTCGTATCAGATGAAAAAAGAAAAGAGCCATCCAAGTCTCCTACAAAACCAGCAACAGATAAAAAGAAAGATAAAGAAGAAATAAAAGGCACATCTGGTGCATCAGACGGAGAATCTGATACGGAAGAGGATCGAAAGCCTACCCCAACTTATAAAACTGAAAAATCAGAATCAGGGTTAAAAGCAGGTTTCGCCGATGACAATAAACAATTTAATTTATTTGTAAATTTTTTAGAAAAATTTAAAACCTCTGCTGCTCACCTCGACTTAAATATCAGGGAAAGAATTATTTTAACTGTAAAAGATAAAAATGGAAGATCAATTCCAAATGCAGACGTAACAATCCTTGCGAATAACAAACAATTAGCCACTGGAAAAACTTACGCAGATGGTTCTTTTTTATTTTTTCCATCTCTTTATCCGGATATATTTACGTTTAATGTAACAATAGCAAAAGATAAGGTTAAGACAGAATTAACGCTCGATAGGCAGGGCTCACGCAATAAAGAAATTATTTTAGACATATCGCAAACAAAAGAAAATGAAATTCCACTCGATGTAGTTTTTATCATGGACACAACAGGCAGCATGGGAGAAGAAATTCAGAGATTAAAAAACACAATCGAAATCATAAACTTAAATCTTGCAGGAGATTCACAAACCAAAGTCCAATTTGGAATGGTTTTGTACCGAGATAAAAAAGAAGCGTATATTACAAAAGTAATTCCACTCACTAGTGATTTGGAAAAATTCAAAAAAGAGTTGAACAAAGTTGACGCAGCGGGTGGTGGTGATTACCCGGAAGATTTACAATCAGCCCTAAAAGATTCTATGAAAGAAATTCAGTGGAGGCAAAATGCTATTAGACTTACGTTTATCATAACAGATGCACCTCCTCATCTAGATTATAAGCAAGATTACACCTATATTTCAGCCATAAAGGAAGCTAGTGAGAGGGGAATTAAAATCTTCTCGATTGGAACTGGGGGACTTGATATAAATGGTGAGTATGTGCTCAGGCAAATTTCACAGTTTACAAATGCAAAGTATATTTTTCTGACTTATGGTGAAAAAGGGGAAAGTGAAGGCGGAGCAGCCGGAAGCGTTAGTCATCATACTGGAGCCAATTTTCCGCAGGATAAATTAGAAAGCATAGTAATCCGTTTTGCTAAAGAAGAAATCCAAGCGGCTAAAGGCAAACCACTTCCTTCTGGGGATGAATATTTTAGTGCAAGTAAAATTGAAACAGAGAAAAAAGAAGAGACTCTTAATAAACTTTTTGATAAAGCAATTATACAACTTGTAGACTACTCTACTTTTTCTATCAAGCCTTCTACTACTGTAAGTGTATTACCTTTTGCGATAGAAGGGAAAACACTTACTAAAAATGGCGAATACTTTGCAGAGCAAATGTTACTTGGATTCATTAGAAATAAAACCTTTAAAGTAGTTGAACGAAAAGATTTGCAAAAAGTCCTCGCTGAATGGAAACTAAACCTCCAAGCAGTCGATGAAGCTAATGCGGTTAAAGTCGGTAAGCTGCTCGGCGCAAACTTATTAGTCAATAGCAAGTTATATAAAAAAGATTCGAATTACGAAATTTATATTAAGCTTATCAATACGGAGACAGGAGAAATTCAGTCTGCTACCAAACTTGTAGTAGATACAAAATTAGGATTATAATATGGGAATAATAAATAAAACGCAAAAAGTATCAGAATCTCCGACATTGCCAGGGGCAAACAAATCCAAGAATAAATTTGATGTTGCTGATTTATATTCAGGTCCAGTGAGTGGAAATGAGACTACTGGTGATACTAGCGCAGAATCAGGATTAGACGAAAAACTCCGCAAAGCCTATTTATGGATTGTAAACAACGCAATCATCAGTCCCTACTACGACATCGAATACAATAAAGGGGCTAACCAGACTTATGCGATAGGGGATAGTAAAAGTCGAGTTACATTTCCTTCTGACCAGAGTTACTCCAGCTTTGTTCTTCTTCCTCTTTTGAATCTAGTCACACGAAGACGTTGCTTAATTATTGGAGGTCCGGGACGTGGTAAGACAGCGAGCGCAATTCTAATGGGGGTAATTGCTGGTTATCCACTGAAAGATATTAAGCGAGCCATTCAACATGGACAACCTCAAATGACTATATCAGATTTACTCGGAAATCCAATTCCATCGGACCTAATGACGGCTAAAGATATGGATGATATAAAAATTTCCTGGCGTAAATGGCTGGGGATGCGAATTAAAATTATAGATGAATACAATAGAATTCCCACTAGAACCCAGTCAGCACTTCTCACAGTTCTAGGTGATAATTATGCAGAAATCCTAGATCAAATTTATGAATGTCCCGAAGCTGCGTGGTATCTAACGGCTAACGATGACGCAGGTGGAGGAACCTACCAGGTAATAGAGGCTTTGCGCGACCGAATTGATATCGTTGTAAAAGCTTTGCATTTTAATTCTAGGTTTATAGGAGATTTGCTTTCTAGAATCGAACAAGGAATTAAACCAGAAGAGTCAGTTCCAAAACAAATTATTTTTACTGAAGACGAAATCACCCAAATCAATAAGGAGATACTCGAAGTTACCCTCCCTGAAAAACTTTTGCGTCGCATAGAATTTTTCTCCAGTCATTTTGAATTGTATGAATCTGCAAGTGAGCAGTTAGAATATAAGACTAAAGATAATGTAAAAATTTCCGGTGTAGAGTTTCGCTCGATTGCGGCTGCGGAAACTGGCAAAGACAAATTAAAAGATCTCGGTAACCAGACACGAAATGGATTATCCGTTCGTTCTATCATGACCTGCCTTGTGTTTATAAAAGCCCTCTCGTATTTTCGAGGAAAAAAAATCGTTGAATTTGATGATGTCAGACATATTCTCCCGTTTGTATTTCATGATAAGCTTGTGCAAAATCCTGACGCGCCATTCTTTGAGCAACCCGGAAATACCGTTTACCGAATAGATAGAGTCAGTTGGATTCGAAAACTTTTTGATTTATCCTGTGCTGAATATGATAGACTTGATCTTGATAAGCAAGATCCGCTTGAGGAACTGGAGAAAACGTTCGATCGCGGTTTAGACGGAGTAACCAAAAAAGAAGTGGAGGAGGAACTAACAAAGATTGCCCGCATTATGGAAGATTGGAGTAAAAACAGAAAACTCTACGGGCATGTATTTGATGATGTATTAAAATTAAAGTATCTACACCAGAGATATTCCAATTACCTAAGATGGCTACAGAACAAATAAACAATCCAATTCTAATTGAATTATTAAAGGAAAATCGCGAGAAGCTAAACTCGCTTTTTAACTTTTACAAATTCACTTACCCGCAGGTAGAAAAGGAAGTTGTATTCTTTTATTTAAGCTTTATAATTGAACCAGCCTTCAATAAAAACTCTAAACGAGGAAAAGAAGAATTATCTGCTTTTTTATTAGCACTATATGAAAAATTACTTGAGCTAATAGGAAAAAATTATCTAGGGAATTCGGGTCGTTATCCGTTCTTCGAAAATAAATTTATTGAATGTATTGACCAAGGGAATGATCGAATCTTTGAAAACTCTGAATTTTATATAAGCGCTATTGCGAATGCAATTTTTAATATAGGAAATTTTGATTTGCCAAAATTAGAACCATGGCTCATAAAATTTCATAAGCTAAATCAAAAGGCAAAAGATAATAAAGAGCTTTTCCAAGCAGGAAAAGTAGCAGCATGGGTTTCTGGAATGGCTCAGTATCGACAAATTGGATTAGAAATTATAAGGACTTTGGACGTAGAACTACTACAAATTATATTAGATAATTCTAATATAAAAAATATCAATCGAGAAAATTTTATTGCGAGAATGGAAGCCGACCCCTGGCTGAGTCCGGAAAACGCGATCAAAGAAAACTCATCCCCTAAAAAAATTCTAATTAGACGAGCAAGCGGTTTCGTAGGATTCGGCGGTCATTTTATTATTCCGCCGAAAGTGGAGTTACTCGATGAAACTTTTATTGTATCAGATAATAAAAATTACTTCGTTTTGTATGCAGATGTGTTTGGATCTTATTTACATAAAATTTCTGAAGAAGTCTACCTATCTCTTGGCTCAGAAAAAAAAGACAAGATAGTTTCAGAATTTAAAATTTCTAAAGATGGAAAGATTCAAAACAGCAAAGAAGCTATTCAATATTTACCTCTTTCAAACTACACAAGTGCTGTAGCTAATGCAAATATACTGTGTGCTACAAGCCCTTATTCCCATTCTATTTTTGTAATAGGACTTGGATAATGGTAAACACGAAGCAACAACTAGCAATTAATTTAAAAAACAAATGGCTTGCTCTTTGGCCGGAAGCAATTGAAACATGGAGCAAATACTTAAAGCTATCAGAGCCACGGTTTTGCACTACAAAAGAAGAAGAGACTAGGGAATACTTATCGTCATCCTTTGCAATGATTCGTTTAGATGATCATGCTGTAGTCATTAGCCTTAGAATGGTAATTGAAAACGAATTGGAAAACTATCCACTTGAAATCATGTGCCACGAAATCGGACACCATGTCTATTGTCCCGCAGATCTAACAGATAGTGGGAGGATAATAGCACGTATCCAAAGAGCCCTACCCGGCTATGAAACATACGCCCCACTCGTCTCCAATCTATATTCTGATTTACTAATAAACGATAAACTAAAAAGAGAATATGGATTAAAAATAGATGAAGTTTATGCAAAAATAGGTGGTGGGTCGAAGGATAAAATGTGGACCTTCTATATGCGAATCTATGAAATTCTTTGGGGACTAACAAAAGGTAGCCTCGCAAAGGGCGAAATGGATTCTTTACTAGAAGGTGATGCACAGCTAGGAAACCGGCTCATTAGGAGTTTTTCCAAAGATTGGTTAAGCGGTGCGGGAAGATTTGCAGCCTTGTGCTATCCTTATTTGATTAAAGAACGCGCAATGGAAGTGCAAAGAATCATGAGTGTCTGGATGGATGCAAGTGAAGCAGGAGCGGGTGCCGATTTCCCAAGCGGATTAACGGAGGTAGACGACGGAGAGTTAACTGATTGTAAACATCCTTCTTTAGACGATACGGCTAATGGTGGTAATCCAATTAGTTCCACGCAGGGTGGTAGTATAGGTCAACACCGAGAGCCTTTTCAATACGGGCAAATCTTAAAAGCACTCGGACTCAAAATGAGCGAGGAAGATATTACAATTCAGTATTACAAAGAAAGAGCTGCTCCACATCTAATTCCATTTCCAACAAAGGAAAATCCCGTTTCTAAAGAGCCCTTGATGGAGGGTGTAGATGTATGGGATATTAGCTCCCCCATTGAAAACATTGATTGGTTTCAAACAGCGATGCGAAGTCCTATTGTGATTCCGGGATTCACCACTGTAGAGCAAACTTATGGTTATGCGGAAGGGTCGCTTCCAGAAAAAGAGCCAATTGACTTGGATATATACATTGATTGTTCGGGATCAATGCCGAATCCAGGGTATAACGTGTCTTATCTCGCACTCGCCGGAACCATAATAACATTATCCGCACTTAGAGTTGGAGCCCGCGTGCAAGCAACACTCTGGAGCGGAACTAGAGAATTTATTACGACTGACGGATTTATTTCTGACGAAAAGCAATTGTTAAAAATTATTACTGGTTATTTAGGTGGATCTACTGCATTTCCGATTCATATACTCCGTGATACTTATACAAATCGAAAACCAACATCCAGAAAAGTTCATATTCTAGTTGTTTCCGACGAAGGTGTGACTACAATGTTTGACAAAGATGAAAAGAAAAATTCAGGATGGAAAATTTCCGAACTAAGTCTAAAAAATTGCGGTACTGGTGGAACATTTGTTTTAAATTTATACGATGATTGGAAAAAAGACAAAGACTTAGTAGCCGCGAGTAAGCAGGGTTGGGACATACACAGAGTAAACGACTGGGAAGCACTTGTTAAATTTGCAAAAGAATTTAGTAAAAAGAAATATGGTGAAAACTAATGGAACATGGACCTGATTTATATTATCTTTTACAGCGATTACAAAACTGCCCAATAGAATTTCTACGTCCTCCTGTTTTACTTTCTTTGCCAAAGAATTATTCCGGAGAAATTCAAACTGGCGCAGTTGTAAGTGATTTACTTTTTGCACTCGGGTCAAATGAAGATCCACGCAAAATATTTGAGTCAATGCAAATAAAATACTCTGCGGAAAATGTAAATTATCTGCAACTAATATTAGTAGTTTCTTATTTGCTAAATGATACCTGGTTTATCTCAGCACAAAAATATGCGACACAAGCAAAAGAATTGCTAAGCAATAAATTGAAAAATCTCAGCGTAGTTGTAGAAGCAAAACAATTTGTTTTAGATTCTGAAAGAAGAGAAGAGCTAGTTCGATTTTGTCTAAAAGAATTAAATCTGAAACCAAAAGGTGAATCCGAAATTCACGCAATGGATAGGCTAACAACGATTAATTCAATTGAACGTCAAAAATTAATTGAAGAAAGCAAAGCCGCACAAAAAAGAGCTCAGGAATTAAGAGAAGCTATTGCAAGACAGGAAGCGGAGGAAGCTGCATCTAAATGGAATCGAGAATAAATATCCCAAAAGAAGTAAATGACCGTTTACCGCTAATCAAGCCGGAACATATGCCGCTCTTTCATAAATTACAAGAGCATGAGCATTCGCCGATTTGGAACTATACCTGCGGGGACAGGTTAAATGAAGATGATTCTAAACAGATAGATGCATTTGATGAAAAACTTCATAGCGAAAGAAAAACAGGCAGCAATGAAATTTCGGAAGAAATTTTTCGGTGGATAGAAAATTTAAAACAAGACGTAATTTTATTCAGAGAGAACATAAAAGACATAGATATCCGCAAGGATTTTTATAAAATTAAATGTATGTCCAGACAGGATATTGCTACCTCACTCGAAAAAATTGTTCCAATGAGTATATCCCTCGAACGGCTAATCGTAAATTCCACATCAGGCACAACAGGTCATCCAATTATAACACCAAATCATCCTACGGCTATTGGTTATTACACTCCATTACTACTCTTTGCACTCGAAAGACATGGAGTAAAACCGAGTTTCACAAAGGATAATGTGGGGTGCATGCTTATATGTGCTCAAAAAGAGACTGCAGTTTATTCAACAATAGTTCCTATTTTAAATGGGACAGGGTTTGCTAAAATTAATCTAGATAAAAAATCCTGGCGCAAAGAAGAAAGTAGCCGCATTTATATCGAAGATTTCTCACCTCAGTTTTTAACAGGAGATCCCTTTTCTTTTTCGGAGATGCTAAATTTAAATTTAAGCTATAAACCTTCTGCACTTGTTTCAACTTCTATGGAGATGAGTCCATCTCTTAGAGAAAAATTGAGAGAAGCCTATCAAGCTAAGGTAATTGACTATTATTCGCTCAATGAAACAGGACCCGTCGCCTACTCCTGCCCTCTTCATCCAGAGGAATTTCATATTCTTCCCGTCGATATTTTCGTAGAAATCACTGACGAAAAGGGAAATCAACTTCCAGAAAATTCTACCGGAGAAATTACTGTCACAGGAGGGCGAAATCCTTATTTGCCTTTACTTCGGTATAAAACAGGAGATCGAGGAAAGTTAAAATTTGAAACCTGTGCCTGTGGAGAAAAAACTCCGCGTCTTTATCATCTCGAAATGAGACAGCAAGTATTATTTTATAATCAAAAAAAAGACTTAATCAATCCAATCGACATCACGCGCATAATGAAGCATTACCCTATTTTACAGTATGAATTTAAACAAAAAGCAAATTTGGCTTGTAAGCTATCCATCCGAAAATTACATCCATTTTCCTTTGGCGAAGAATCCCGAATGCATAAAGAATTAGAACTTCTTTTTCAAAATGAGATTGATTTGGAAATTGACTTTGATTTAGATACAGATGGAAATAAGCCAGTCCCCTATACAAGTGAAGTTAATGCAAATTAGCTTAAAATATAATGCAAAACTTCCTTTCTATTCTTATAGCTGAATTTAAAAATATGGAAACCATTGGAGTAATTTTCGGGATAATTAGTGTATACCTCACTGTCAAAGAAAATGCTTGGTGCTGGTCTTTCGGAATTATAAACGTTCTAATTTTTGCCTGGGTATTTTACAAATCACAGATCTTTGGTCAAATGGTCTTACAATTTTTCTTTTTAGCATTAAATATTTATGGTTGGTATGAATGGCTTTATGGTGGCATAGAAAATGCAAATATTAGAATAACAAGGGTTTCCACGAAACAAATTCTATTTTCGATTCCGATAATTATTTTATTGAGTTTTCTTTTAGACAAAGGAATACGACTCTATTCGGAAAAAGAAAATTTTACAATTCTTGATTCGATCATTACAGCACTCAGTTTTGCGGCGCAGTTTTTTCTGGCGAAGAAAATCTTTGAAAATTGGATTCTCTGGATAATCATAGATATCCTCTCTATTTACTTATTTATTCAAACAGGACTTTATAAAATTGGATTTTTTTATTTTGTTTTACTCATTCTAGCGATAAGTGGTTATATATCATGGAAACGAAAATTGGCAAACTAGGATTCGTTCTTGGAAAATTTTATCCGCTTCACAAGGGACATATTCATTTAATTGAATCAGCCTCAAAACAAGTAGAGCGGCTAATTGTAATCGTCGGGACTTTAGAAAACGAAACTATTCCCGGAGAGCTGCGATACCAATGGGTGAAAGAAACTTTTCCGAATTTAGAAATCCATCACCTAACAGATAAGAACCCGCAGTATCCGGAAGAGCATCTAGACTTTTGGAATATATGGACAAAGAGTATTCGCAAATTTATTCCGAATAACATTGATTATGTGTTCAGTTCGGAAAGGTACGGAGACGAGCTCGCAAAAAATCTAGGTGCAAAACATATCTGTGTTGACTTAGATAGGAAAGAATTTCCCATATCAGGAACAAGAGTGAGAGATAATCCAATAAAATACTGGGATTTTTTAGCTTCTGCGGCAAAACCTTATTTTGTGCGACGTATCGTAATTTATGGACCTGAATCTACTGGCAAAACTACATTAGCCGAAAAACTCGCAAAGTATTTTAATACAAATTGGATTCCTGAATTTGCAAGGGAATACTTAGAGAAAAAAACTACTCCTGTTGAACTTTCCGATATTCCGCTCATCGCAAAAGGTCAAATTCAAATCGAAGAAGACGCTGTTAAAACAGCAAATCGAATTTTAATTTGTGATACAGACGTGCTGGTTACTAAAGTCTATAGCGATCATTACTATAATACCTGTCCTGATTGGATTACTAAAGAAGCGTATAATCGTGAGTATGCGATACACTTACTAACGAACAATGATATACCCTGGGTAGAGGATAAACTGAGAGACCGAGGAGATAGAAGAGAAGAAATGTTTTCTCTTTTTAAAACCGAATTAGAAAAAGCTAGACGTCCCTATAGAATTATCAGTGGAAATTTTAAAGAGAGATTTCAAAAAGCAGTGGAAATCATCAAACGAGAAATTCTCATGGAAGAAAATGAAAGAGAAAATTAAAATTGCAGAAGTCGGTCCTCGCGACGGTCTTCAAAATGAATCAAAGGCTGTTGCCACAGAAGATAAGCTAAAATTCATTGATCTACTCAGGCAAGCTGGACTCAAAAATATTGAGGCTACTTCTTTTGTAAAAGCTGATAAAATTCCTCAACTCGCAGACGCAATTGAACTTTCTAAGAAATTAGACTTTCAAAATAGAAATATCGAATACTCAGCATTAACCCCGAATCTAAAAGGCTATGAGGCAGCCCTGCATGCAGGATTTAAAGAAGTCGCGATTTTTGGAGCTGCTTCGGAAGCCTTTACAAAAAAAAATATCAATAGAACAATCGAAGAATCTCTGAGTGGTTTCAAGGAATTAACTGACAAAGCAAAAGTAGACGGAATCAAAGTTCGTGGTTATATTTCTACAGTGATAGCCTGCCCTTACGAAGGAAAAATTTCACCAGAGAAAGTGCAGGCCGTAGTAAGTAGAATGCAAGACTTAGGAGTCTATGAAATTTCTCTTGGAGAAACAATTGGAGTAGCGGTTCCATTAGAAGTTGAATCGCTATTAGCCGTACTGCTGAAAAATAATAAGCCTTCTTTCTTTGCTGGGCATTTTCATGATACGTATGGAATGGCAGTCGGTAATGTATCCAAGAGTTTAGAGATGGGTTTACGTTCATTTGACGCAAGTGCAGGTGGACTTGGCGGATGTCCTTATGCAAAAGGGGCAAGTGGGAATTTGGCGACGGAGGATTTGGTTTATCTTTTAGAGAACTCAGGATTTGACACAGGGGTTAATTTAGATTTGCTGGTAAAAGCTTCTCAATTTATGGAAACTACTTTGGATAAGCCTATATTATCAAAAACCTATTTAGCCAGAAAGAAAATCCTAGGTTTATGAAAAGAGAGCGAAAATTTCTAGATACACTCGCTAAGAAATATTCTAATGAATCTTATTTAGAATCAGATCCAATTGATTTTTGTTACAGGTATAAAGACGAAAAAGATATTGAAATTATTGGTTTTATATCAGCCCTCTTCTCTTACGGAAATGTTCTTTCGATAAAGAAACATCTAGAAATTCTATTTCAATTAATCGGCAAATCACCATTTGCCTTTATTCAAAAGGGAGATTTCACCGAAATAGAATCTCAAATTCCCAAGTATAGATTTCAAACATCTAAGGATATCCTAATATTCTTAGAGACTTTATCTTTTATCTTAAAGAAGGAATCGAGCCTGGAAAGATTCTTCCATTCAGACAATGCAGATGCATTTTTAAACGAAAGAATTGCAAATTTCCAAAAGTATTTTACTAAAATAGCGAAGGATATTACGCAAAAAAAGAAATTAAGCTATGGGCTAGGCTTTTTAATTGGCTCCGGTATATTACGTTCTTCTCATAAACGGTATTGCATGTTTTTGCGCTGGATGGTGCGAGACTCATTCCCCGACTTTGGAATTTACAAAACAATTTTCAAATCAGATTTACTCTACCCTACTGACGTTCATATTGTAAGACTTTCTAGAATATTAGGATTCTCTAATAGACGGACTGTTGACTTTCAACTCGCTAAAAGTATTTCGGATCACTTTAAAAATCTAAACCCGGGTGACCCGCTATTGTATGATTTTTCACTAAGTCGTTTAGGAATTTTAAAAATCTGTAAGACCAAGTATGTTCCTGAAATTTGCGAGAAATGTGAATTAAAAAAGATTTGTAATATTTACAATTCAGTTTAAAACGCTTATATGGAAATTTTATTTTCAAATCAAGAAATTCTCTGGAAAGAGTCTGAATTTCAGCTTGCGTATATTCTTTTTTCTTTCGCTTTAATACTATTTTCCTTGACTGCTTATCTTTTTTATACTTACAAATTCCGTTTGTCTTTCTTTGGCTCGGTACTTTCATTTTTAATTACATCCTATGCTCTTTGGAATGGAACTGGATGTAACTCTGATTTGCGTCTCAAAATAAATACATTTACTAAAAATGCAGTCGCTACGGATAATCTGAGTAAGTCGGAATATAAACTGATACAGGAAGATTTTGTTGGTTATTTAAAACAAGAATATAGTAAAAGCAACAAAAGCAAAACAGTAATTTATCATCAGTTATTTCTACTTTTAAAAAATGGAGCCTATTTTAAATTAAAGGAATCTAATAACTTTGAAGAAATTAAATCACTCATGGCAAAGATTCCAAAAGAATTCGACCTACCGATTTATTTTAATCGAAAAGAAATTTCTAGAGAATTAAAACTTATGCCTGAATTTGACAGCAGGAAAGTCTGTGATTTTCGGTTTGAGAATATCAAGACGGAAAGATCAGAAACTGCCTGCACACTCAGCTGGAAAGTTAAAATGCCAAATTACCTATACCCAATTATCTGTATTTTCTTCTTGATTCTTCTTATCTGGCTTGACTCTATTTTCTTAGAAGGATTTACTAAATCTCATTTTTTATGGCTAATGGTGATTTGTCTTTTCGTAATTCCATTTAGTTATCTCGGCTTATTAAGATGGAATACAACGGCAGTTTTAATTTTTGATAAAGAGAAAATTACAAATTACTTAGACTCGTCCTATTTTGGCAAACAAGGAAATACCTCTATTTTATATTCCGAAATAAAATCATTCGATGCACAAATCGAAACTACGAGTGACTCTATTACAATTACGTCAAATGAGCCTGACATAGTCATTAATTTGGAAAATGCAAAGGATGCTACTCTTTATTCTAAGTATCTTTCTATTTCCGTTTATGGTCTTTCTGTAGTAGACAAATTACGATTATGCAATCAAATAGCAAAACTGCGGAATTTTTAATTTCAGAAACTAGTCAGTAGAGCAATTTCAATGAAAAGTGCAATTAGTTTTGGCATTAGTTATAAGTTGCCAAGGATCAACCCTTGTAATTGGTAAATTGAAAGTCGAAGTCTAGCTCACCTTTCTTTAGAAGGGCTTGTGCTTCTTGGAGATCATCTTTCTTTTTACCAGTTACACGGACGTATTCTCCCATAATAGCAACTTGGACTTTTAGCTTTGCATCTTTGATAACGCGAACAATTTCTTTTGTATGTTCTTTTTCAAGACCTTGTTGAATTTTTACTTTCATCCGCGCTGAATTACCAGTAGCCGCTTCAATCTTGGATTCAAAGTTAAATGCTTTTAGTCCAATTCCACGCTTTGCAAGTTTATTTATCAATACATCTATTACTTGTTTAATTTTAATTTCATTATCAGAGGTGATGACTAAGTTTTCTTCGTCTACCTTGATGTCTGACTTTGAGCCTTTGAAATCAAAGCGAGTTGTGATTTCTGTCAGTGCTTGTGCCACTGCATTCGCAAGTTCTGCCTTTTCTACTTTTGATACAATGTCAAATGATGGATCTTGTGCCATAAAAATTACCCTCTTGTTTTAATCTCTTTTGTAATTGTCTGTAAAATTTCATCCGTAGAAGTTTGTCCACTAGTAGAACCTTGCGCCATATCAGGCTTACCCCCACCCTTTCCACGAAGACTGGACATACTAACCTTTAGAATCTGGTTACAATCAAACCCTGCTTCTACTGCTAGTTTATTTGCCATGAGTAACACTGCTTTGGCGGTATCTGATTCGAGAATAAAGGAAATAAAAACTTTATCTGGTTTGTTCTTAATTCTATCGCCTAATTCCTTTAGAACATCTATTTTCAAGTCTTTAAAAGACTTAGAGATGAACAGAACACTACCGATTTTTTCTGCTGATGTAAACAAGACTTCAGCTTGTGATAAAACAGAATTATTTCCTTCTGACTCTAGTCTCTTCTTTTCTTTTGTTAGTAGTGTATTTTTTTCAGAGAGTTCTTTTTCTACAATTCGTTTTAAGTCTCTGTATTGTTTGACCGTAGCCGCTCCATTTTTAAGAAACGCATCTTGCACTTCGTCAGGACTTGGAATTTTTGAGTCGATAAAATTTTTACTATCTTTAAAAATTTCTTTCGCTTTGAGATTAAATTCCTGTGTCTTTTGTGCAAGCGCTTGGAATTCTTTCTGAAAAAATTCTATTACCGGATCTCCGCACACAGCTTCTATTCTTCTGTTTCCTGCTCCAGGGCTAGATTCTTTTTGAATGTAAAAGTATTTTATATTTCCAGTATTACTAACATGGGTTCCACCGCAAAATTCTACTGAGTATTTTCCCATCTGGATTACTCTTACAATATCGCCATATTTTTCTTCGAAGAAAGCAACCGCACCTGTTTTCTTTGCGTCTTCTATCGACAACACTTGCGTAGCCACTGATACTGAGGACTGAATCGCTTCGTTTACTTTAGCTTCAATTCGAATAATCTCTTCTTCACTGAGCGCTGTGTTATGCGAGAAGTCAAATCGCAAATATTCATCTGATACAAGCGATGCTTTCTGTGTGACATGCGCCCCCAATATTTCACGGAGGGCACCATTCAATAAGTGAGTCCCTGAATGATGGTAAGTCAAAAGCTCCCGGCGATTGGATTCTACTTCGGAAGATATAATATCTCCCAATTTTAATTCTCCTTTTAAGAGAGAGCCAATATGGAGGATAACATCATTTTCTTTTTGGGTATCTTTGACCTGGAATAGATTTTCGCCTAATTTAATATAGCCGCTATCTCCAACCTGTCCCCCCGACTCTCCATAAAAACAAGATGTATCTAGGATTAGGATTCCATCTTCTCCTATTTTTAAAGTAGATGTAGGCTTAGAATCTTGCAGGATGAATAGAATTTTCCCTGAGTCCGATGTTTTTTCATAACCTGTAAATTTTGTAGTAGGGATTTTTTCACCAATAGAACTAAGTATCTGTGCTTTCTTTCCCTTCCAGCTATCACGAGAAAGCTTTCTATCTTTTTCTAGTTCTTCCTGAAAACCTTTTTCGTCGAATTCAAATCCTCTATCATAAAGAATTTCTTTTGTCATCTCAGCCGGAAACCCGTATGTCCCATATAGCTTAAATGTATCAGCTCCACTAAAACGTTTTTCTTTTCTAGCTTCGTATTGTTTGGTTATAGAGTCAATAACTGCAAGACCGAGTTCCAATGTATTTAAAAATAAATCTTCTTCTGATTTTACAATGCGGATAATTTCTATTTGGCGTTTTGCTAGGTCGGGATATTCTTCCTGGTAAATTGCTACAATTTCAGGAATTACCTTGTAGATAAAAGCTTCCTTGATT
>JANYCR010000083.1 GCA_025360185.1 Leptospiraceae bacterium | reverse complement strand
GGTTTTTTTCTATCCAAGTATTTAGGGACGATTGAAGTTTTTAAAGGTAGAAATATGGCGACTGGTTCTACTCATCTGCTCGTTTCGTTTAATATTTTAATTTATATCAAAGGTATGGGTTTCACCATATTTGCCTCACTTGTATCGAGTATGATTCCAGCCCGCGCTGCTGCCAAAATTTCTCCGATTGAAATTATAAGGGGGTCGTAATGTATACTGGAATTGATTGCATTTCCCTAAACAGATCTTTTGAAAATCCGCCGCTAGAAATTTTAAAGTCCATCAACTTCCAAATCCCCAAAGGACAATTTGTTTCTGTCACGGGAAGGTCTGGTTCCGGCAAATCGACATTACTCTACGCATTGAGTGGTTTGGATAAAATTACTTCGGGTAAAGTTTTGTTCTCTGGTGAGAGTATTCACGATATGCCTGAAAAACAATTGAACCATTTTCGAAATTTTAAAATGGGATTCGTATTTCAATTTCATTATCTGCTTCCAGAAATTACCGTTTTAGAAAATGTGTTGATGCCTGCACGTAAAACAAATTTACACAAAGTCAAAGAAGCAGAAGCAAGAAAGATTTTGGAAGATTTTTCTTTATCTCACTGTGCAGATAAAACTCCCGGAAAGATTTCCGGCGGTGAATCACAGCGTGTATCTATTGCCCGCGCACTCATCATGCGACCTAAATATATTTTTGCAGATGAGCCAACGGGTAATCTAGATTCTGCAAACGGCGAAAAAGTCCTTGCCCTATTTCAAAAAGTAAACCAAGATTATAAAACTACTATCCTCATGGTAACACACGACGCAGGATACGCCAAATTAGCCCAAAGAACAATAAGCCTCAATGATGGACAATTAGAATCGGATACAATGAACTATTAATTTAAAGGTCAAATTTCACTTTCCTTAAAATTAACTTTTTTGCATATTAGTCGTCAGATTTATGATAAGGATGGAACTTTTACTATTCATCGCACATTAAATATCCATTATGTAAAAAATAAAATAATCACTATTAACCGTTTTCGATCCATCTTGCATGCTCGGTATCGAAGTATTCTTTCACTTTAGAAATTTTTCCATCTACGATTCTAAAAAGAAAATGGTAATGATTATTGTATAATCTTCCGCTAGAGTGTTTGCCTTTTGATTCTGCTATGAGAGAAACACGATTATCCTCAGCAGTCATCTCGTGCATAATAAAATGAAATCCTTCAAACCCGCGATGAATCATTTTAAATCCGAGCGATATCATTCGTTTGTCTTTATTGCCTGACGCTTTAGTCGTGCCTGCAATCCACCAATGCAAATCTTCACTGAGTAACTCAAATGCTTTTGCTGTTTCTTTCTTGTTTACTAATTCAAAAAAATTACGAACGATTTGTTTATTGTCTTCTAGTTGACTCATTGAGTGTATCCCTTCCAAAGATGATTCTTAAGTTTAAATTAAATTTATTTACTTAATTGTCAACCTTACTCGTGTCACCTGGAACATCTCCCACCCTTTCGCTTCGCTCACATACCGGCAAGCGATGCGAGAGGTCTATCTTGCTTAAAACTATCGTTCTATTGCCAAATAGACCTTTCACCGAAAAAACCGGTTCGAGGTGACAGGTTAACACTAGAAAAACAAAAAGTATTCATAGAAATGGTCATTTCGGATGAAGCCATATTTTTCATAAAGACTCTGCGCGGTTTCATTTTCGATTCCGGTTGACAGAGTAAGACCTTTGCTATTTGTTTGGATGGCAAATTCTTTTGCTGCGTCTAATAGCATTTTACCGATACCATGCTTGCGATACGCTTCGTCTACAAATAAATCATTTAATATCCAAACTCGTTTCATTGATAAAGAAGAAAAGGACGGATACAACTGTGTAAATCCAACAGCAATATCGCCTTGCATCGCCAGAAATATTTTGGATTCGTTTTTTTCTATTCGCTCACGAAGAAATACTTCTGCGTCTTCAGGCTTATCTTCTACCTCGTAAAATTTTCTATACTTGTTAAACAAAGGTAGAATGAGTTTAATATGCGTTAGCTGTGCGTTTAATATAAAATAGTTAGATTGATTTTGAATTGAAGTCATATATTGATCCTAATCAAAAAAATGAACGATCTCAGAAGACTCAGTTCGTGGAGAAAGAAACTTATTCGTATTATCCTCTAAATCTCCATATCCGAGACTAACACCAACGGCTACAGTCCATTTATCTTCTAACCCTAAATTTTTCCGAACAATATCAGGAAAGGCAGCGAGACTTGCCTGTGCAATTGTTTCGAGTCCTTCATCTCTAGCTGCTATCAAAAAAGTTCCTATTAAAATTCCAAGATCAAGTGTAGACCAATAGTTCATTCCCTTTTCCATTAAAAAGAAAATTCCTACTGGTGCTCCAAAGAATTTAAAATTTTCTAACATAAGTTCTTTTCGTTTTTCCTTATCTTTCCTATCTACTTGCATATGACCGAAATAGGCAGCCCCGAGTTCTAGCATTCTTTTTTTTATATAATTTGGATAAAAATCTTGATATGGATAATCAGGATTTTCCGCTAGTCCGGATTCAATAGCCGTTAAAAAATCTCTAGTTATATTTTCTTTCGTTTTATCTTGAACAACCGCTATTTTATAACCCTGCGCATTTTTCCAAGTGGGGGATCTGCGGGTAGTTTCAAGTAACCGCTGCAATGTATCCTTTTCAATTGAGTTAGGTAAATACTTGCGAATTGATTTTCGATTTAAAATTGCTTCTTTCACTTCCATCTTTTATCTCCTATTTATTTCTATTAAATTATTTTGTTCCTACCAGATGCAAGTAAAAATTAAGTTTCTATTAATATGACATTTTAAATCCATAGCTTATAAAATTAGAACCGCAAGCAGGATCAGGAGGACAGTAAAACCCAAAAACTCCAGAGCGATGGTGGATACGCATAAATATCCTCGGATTACTTGGATCATCCCAAACTCGATAATCTGCCTCTACCATTAAGTAATTTAAAATATTTCGAGATTCTATCCCCTGTTTTTCAAGCATTCCATTTTTAAAATTAAAACCTTTTTTTTGATTTTCCAAAATAGGATTTTGCGATGTAATAGATAGACCTTCTCCAAATGCAAAGCTCATAGGTAATCCGAAAAGATTAGAAAGACGCGCAATCATTAGTCCATCTGCCTCCCAATGATTCATTATCCCAAAATGCTTACCGACTAACGCTTCCGATTCAATATCAACGAATCGAACTTTATAATTTAGTGGATAATTGATTCCGATAACTCCTATATTGGAATCTTTGTAATCAGTCCTTTGACGAAACAAAATTGGAAGTAGATCAGTAGTAGTATATCTACCGCCGTAGACTAATAAATTTAATTTCTTTTTATCACGTATCGTTTCTGCGAAGGTAGGAATTGATAAAATGATAAAGAATAAAATATTTAGTATTTTAGTTTTCATTTTTACCTTCCTCTTTGATAGTTTCTATAAATTCTTTTTCTACTTTATAGAAACTATCTTTTAGATATGCTATATACTCTGCGCAATAATCTTCCTTTTCCGCTTCGAGAACTTTTCTTAGTTTACTGATTGGTTCATTCAAGCAATATTTCTGTAAGTGTTCAGGATTTCGATAGGTATTGAGCAGAGTTCCAAAATTAGTAGCCACCAAGCCAGCGTAAAATGGTAATATGCCCCATCTGCCTATTCGACCCGATGAATAAATATCTTTTTCTTTATTTGGGATTTCAATTTTAAATCGTATCTTTGCTGAATTTGTAATAAACACTCCGAGAGTTAGGGTTACTAGTGATTTACCCATACTTTGAAAATAATCAGAAGAGCTATCAGTAATTTCTGCATGAACTCTAACTTTTTTTCTATCGAAGGTAAATGCCGACGAAGTTTGTTTCGTCTCTTCCACGCATTTTCCGATTTGAGACCTCTCGATAGAATCACAAAGTATTTCGACGAGTATCCTATCATCAGATATTACTTGAATAGATTGCTTTTGATTTTTAGAAACAGCCAAAGCCATCGGCTGTCTTACTTCATAGGCGCAGTTAACCCAGAAGAAAGCTACCCCATAAATAACAAGATTCTTCATTTTATATTTCCTTGTTCAAAAGATTATGCTACAATCTTAAGATAGCCATTACTTTGGGGTAAAATGCTACTATTCGATGGTGAAATGCTTATTATTGCTTAACCACTTCTCTATGATTTCTTCGAATTTTTCGAATGTAATCGGTTTGCTCGCATAATCATCCATACCCGCTTTAAAGCATTCCTCGATCTCTTCCTTAACTGTCCCGGCTGTTAATGCGATGATTGGAATTCTCTTTTCTGTTTCCAACCTTCGAATTTCTATCGTCGCCTCGTATCCATTTACCTCAGGCATTTGTATATCCATAAAGATTATATCTGGCTTTTCTTGCTTAAATTTTTCAATTGATTGTTTGCCATTATCCGCTTGTATAAAAATTAAATTGGAAATAATTTTTGAAAGCATACTCATTGCTAAATGTCGATTGATTGAATTATCATCGACAATCAAAATTTTTACATCTTGAGAATAGATTAACTTTTCTTTCTTGCGATTATCATTCTGTTCCTTTCCCAGAAGACTATTTTCAATACTGCTACTTTCCGCATCATCGTTCGCTTCTTCGGTCCTTACAGTCAGATTAAAATAGAATCGACTGCCTTTACCGAGTTCACTTTCTAACTCTAATTTAGAATTCATTAGTCCTAGTAATTTATTTGAAATCGTTAAACCTAAGCCCGTTCCACCGTATTTACGAGAAGTCGATGAGTCTTCTTGAGAAAAAGCATCAAATATTTTTTCTTGATTTTCCTTAGAAATCCCAATGCCTGTGTCCCGAACTGAAAATAAAAATTGTCTTAAACCTTCTTCCAATTTATTCTCATTAACCTCAACGCTTATTTCTATTTCACCGTCGTTAGTAAATTTTATTGCATTTCCTAAAAGGTTAATAAGTATTTGCCGAATTCTTATAGGATCTGAATAGATGAATTTAGGAATATTTCTAGGAACGCTTGTTATTATATGAATGTTCTTTGCTTCCGCTTTATACTTGATAATTTCCGATGCTTGCTCTACTAACTCAAGGATATTCAACTTTTCTATACTAAGATCTAATTTGCCTGCTTCGATTTTTGAAAAATCTAGAACATCGTTGAGTAAATCTAATAACGAGTTTGCGGATTTGCTTACGATTCCCATATAATTACTCTGTGTATCGTTTAACTCCGTTCGCATTAGTAAATCCGTAAAACCGATTACTCCATTTAGTGGGGTTCGTATTTCGTGACTCATGCTAGCGAGAAATTCCGATTTGGCGCGGTTAGCTACTTCTGCCATATCTTTGGCGCCACTTAATTCCTGAGTTCTCTCTAGAACTTTATATTCTAAATCGTCTTTTAATTTATTTAGTTCGATATTAGATTTCTCTAGATTATCCGCCAAAGCCTGCGAGGTTAAAAAAGCTTCTGAAAACCGCATAGATAGAACGAAGGACTGCGAGAACATAACGCCCAATATCCCGTAGGGAGTTATAAGGGTTGAATTGATTAAATTTTCTGCCAGTAGTATATCATTAAATATTGTGATACAGAAAATAACAACTCCGGCTAATAATACTTTTGCGCCGGCTCTCTTGTGCAATATGCTAATAATAGTTACATAAAGTGTATACAAAGCTAATACAACGATAACAATCAAGGCATAAGAAAAAGTTGAGAATAGGATAGGAAAATCAACGATGAGACTCCCCGCCCAAAAAGGAAATCCGGCTACTTGAATTCCTATGAACATCTTTCTATTTACCTCTTCCGGGAAAAGTGAGCGTAATAGCAATAAACCGGAAGGAATAATAAACATAACCGTCATAAACTCTATCCGAAACAATAAATCATAAGGAAAGTCTGGAAACATTGAAATGAAGTATCTCTCTCCCGTTAGTATAGTTCTGATTGAGAAAATCCAACAAAAAACTCCAAACCAAAGAGCAGACATTTCGTTTCTCCTAAGAATAAAAAGAAACAAATGGTAAACGCTCATCATGCCTAGACAGCCTGCAACAAGTAAATCAAATCCTATGTTCCTTTCTCGAATGCTTTGGATTTTTTCAACGCTACCAAATTGGAAACTTTGCCAAAGTCCCGCAAAGATAAAATAAGAATTTTTAACTTGTAGTATTAAATAAAAGTCTTCTGAATTGGTTTCGAAGCTTTGAATTCTAGGAAATATCTTTTCTACGTTTTCTTTAGGAGTTTGATTAAATGCTAGGTTACTTGAAATTAGCCGTTCATTAAGAAAAAGCTTATAAATGCTAGTAGTATCAAGAAATCGGAATGAAATACCTTTTAATTTTCTACCTGCGATAACTCTTACTCGGTAAGTAGCAAACCCCTGACTGGGGATTTTTTCGCCATCGACTTCGAACCCTTGCCATGAACGGGGGACACTTATGAAATGTGGCTTTCCTGTATTACCCGCATGGAAATCCTCAAATGAATAGCTCTGATTCCAATAGAATTCCCAATCGCCGTCCAACTTAACGATACCGTCAGTTTCAAAATCCCAATTCCTTAAATCAATGACCCCATTCGATACTGTGGGCGCAACCTTAGGATTAAGAATTCGAAGCGGATTGCACGAATGAAGTAAGAAGAAAATAAATAGAATAGCAGAAAATTTTACAATCCAAAACAAGCCTTCTTTGTTCTTGCATTGCATTGAACTTTCTTTCACGTCCTTACCATCCTGATCAAAAACTAATGTAATATTTTTTCGCGACTACTTCTTATCATCCTGTGAATTAATTTTATTAGCGCGATAAACGATGTAGTATATAGCTAATGAAAAACCTAGAACGGCAAATAGCATTAATCCCCAGGGAGATGTGTCTAATTTTTCATCAATATAATTTCCAAGTAGAACAGAGCCCACAAAGATGAAGGCAAACTCGATACCTAAACTAGACAGTTCCCAGAGGTTCACTCTAAAATACGACCAATGCGCTTCCAACGAATATTCATCCGCCAGATACGGTAACGCAAAGTTCTATCAAGCCATCCGAATAAAGATTCATTCATCATAGAACGGTCAATTTCAGAAATATGACAATGCTTAAATAATTCTTCGCTTTCGTATTTTTCTTCGTGGTATGGGTCTGATTCTGTGTTTTCGACACTGCTTTTATACATACAGGTATAATCTTTCCAATTGATAGAAAAATAAATGATGAGCGCCTTACCAAGAATATCCTCACGTTTCACTAATCCCCAAAAACGAGAATCGCTCGAATCATCCCTATTATCCCCCATGACCATATAATAACCTTCTGGAATTTTACAGACCCCACCGTTACGAGAGCAATGTTCAAAAAAAGTATAACTCCCTACGTGCGATCCTTCGATAGTGAAATGCTTGAAGTCTCTTTTGTTTTCGACAAACAAGGATTTGCCGATAGCGTTGACATTATCTAAATCAGAAAGTTCTTTTCCTATTGGATGAATTTCAGGATTGTAATTCGTGAATGCATTCGATCCTTTTTCTTTGTATTCAATAAATGTATAACTAACTACATCGCCTCGGTTCGCTTTCATCTGTGCTTGACCCAAACGAATCGAATCACCCGGTAAACCGATCACTCGTTTAACAAAACGTTTAGAAAACATATTGCCGAGCCCAAAGTATTTTTGAGGAGCATTTGTTTCGATATAATTCTCTTCAATGGCAGGCGGAATATAAGCAGACAACTCAGGACTCAAACCCAATTCAATAAGAAGCGCCCGAATTTTATCTCGATTCGGCGGAGCAAACGTTACAATATCACCTCGCTTTGGATCATCAAAGCGATAAAGTTCCTTTTCTGTAAATGGCATCCGTAGAGAATAACGCATTTTATTTACAAATAAGAAATCTCCAATCTTGAGCGTTGGAATCATCGAGCCAGACGGAATATTATTTGCATCTAGAATAGAAGATTTGAAAGCAAAAACTAAAATGATAATAAACGCAAGGGAACCAACGGAGGATAAAAAGGATTGGGATGGTGGGAGGGATTGCTTTTCGGTTTCTTTACTCTTCAGAGTCATACATTAATTACCATTGGTAGTATGAGATTTCGAAGCCCTTATTCTGTGAATTTCTTTTTTTGTCTTAGCGCAATTTTTTGAGGATAAAATTTACAACTACTAAGCATACAAATATGCCATGAGGCATAGGAAACCTGGAAAGGTTTTAAAGGATTTATCGAAATTCAACTGCGATTAGCAGTTATTTAAAAAGTTTTTAGATCATCAGCAATTGTTATTGCGTTACTTATTTCTTCTTTCCCTTCGTAAACAAATCGGCTGTATACTTTTCGTATAATTCAAACAAGAACTCCATACGTTTGGCTTCACTTTCGAAAGGCTTAGAGCGATAAGCCGCATCGACTGCTTTGTCGAGCTCTTGGTGCGCTTTCTTTAGTTTAGGTGGCATAGCAGTTGGATTATATAAATCAGCAAGACTCGAATCAGGAAATTCTTTCCGAACGTCTAATACTTGTTGTGCGCAAGATTCAATTGTCTTAGTTTGCTTTTCAGTTGGACTTAATGGCCAAGGGTAGTTGTTGTAGACTATAGAATTAGAATATCGAAAATCACTTTTTAATCTACCACAAACATTTCTTACCCAAGCCATATGCATAAATGACATTAGAATACCGAAATGAAAAAGAGAAGCTCCTGCGATTACGGAACAACTGTTTGTGACAATATAATCTTTCGTAAAAAATCCTAATGGAATATATTTTCTATTTTCAGAAGAAGTCAATGGAACCAGTAAGAAATCACTTTCCGGTTGTCTTAATTCAGAAAATAATGTAGGGAACTCCGCAGCGCGCCTAGTTGGAATTTTCGTGCTCTTGAGTCTAAAATTTTTAACATTATCAACTCTCTCAGCTATGAGTTTTAATTCCCTTAATTCTTTCGGAGAAATATCTTTCAGCCATAAACAATACCTAGCCTTTCCATTTAAAAATTCATCACCACTAAGAATAGGCTTTATATATTGTAATGCCTTAGGCTCCTTTTCAATCAATAAGTCTTTCTGTTCTTGGGTAAATAAGAAGTTGCCGTCATCTACGAGCTTACTACCAAAGAGAATTTCTGGAACTTTACATATGGGTTTTGCTCTTGAGAGGATTACAAAATCTTTACCTTCCACTAAATAAGGAGTAATATTTTTAACACCGACCGCATGCGGCTCACCTTTAATATCCTCATATTCAAAAAGACTTTTTTTATTTGTATCAAAATTTGCAAAGCCAATGATGACGACATGCACCGCCGCGTTACCTTTAGCCTCATTGCTCCAACTAAAAGTTCTGTGAGCGAAGTGAATTTTTATTTTATATTTATTAAATAATTCATTCCAAAGAATTCCAACTTGCTCGCCTTGAGCAACTGAGTTTGTAGAAACAAAAGCCACTTTGATTTTCGTATCCTGAACATATTGCGCAGCTTTCAAATACCAGGCTGTTACATAGTCTAATACTCCCGCGCCTTTTAACTCTTTAAATACAACTTCTAAATCATCTTTCTGTCTTTGGCTTTGTAGAGATTTTCCCACAAATGGAGGATTACCAAGAATATACGCATAATTATCTCTTACCGCTTCTACCTTACCGGCTACTTCCTTTTTGCCCATATCATAAAAGTAAGTTTCGATGATTCTGGGTTTAATTAGTGCTACCCAATCAGTTTGCAATGCATTTGCATGTAAAATATTGGCTGCCTTTTGTAATGGAAGCCTTAAAAAGTAAACTCCAAATTCCTGACTCAGTCTTTGGTTCATCTGGTGGTCGATGAGCCACATGGCTACCTCGGCAACTCGAGCCGGGAATTCTTCAATTTCAATTCCATACATTTGGTCTACGTCTAAGAGGGCGACTGTCTTAATGTCCGTAAACATTTCACCTTTACTTAGAATTTTTAAAACTTCGATTTCTAGTAATCGTAATTCTCTATATGTGATTACTAAGAAGTTGCCGCAACCACAAGCAGGATCTAGAAATTTTAATCTTCCTAATTTTTTATGAAAATCTATCAGCTTATTTCGATTACCCTTAACCGATGTAAATTCTTCATACAAATCATCTAGAAAAAGTGGCTCTATTAGTTTTAGAATATTTTTTTCACTCGTATAGTGCGCGCCTAGATTACGACGCTCCTCTTTATTCATCACAGCTTGGAACATAGAGCCAAAGATTGCAGGAGAAATTAAGCTCCAGTCTAGATAACAACATTCAAGTAAAGCACTGTGCATTTTAGAATCGAAGCTTGCGATTGGTAAAACTTCTTCAAATAATTTTCCATTTACATACGGAAATTTATTTAATTGTTCATCTAGATTTTTAAATCGTTTTTCTGGTGGAGTATTTAATACTTGGAATACTTCTTGTAGTTTAGATGCTAAATCAGAGCCATCTTCATTTGTTCTTTGTGAAATATAATCTTCGAATAATTGCTTCCCAAAAATCGTTGTATCTTCTGCGAATAAACAGAATAAGACTCTCACTAAGTATACCTCTAGTGGATGACCTTCGTATCCAATTTCTTTTAATCGGTCGTGGAGTTTTCCCATTAGCTCAGCGGCTTTAATATTGACTGGGTCTTGGTCATGAAAAGTTTTTTGTTCATATCCAGCAATGAATCCAAAATGCTGAACATGATTTACAAAATCTTGTAATTGAAATTCAATTTGAGTTTCTTCCTCTAAGTCGTGAAGTCGAAAGGTTGCAAAATCGGAAACCAAAATATACTTAGGAATTTCTTCTTGTTTTAAGTTTTGCGTATATTCTTTTGCTTGGATGAATGCTTTATCTAAATCTTTTCCTTTGCTCTTCATTTCTACGAGCATTGTTCCTTTCCAAAATAAGTCTATATAGCCATCGTGCTCGTTTAGTTTTTTTACTTTATGTTCAAAGGTTCCAATCTTTTTGCGGCTAATACCAAACACATTAAAGAATGCCTCTAGAAAAGATTTTGCTTCTGCATCTTCACTAATTGTATTTTCCCATTCCTTAGAAAAACTAACTGCGCGATCTTTGATTTCATTCCAGCCAAGTGCCATAATTAGTACGATTCAAAATAGTGCAGCTTTCGTAAAGTTTTAAATAGTTCACAATTACGCCATGAATAAAAATATTTTCTACTCTTGACAGATTGGAATAAAAAACTGATTTTGAATTAAAAGGCATTATCCAAATATAAAAACCAAAGGTTAGACAAAATGGCAAAAGAAAGAATTATACAACCATCTAAAGAGTTTATAAAGACAGCAAATCTAAACTTAAAAGAATACCAGAAATTATACAACGAGTCAATTAAATCACCACAGAAATTTTGGAAAAAACAAGCAGAGCGACTAACATGGTTTACCCCACCCAAGAAAATTTTGACGGAGAGCTTTGGAGAAGGAAAAGTAAAATGGTTTGAAGGAGGCAAATTAAACGTATCCTACAACTGTTTGGATAGACATTTGAATTCTTCTTTAAAAAATAAAGCGGCATTAATTTGGGAAAGTGATAGCGGGGAAGAGTCAAGAACTTTAACTTATCAGGAACTACATAGAGAGGTTTGTAAATTCGCAAATGTTTTAAAATCGAATGGAGTAAAGAAAGGCGATAGGGTAATCATTTATCTCCCGATGATTCCGGAACTTGCGATTTCTGCTTTAGCTTGCACAAGAATTGGAGCAATTCATTCTATCGTATTTGGGGGTTTTTCTCCCGAGTCTTTAATAGGAAGAATTGATGATTGTAAACCAAGCCTTATTGTTACCTCCGATGGCGGCTATCGCGGTGGAAAGGCAATAGATATAAAAAAGAATATTGATCTTGCTTTAGAAAAATCAGAAGTAAAAGTCAAGAACGTAATCGTCGTTAAGCGTACTGGAATGGAAGCGGATTTGAATTGGAAAGAAGGTCGCGACCACTGGTGGCATTATCTAATGAAAACTGCGCCTAACGACTGTGAACCACTAAAAGCAGATTCAGAAGATCCCTTATTTATACTTTACACATCAGGCTCTACAGGAAAACCAAAAGGTGTCATGCATACTACAGCCGGTTACCTGCTCGGAGCAAATTTAACTTTTCACTATGTGTTCGATCATAAACCGGAAGATACATTCTGGTGTACGGCTGATATTGGTTGGATAACAGGGCATAGCTACATCTTGTATGGACCTCTTTCGAATGGTGCGACCTCGATCATGTTCGAAGGAGTCCCAACTTATCCAAATCCGGGAAGGTTCTGGGAAGTCATTGACAAATACAGCGTAAATGTCTTCTATACAGCTCCTACCGCCATACGCGCATTAGCCAAGGAAGGAACTTCTCATATTGAAAAACACTCACTCAAATCGCTTCGCCTTTTGGGAACAGTGGGCGAGCCAATCAACCCAGAAGCATGGGAATGGTATAGCAAAAATATCGGTAAAGGCAATTGCCCAGTAGTCGATACCTACTGGCAAACAGAGACTGGCTCCATTTTAATTTCTCCACTTCCAGGAGCAATTGCGACTAAGCCCGGTTCTGCGACACTTCCTTTCTTTGGAATAAAACCAATTCTCGTTGATAACGAAGGAAAGAAAATTACAAGCAAAGGCGAAGTGAGCGGAAATCTTTGTATCGAATCTCCCTGGCCTTCTATGATGCGCGGTGTCTATGGTGATCCCAAGCGTTTCAAAGCTACTTATTTTTCTCAGTTCAAAGGATTGTATTTTACAGGAGATGGGGCACGCCGTGACAAGGACGGATACTACTGGATAACCGGTAGAGTCGATGACGTTTTAAATGTCTCCGGTCATAGAATTGGAACTGCGGAAATCGAAAGCGCGATGGTCGCTCACAAATCAGTTGCTGAAGCGGCAGTTGTGGGTTATCCTCACGACATCAAAGGACAAGGAATTTACGTTTATGTAACCGTTAAAAATGGAGTAACTACTAATGATGAACTTAAAAAAGAACTTCTGGCAATGGTAGAAAAGATGATTAGTAAAATAGCTCGTCCTGATGTGATTCACTGGGCTCCGAGTCTTCCTAAGACTCGTTCGGGAAAAATCATGCGCCGAATCCTACGTAAGATTGCCTCAAATGAATTTGATGGTCTTGGCGACATCTCTACATTAGCCGACCCTTCGGTTGTTGCTACAATCATTGCGGATAAGAAGAAGTATCATAGTTGATTTTACAAATGTCACCTGCAAAACTCGTTCCCTAAATCTGCAATCGGGGGATTTATTGGGAGTCTAAATTTCTTGAAGCATGATATAATTATAAGAGATTTTTAAAAATAAATCAGTTGCTTTATTTTATTTAAAGATTAAAGTAAAAGATAAGGAGAATATGAAATGAGTCTTACAACAATTATATTATTCGGCTGTGTATTCGCTCTAGGGATATATTTTCTAGTTTTAGGTGTAGTCAAATTAACCACTAATGAAATTAGGAAAAAAATTTAAACTTGAATCCTAAAATCTATGTTTTAATTGCTTCTTTGTATCTTGGATTAGGAGTTGCATTGCTTCAAACTTATCCGAATTATAAGGATTCTGTCGATACTATTTTAACAATAATGACTGTTGTTGGATTTATAATTGCAATTTGGGATTTTCTTACAAGAGCAAAGTGATTCCTGAAATCTTAAAAAAGCAAAATCTATGAATTATAAAATAATAATAACTCTCGGCGAAGACGAACTAAAGGACTATAAAAATCCAGCGATTAAAGAAGCGGATATTCTAGAAATTCGCTTGGATCTTTTGGATTCTTCTTTTTTGCAGAACAAACTTTTTTCGATACTAAAAGAATTGAACAAACCGATTCTATTTACCTACCGCAATCCAAAAGATTCAAGTGAGGCTTCTAATACTTCTATAAAATTTCAAGACATAGAGCTAATCCTGCAAGAATACAATTCAGAAAATAATTTTTTAGACGTAGAGTTAGACCAAGAAAAATCTATCTTTGATTCTATTCAGAATTGTAGATATACACTCATTTACTCCTATCATAGCTTTTCAAAGTCGGTAAGTAAAGAAGAAATGCTTGAATGGATTTCTAAAAAACAAAGTCCGAATTGTATTTATAAATTTGCCATTACACCTAAAGATATTTCTGAGCTAGAGACATTTTTAAAAGACTTAAATACAATATCAAAATTACATCGAATAATTGGAATTGCAATGGGAGAGATTGGAGTTTACTCAAGAGTATTCGGAGATAGGTTTGGTTCAATGGCAACTTACTGTTGTATAGGCAAGCCTCGTGCTCCTGGACAGATAAATATTGCAACACTAAAAAAAAATCGAGCGGAATACGAGAATAAGCCACTACCACCAATCAGCTTTAATGGGACTGTGTAAAAGCAAAGAAAATATCTCTCACAGAGGGCACGGAGTTCACAGAGAGTATTGATTTCGCTATCGCTATTGACTCTTTTCTCTGTGTTCTCAGTGTGCTCTGTGAGAAAATCATGTTTTTACACAGCCCCTTCGTCCAATCTTCAACTTTTAGTCCAGAAACTTTTTTGAATTCTTTCGTATTATTTGTAACAAATATAAGATTTCGAGCAGCAGCTTGAGCAGCTAATAGCATTTATTTATGTCAAGCAGGATACTCAATTCCGAGTATTGTAATATCATCCTGTCTTTTTCGCCCGTCTAAAAATTGATCTAGCTGCTTTAATGCTTCTTCGGCTGTGCTCTCTATCGACAAAGATAGATTATCCACTAAAATAGAAACGAGTCTTTCTTCCCCAAATTCTTGACTCTTCGAATTGAACTCTTCAAAAATTCCATCTGTAAAAATAAAAAGCCGATCATTTTTTTTAAAAGGAAATTCGAATGATTTGTACGTGCTATTATCAGAAATTCCAATAATCCTTCCCGTATACCCCAAGCTATGAACTTTGTTATTCTGTAAAAGAATTCCCGCAGGATGTCCAGCAGAAACATATTTTAACTGCTGATGCTTTATATCTATCTCAACTAAGATTGTAGTTAAAAAACAATTTAAAGATTTATATTTATTGAGATACTCATTATTAAAAATTTCCATTATCTTAGAAATATCTACATTAAAATTTTTAACATTATCATATATACCTTTGATTGCCATTGTAATCATAGCCGCCTGGACTCCATGCCCGGTAGCATCTGCTAAAAAAATTCTATAGGTGAATTCATCGCATTTAGATATATCATAAAAATCTCCGCCCACTTCAGACATTGGAATATACATTGGGAAAATCTTTAGTTCCTTCAGAAAGGCTGGATTTGTAAAAAGAATATTCTTTTGAATTTTTTGGGCTAATAACAAATCCTCTTTGATTGCTTCAAGAGAATTATTCAATTCGGCAGTTCTTTCTTTTACGATTCGTTCTAAGTTTTGATTATAATTCAAAAGTTGTTCTGTTCGCTCTTTAAGTTTAATATGAGTTCCTATACGTGAAAGCAATTCATTCCTGGAGAATGGTTTCACAATATAGTCATTACCCTCTGCATCAAAGCCTTCCTGCATATCACTAGTTCTATTCTTTGCAGTTAAAAATACTATCGGCAATTCATTCATGTTGTATTTTTCTCGAATGATCTGACTTACCTCAAAGCCAGTCATCATCGGCATCATCACATCGAGTAAAATAATATCTGGTTTATTGTGCTCTAAAATTTTCAACGCATCGATACCATTGCTTACAGTTGTTACGCGATATCCTCTAAATGTAAAATGATTAGAAATTACTTGTAAGTTTACAGGCTCATCATCTACTACAAGTATATGGAAAGCATCGGAATCTAGTTTTTTTAATTTTAATTCCGATTGCAAAATTTCTTCAACAGGCAAATTAAGAATATCCTCATATACCTCAACTGCTTTTTTTACTAATATTTCTTCTGGTCGAACTTGTGGTTTGTCGTCAGTAGCCATTAAAGTAAAAATAAACCTAGAACCTTTTCCTAATTCTGATTCTGCATAGATTTTACCTCCCTGCAATTCGACCAATTGCTTGGTCACTGAAAGACCAAGCCCAGTCCCGCCGTATTTTCGTGTATTAGAATTATCAACCTGTTCAAAAAATTCAAATATGGACTGTAATTTATCTTTTGGAATTCCAATCCCTGTATCAGCAATTGTGATTTGCATACTTCGTCGTAGAGATGCATCGTGCTGCGCTTCTACGGCGTCAATGTAAATCAATTCCGCACGAATCGTAATCGTTCCTTCCTCTGTAAATTTAATTGCATTACCAATGAGGTTATACAATATCTGTTGTAATCTATCTTCGTCTGCATTCACGAATGGGATATCATTCGGGATTTCGTTTATGATTTTTAAGTTTTTGTTTTTGGTGAGTGGATAGCATAATTTAATAATTAAATTAGTTAGGGAAAATATATCTACTGATTGTAGGTTAATCTGTAAATCTTTATGTTTAAGTTTTGAAAAATCTAAAATATCATTTACAAGGTTAGATAGCCGTTTGCCGCTTGAGATGATGAGATCTAAATTTTCTTTTGCTTTATGCGTTTGATTTCCTGCAACGCCATCCATTAGGGATTCGGCTATTCCTATTATGCCGTTCAAAGGTGTACGGAGTTCATGAGAAGTATTTGCTAAAAATTCATCTTTCAATTGATTTGCTTTTTCAAGATTTTCAATCGCCAAACGCTGATTAGCCAGAGCTTGCGCTTGTGCTAATTCGTTTTGCTTTTTTAGATCGTTGATTCTATCTGCTAAACCAAGAGAAAGTAAGACCACTTCAAGGGCAGATCCTACTTGCATTGCGTTTCCGGTATACACGTTAGAAGGAATAACACCTATCGTTTTTAAAGAAAGGATAATGGCACCAATTAAAAAAGCAGTCCATGCAACAAGATAAAATATAGCAGGACGGTACCCACGCTTAACCATGGTAATCCCCGCAAATAAACAAAGCAAAAAAGAAGCCATCCCAAGAATAATTCCAGAAACCATAGTAAGTCTGAAACTGAAAGGAAGAATAGAAATGTAAGTTAAAACTAATAGAATAAATAGAAATTTCAAAATCTTGTAAAATAAAGGAGTATTTTTCTTAACTTGTAAGAAACTTATTGTAAAAGTGATTACAGATAAAAGAGTAAGGTACATACATGTTGGAATTAATAAATTATAAATAGCTGGAGATCCGACCCAGAAGTATTGGTATGTAATTCCGGAATTATTCAACAAGAAAAAACTAGAGGCAGCAATATAGACTATATAATAAAAATAATTCTTATCACGAACAGACAACCACAGAAATAAATTATAGACGAACATAACAAGCATTATCCCGAAATACAAACTTAGCGCGATCGTTTCGTTACTTACCTTTTCAGCAAAGGCAAACGGCGACCAAATTGCAATAGGAAATTGCAATGAGCCTTCCCCTGCAAATCGAATATAATATTCCTTTTCCGTGTTAGAATGAGATTCCAATATAAATGTAAAAGTTCTATACTGAATATCTCTATCTTTAAAGGGTCGATAATCTCCTGAATTTCTAACAATGACTTTATTATCATTTAAGATTGTATAGAAATCAATCCAATCAAGGGCAGGGAAAGCAATTTCTAAAAGATATTTTTCGTTAAGCGGAGCATTGGTTTTAAATCTAACCCAGAAAGCAGATTTAGTATATCCAAAGCTGGGAACTTCTTTGTCACTTTTTACCCATAGATTTTCTATGTCTTTTTTTCTAACATCTTCTAATTTTAAATTACCTTCTTTGTCCTCTAAAATTTCGAGACTACGTCCAATGGGATACTCACCTTTATCCGCTGTAAGAAAAACAGTGTCAAAAGCAAATAGATTATTCACTAAAAAAAGAAATAGAAATGACAATATTTTTATCATAAACAAAGTGGTACGATTATTTTTATTATTGCGAAACTTTACAATTCTTTTCTCGCACGGGTATCGTTATTTAAAAAAAATTTTTAGCTAGAGTTTATCCTTGCATTGCCCTCTAGGACAATAAGGATAAGGTGATTTTCTGCTAAATACTGCTTCGCTCTCCAACATTTGGCAGAATGGTTTTATAGATTATTAAATGCTTTTATAACATCATCAGGAGCCTGAACGAGTTCGACAAGAACACCTTCGGAGCAGAGAGGAAACTCTTCATTACCCTTTGGGTGAATAAAACAAACATCGAAGCCGCCTGCACCTTTACGAATTCCACCCGGAGTAAAACGAACTCCCTGCTCTGTTAGCCATTTGACGCAAGCTTGTAAATCATCAATCCATAGACCGATATGATTTAATTTTGGATCGTGGACTTTGGGACTTTTATTTGCATCTATCGGCATCATCAGATCAACTTCAACGGCGAATGCACCGTTTCCGATACGATAAATATCTTCATCTACGTTTTCTTTTTCACTTTTATAAGTATGAACTTTTGTTAATCCCATGATGTCACCCCAGAATTTACTGAGTTTGTCTTTGCTCTCATTTCCAATTGCAACTTGTTGAATTCCTAAAACTTTAAATGGTCTCATTTATAATTACTCCTATGATTAAATTTTTTCAAATAGCTAAGATTGCAAGAGAATTTGTTTGGTATGGATTGAAAAGATTTGCGTGTAAGAAGTATTGCTAGTCATAAGTTAATAAAAATTGACAGGTAAATCAAAGAATTTATGTTTTGTAAGAATACAAAGTTTAAATTAGAATTTTTGGGAGTGAGAAATCTGAAGTGAGATGGAAATAATGCTGATGCATATTATTACCCACTCTAGAATATGTATAAATTTAGCATGAAATTTATACATATTCTAATCGGTATCCTCCTTTCAATTGAGTCCTGCGTAACAGTCATACCAAAACTAAGAGAGACTAATAAGCATTATGTGATAGCTCCGTTTCAAGTAGAACTAAAAGAAACGCCGTCAGAGAAATCTAAAACAATTCAAAAAATAAATCCATACCAGGAAATTGAACTGCATAGCATTGAAAAAGAGGAAATCGTTTTAGAAAAATATGGCTCTTCTCCCTGGGCAAAGATTACGTATGGAATTTCGCAAGGGTATATTCCTTATTACTTCGTCGAAGACAAATTAGAATACATTAAACTAAAATCGGAAGCTTTTAATGGACTTGTGTTAAGGGAAAGTCCCGCCAAGTCAGGAAAGAAAATTGCTGTTATCCCCTTGTTAGATGAAATGGAATTCTTAGAAAAAACAGATAAGAAAGAAAAAATTTCTAGATTCAATAGCTACTGGATCAAAGTAAAATATAAGGATAATATTGGTTATGTATACTCTGGTTATACGAATTATGAATTTCGGGGTAACTTTATTTCACCTCCAATTCCGGAAATTAGTAAAAGTAGGTATGCAAAGTTCAAAGCAAGATTACCGCGAATGAAAAAATATGACTTAGTTGATTTTCAGTTGCATGAGCGTGTAGAACGTAAAGTAGCGGCTAATTGTCATGGAGAATTCGAAAAGACTTTGTATTTTGAATCAAATAATAAAATATTTCAAATGCCTCAAAGTTCCCTATTAATATTGAACCAAATTCAAGAAGCTGAAGAAGAGGATATTTTCTTAAATACAATAATGAAAATAAATTTTCCTTTTAAAAATATTGTTTTGGTTAAATCAAAATCTATGTATGCATGTCATGGCTCTGTTGATGCAGAAAATTTAATTTTATCTCTAAAAAATGCTCTTTATTCAATTAATTTCTATGTAAACAATGGGAAACCTTTATGTTCTGAGGATCACTATGGAGTAGGTGAACGAAAATATTTTTCTGAAACAAGATATTCGGTCGAGCAAAAGATTTTATACTTTCAAATCAAAACCTCCAATTGTATTTTCGAAGATTGGGATGCAGAATTAACTGGAGAATTTCACAGTCATAGAAGCTCTGAAGTGGCTAATGAAATATTTGCGCGAATTGATTTATCTGGCGACATTCCTAAACAGACGATTTATTACAACCGGGGAATTCCGAATAAATTTTTAAATGAATGGAACCAAGCAAAGGTTGCTGTTGAATAGACTACTCCGGCTTAATACCATATTGCCTCATAACAGATAAAATATCTTCTGAATCAGAAAGTTTATCCACATTCATCTCAATTACTTCAGATGATTTGATAGCAAAGCCTTTATCTGTTTCTGTAAGATTTAGAATACCGATTTTATCTCCAAGCAAATCGAAAGTAGAATAGACTCGAATACCGTTTACATCTAAGAAACCGCTCTTATTCGTTACTGGCTTTTTATTTGCTTCATCTCCGTAAATTACGATAAACTTTTTATCCATAGAGGCAAGCCTGGCTGCCTCTTCTGTTGTTCCATGGAGCAGTATAATATAAGTATCCGCATTTATTTCTTGCGAAGAAAGTATATCGCGAATAGTAGAGTCAATGCTTTTGATTATAAATTTCTTTTTTAAGTCTCCGGAAAGGGTGTATTGAATTGTAGGGCTAGTCAAAGAAATAATTCCAATATTTTTATTTCCTTTCTTTGCATACTTAATAGGCTTTCCGATTTTAGTAGAGCTAAAAAAGTTTTTTATAAAGACATTAGCAGATTGGAGCGGATAACGGTCTAATTCCACTACTGGAATAATTTCCTCCTGTAAATCATTGATTCCAAATCCGACAGAAACATAACCCATTTTTTGAAAGGAATGAAAGATTGCTTCGGCTTTATTTTTTGAACTCCTTACATCCAAAGAATTTCCAGTATCTACTAAAATATCCTTGCTAGGGCTAATTCCTCTTTGCCTAAAAAAGTTTTCCCGCTTTGCAAGACCAACAGAAAGCTTCAATCCACAAATACAGGAATACAAATTTCCAGTAAGCGAAGAGCTGTATACAATGCGAAAATCCTCAGCTTGGATTTGGGAAAATGATAAAAGGAGAAGAAGTATTAAAATATGTTTTGCTTTCATAATTGGATTAAATAGTGCTATCAATGTAAGAAAATTTAAATGGTAGGATAGGCATCCCTGCCTGTCCATTAAAACTTTTTATTTTTCTTATAAAAAACAGCGCACATAAAATTTTTTTTAGACCTATATACATAGAAGGCTCTTGCAAAAATCTTTCTTTCAGTGATTCTATCAAGTGTTTTAGAATTTAAAAGTTAGATTTAATTTAATTATTAGTTGTAAAATTTCTGAAAAGGAAATAAAAATGAGATTAGATAAGTTAAAGGGACTCTTGGAAATTACAAAAACTCTTATTCAAGTTCTTTCTGCTGGTATTATTGCCTTAACAAGTGCGCTTACCATAATGATACGAAACAACGATACAAGTTTATGGGTTTTTATTGGAATATTTCTAAATGTGCTTTTGATTACAGGAACCTTAGGTTTATTGATCACTAGTTTTGAAATTACTGATGAGATGGAGATTTTAAAATGATAACTGAAAATTTAGGACAAATATTAATAAGCGGTTTATTTATATTTATCGGTATAGCCGTAATTTACATTTTGTATATTGTTAAGCAAGCAGTCAAGCGGGGAAAAACTCAAACCCCGAACAGGCTTAAGAATTAGAATTATTTTTCTTCCTTAAAAAGTCTATCTTTGAACTTCGCATACAAGAAACTGGCTACTACGAATAAGCCGCCGATAGAAATTAGAACTAGAACGCGAGTGTTTTCTTTTAGGTTTTGTATATCCCAGAAACCAATTTTTACAACGGCTAATGCAATTAGTCCGATACCGGCATAACGAATCAGAGGTTGACTTCTAAATACACCGTAACCGATAAATACCATAGCTTCGATAGTCCAAATCAAACTCCAAAAGCGTACATCAACTACTGTCATCGTAAGTAAAATAAATTCCAGAAATAGAATCAGTGTAACAATGCGCTCGAAGCTATATTTCTCTTGTTTGAAGTCAGGCTGTAAGGCTTTATATTTTTCTGATTCTTTCACACCGCGCAAAAGTAAAAATAAAGTAAATAGACCAAGAGTGAAATTTTTATAATTCATTTCTTCTAATACACTTGGTTTATCAGAAAATATAAAATATAGAAAACTAAACATGGTAAGTAGTAGCGGATAATAGTATAATTTCTCAATCTCTTTAATTCCAAATCTAGAAAGTAAAATGCTATTTACATAAACTAAAACCGCAAAGAGTAAAACTGCATATTCTAAAGAAGCAGTAATATGAATCGACCAGAATAATACAGAGGAAGTTAAAACATAATAAACATAACGATCTCTTGCTTTTGTATCGTTCCAAAAAATATAAACAGACTGTAAAACAGATAATAAAGAGTAACCCACAATCAAAGCAATTCCATTGTAATCAGAAACCTTTCCTGAACTTGGAAAATTTGTATGGTGTAAGAAAAATAAAACCGCAATGCCTAAAGTAATATAAGAATATTCATAAAACTTATCTACTTTAAACTTAAATAAAAACACAAGATGCCCTAAATGTAAAATAGAAAATGCAACAGGACGATATTCATTCGGAACCACGATGACGATAAAACAGATACTAGCAATTAAACTCTGAATATAAGAAAGAGCTCGAGGCAAAGACCTATCTATCAACTGAAAAGAAAGACCAGTCGCAAGTAAAGAGGAAATCGTATAAGTCACTAAGTTCATATGCTCGTAAATTCCTTCCGGAGATTCTTTACGGACAATCATTCCGCCGACTCCTAGAATCAAGCTGAACCAACTCAGAAGCAATGAATTATAAACACAAAACTCGTCTTTTAGTCTTATATAGGAAGCAACTAGAGCCAAAGAATAAATAGCCGCAAAACAAAGAATGTATGGCTCTTTGATTAAAATATTTCCACACATCATCGCAGTAAGCGTTGTAGCAGAAATTAAAATAGGAGAGAGAATTTTTCTAGACTCTTGTGCTAAATTTAGTTTATCCTGAAACCAAAGAATTCCAATTCCAGAACTCCAAAATACAAATAAGTTTCCAATCGCAATCCAGGCAAAGGCATTCAATTCCTCACCACGATTCTCGTTAGATATCCCATAGCGATAAATACCAACCAAGAACGCAATACAGAATAAAGAAATACTCTGTTTAAGTCCCTGAGTATATTTCCTTTGTAGCAGTATGCAAGCGTAAGCCGCAACTAGAATGCAAACTGTATGATAATAAGCAGATACTTCATTTAATACAAGTCCTACAATAGTAATTGCTCCCACCCAGAGAAATATTTCTGCATTTAAGAAAATATTTTTTAAATAGAAAGAAAATTGCGGTAACTGATGACGAGTCGTGTTGCCTTCCATGCAATACCTATTGATAATAGAATTTTCCCTTGCAAAATAATAATGAAATCCATTTCCGAGAAGAATCAATGAGAAGGAAATTATTTCATGTATTTGGTTTGGAATTTTACTGGATTGAAAGAGTAACTCAATAGAAATTAAAAGACTAAGAGCCGTTAGACCCGCAGACGAATAATATAAATTCCGATTTTTAAAATGGATTGCGAGGTATAAGACAAGTCCACTAAAAGGAATAATTATGTATGCCTGGTAAGGTTTTTGGATTAAATAAAAGGAAAACAAAAACAAGGCAAGGCTCGCTAAAAAACCAAAGCTATTATAGGCAAACTTATCAATCGAAGTCCAAACCGGTCTATAGTTACGGAGAAATGGAATTAGCCCATAGAAACTAACGAGCATAAAAATATAAATCATCCCTCTGTTCATATCAAATGTAAGTAGCGGGTAAGCAACCGTAGACGAATAAAAGAAATCACTATAAGGCAGTGTAAAAAATCTTCCTAGGTTTAAAAGTAAAACAAGGTAGCCCATGTTTTTCAGGTAAGACTCCTTATAAAGGAGTCCCAGAACGATAAGCATTGTCCCTTCCATGAGCCAACCAAATACATGCCCATAATCACTGAACTTAGAAGGAATCGCGAGGGTAATAAGAGATATTCCCAGGATAATACTTGACTTCCACAAAAATTCCCTACCGAATTTTCTACTCGCAAAAGCTCCGAGCAAGTAAAGAGTTCCCATACTCATATTAAGAGTAAAAGGTCCCCACTCGGTCGGCTCGGGACGAAGAGAGCTAAGCATAACAAAAAAAGAAAATGCGTTTACAATATTAATCGCAGAGCAAATCCGCTCGCTCTTCTTATCCTCAATCTTCATCGTAAAGGTAGAAATAAAAAAGATAACCCAGAAGAATAATAAATATAAGATTGATTCGAGATAGTAATTCTGACCAGTTTCTGAAACTCTTAGTAAATACCCTTCCGCAGTTCGGGGAAGTCCATTTGCATAAAGCCAATAGTTGGCGTAAGAAGCAAAAATTCCTATTCCAGTTAAATACTTCCAGCGCATAACAGTCATAATTCCTATTAGGCTCGCTGAAAGAATTGCTACGCTAATCATAGAGAAGTAGTTAAAGTCAGCTTTTTCGTTTATGGAGATCGTAAGAAAACCAAGGAAATAAGCAAACGAAGTCAGAGCTTCCATTTTATAGCGCAGGCTCGCACCAATAACAGCGCCGGAAGCAAATAGCAAGAGGATAAAACCAAGTAGCCCCTGCTCTGGTTTTAAAATACGTGTAGCTTCAATATTATACGAAGCATACACCGTAAAATAGAAAACCGCAAAGGAGGAAGCAATCATTCCCAGACCAAAAACAGAATAAGATTTATTTTTATAAAGCCTATCTCCTCCAACAAATACCACAGCGGATAATAATAACATGCCGATGATCTTCGTATAAGGACCTATCCAATCATAGGCAAGACGCAAAAAGAAACTAAATCCAACTACCAGCAAAAGTAATCCGATTTTATTAAGCAGGTTCACCCCTACAAATTCTTCTACTGGAATATTTCCAATTTTACTCTTCACCCAATTCTTTAAGTCGTCGAATATATCGGGTGGCGCTTCTGTCGAAATAGCTGGCTTTTGGGTAATAGGTCTTGCCACTGATTCAGTAGATTTGACCACAACTTTTATTTCTTCTTTCTTAGTGGGGGTATTCGTCATTAGACTCGGACGAATGATTTCAACTCGAGGAGTTACTATCTTCGGTGTAACCGACTGTGTTGTTTCCGGTTGCTTTGGTTTGAGTTCAGGAATCGGATCACTAGAAACGATTTCATGCGAACCAGTAATTGGCTCAGTCAATTCTGTTTCGAGCGTTTTATCTATTACAAATTCTTCTCTGTTTGGCTTATCTGTTTTCTGAACATATAAATCTAGTTTCGACTTTAGATGATTTAGCTCTCCCTGTAAATTTCCAATTTTGTTTTCGATGGATTCAATGTCGGAATAAATTTTTCCTAGATCATCTTTTTCTTGCGGCATAACCTTTTACAACTTGGTAGCAAATCGTCTAGGTTGACCACGACGCTCTGGGTGAGTAGTTAAAAAATAAACTCGTTTCTCTAATTCTTCGGTTAACATCTTGGCTGCTTTTTTTTCTGGCTCTTTAGGAAACG
>JANYCR010000193.1 GCA_025360185.1 Leptospiraceae bacterium | reverse complement strand
AAAATTCTATCAGTTTTTCTATCATAGTAGATAATCTAAAACATCTTTCCATGTCTTAAATTTTTCAGAGCCAAAATGGATATGTTCTCCTTGAAAATCTTCTACTCCATTAAGAGTTCGATCGTCAATTAAATAATCTCCTCTGAGCAAACCCTTATTATGCGTTAGAATTAATTTTTTGAAAGCATATTCGCCAAGATGTTTTTCAACCCAAATTCTTTTTTCGGAGGGAGCATATACATTCGTCCAAGGAGCAGTCGATAAAAAATACGTTTCGTATTTCTCAGATAATTTTTTGAAGGCTTCAATTGCGCCTTCTAGTGGAGGAAGATTTTCAAAAAAACCTTTTTGCTTACGCTCCTCTTCTGATGTGTTTTGTTTAGCAAATTCATAATCTGCAAGCACCCCATCTAAATCTACGTAGAGGATTTTTTTTTTCATTACCCTGTGGTGAATGAAGAATAACCGCTTACATTTCTCCGAAAAGAGTCTGAAAACTTTCCGGCAAAGTAGTGAATTTGAGAAATTCTTTTTTAAGTGGAACTACATTATCCGTAAATCGAATTGGTTCCTTTGTTTTGTTTAGGTATTCAGTAAAACTATCCGCACAATTTAAAATAATTCTATGCATCGTAAATAAATCTGAATTGGAAAAACTGATTTTTGAATAAGGGGTATAGCGATTTTCAGACAAAGGTTCTAACTCTTGTATCAATTTCTTCTCCATACTTATAATTTCGGCTATAAAGCTGTATTTTTATGAAACAAAAAGAATTTCCCGAAGGGATGAAGTGACATAGTAAATCTAGGTAGAAATATTGTCAACTCGATGATAGAATTGCGAACAATTTATCAAATTCTCTTGTGATATAAAAGTTTCCCTCATCCTTAATAGCACTTGATTTTGCTTTTATATTGAGGTCAAGAACTAGCGAATACAGAAAATCCAAAGCTTGTTTCGTAAAGAGCCTAGTCTCGCGCCGAAGTCGCCCTTTTACAAATCTTTTCCTACCATCTGAATAGGAACTCATCCCGAGGTATTTAAAGAACTCAGTATCATTCTCATCCCTAAATCGCTTTAATAGAATTTTTGCCTTTCTAACCTCATCTGCTCTATTGAGTAATGCCGTTAAAAGAGAAAGATATACAAAAGCACTTTCGGGTCCCGGCTTAAACTTAGAGAATTCTCGGAAAAATTCATATTTGCTATTACTAAAAAGTAAGTCCACTAACTGAAATGGATTGAATTCGGCTCGATTGAATAATACCTCCTCAACATCGGCTAGAGTAAAATCTTTCTTACCGAGCATCAGCTTTAATTTTCTGACCGCCTTAATATAAGAACCCGTATTTGGCTGAATTCGATGCAAAAACTCATCTCGTGCAGCGTCCTCCAACTGGATTTTCTCTGTGCGAAGAATTCCTTCTAGTGCCGGACGTCTTTCGTCGGCATAGAAATTGCGACTTTTAAGGAGAGCAAAACGATTTTCAAAAAGATTAGAAAGCTTGGCTGGAATATCTTTAGAATCATAGTGCAATAAAACGAATACTTTTTCAGCTAGGTTAGTAATATTACGACGAAAAGAATCATACATTTCCTTTTTTCCTGCCGTAAGAATTGACTTAAAGAAATCAGATCCAGATCGAATGATTAATAGCTTCTGGCTAGAGAACATACTAAAGTTAAACATTTCTGAAAAAAGCTTCTCAAAATCACCTGACTCTGCAACGTATACGACTACTTCTAGTGGTTCGCCGGAAGAAGTCAATTCGGCACGATAGGTTTCAGTGACTAGATCAAATTCGAAAGAGTCAGTTGAAACATAAATAAATATTTGCGGTAATAACTTCTTTGCCTGGTATTGTGCCAGGAATTCGGGAAAATTCTTAAATTCCGCAATTTCTTTTTTTTTTGCTTGTTTTTCTGCCATATTTCTGGTACACTAATTCCGATAAGTAAAAGAGGTAATCATTATGAATTTTGGAGAAGGAACTCAAAAAATATCACTAGTTTCTGAGCCACTGGCTTACATCCGACCAATCTATACTTATGCTCCTATTGAACAAGTAAACAAGGTTTATTCTAACGACAACTATTTTAACCAATCTTCATTTAAAGAATTTAAAAATGGTCGTGGTCAAGGATCAGACAAAACCAAAGTGCCTGTAGAGCGTGGTGCGATATTAGATCTTTTAGCTTAAAAACTCCTTCCACATAAAGAAGTGCTGATAAAACTTTCTAATTGGAAAGCCCAGCACATTTGAATATGATCCTTTAAACTTTAAGACAGGTCCATTTTCGTCCTGAATACCATAAGACCCCGCTTTATCATAAGGTCGATATTCATTCAAATACTGCTCTATCTCTTTTTTATCCCAAGCCTTGAATTCTACCGTTGTTTCATCGTAGTCAAAAATAGTATTACCTTGGTTAAGAATTGCAAGCCCTGAATAAACGGAGTGTGATTTTCCGGATAACCTAGTTAGAATTTTGGCACCCTCATAAAAATCTGCTGGCTTTCCTAAAATTTCATTTTCTAAAACGACAATCGTATCAGACGAAATATAGACTTTTTCCATTTCAGCCTTATCTATTTCAAGCTTTGCCAGAGTAACTCTTTTTAAATAAGAAAGGGGAGGCTCCTCAGCTTGCAAGTCTTCATTTACGTGGGCAGGACTCACTTGAAAGTTCAATTTTAGATCTTTTAAGATTTGCTGTCTTCTAGGGGACGCAGACTTTAAAATTAACATCCGTCCACTCTTACGTAAAGTATAAAAATGTCGATAATAAGTATACTATGAAAATGCATACTCCATTCTTTACATTTATAAAATCCCATAATCCATTTCGATTGAGTGCGCTCACATTGATTCCTTGTTTTTTCTGCTTCACGCTTTCTTCATTCGGTCAAGTTAGTGTAAAAGATGTGAAGAATGCACCCAGTGCAACAGATCCAGCCAAAGCACCAACTGAGAAAAAAGACGAAAGTAAGCCTCTCAAGATGGAGACAGGAACTGTTACTGTGGATCCACAGATTGTTTCTGCGGATTATAAAAGAAATAATTTGAGGCATTTGAAAAAACTCAAAAGCTCCTTTTTGAATTACGATGCAGAGCCTAAGTTTAGCACGATCATGAAAAACTATGTAGATGCAAGTATCAAGTTCCAAGAAAAAAATTATATTACTTCCAGAAGAATTTTCGAGCAGAACTATATTGATCTAAATACTGAAGCGCAAGCCTTCTCAAAAAAATATGCGGATACTTATAATAAGCTCTAAGCAGATGCCTCCTTTCAACTTGTTGACTTAAAAGTAAATTCTGACACAGACGATAATATTTATCCGGTTCTTGAGAAACAACTTGTTATTGCAAATGAATTTACAACTTCTGCACAGATATTAACTGCAAAGTCGAATCATATCGAAGCCCTCTACGAACAAAAAAATGCATTGCAAAGTTTATTTAAAATTTATTACACAATCAATAAACATAAAAATAAAAATCTGAAACTAGCAGAAAAAGTCAGTAAGAATCTTTTACTAGATGATGACTATATTCCCAAAGAGAATTTAAAAGAATATGATGACTCTTTAGGTCAAGTATTTGCAGTCCGAGAGAAAGAAAGAGAAAAAGAAAGAGAGCAAATTAAAAAAGGACTTACTAATAAATACGGTGAACTAAACACAAACAAAGAAGTTGATAAAACAAATAGCGAGCCTAAGAAAGATGCAAAAGAAGTAAAGGACGCAAAGACTACACCGGCTCCAGCACCAGAGCCAGCAAAAAAATAATATGCGAGCGTTTGCCTTTTACCTCTTATTTGGCTTTATTCTTATGCAAATTAATTGTAATAAGAAAAAAACCAATATCGATATCAACGACTGCGATACGATCGGGAACTACTACGAGAATGGAGAGCATTATATTCGTAGAGATTTATTTAATGATGACGGGGTGATCGATTATAATAAAATGCTCGATAGCTACAAGGGACGCCATACAGCATGTAACCCCTTAGACCTTAAGTTAGAACTTGAGCGTAAATAGCGATGTTTTATTCGAAGACAATAGCAATGATACTTAATCTACACCCAAAGAACCCAGAAATTAGAACGCTAAAAACCATTTCGGAGAATTTAAAAAATGGGGCTGTATACATTTTTCCAACGGATACAGTTTACGCAATCATAGCAGACTCCAGATCAAAAAAAGGAATCGAAAAGTTACACGAATTAAAGCATTCAGATAAAAATAAACCTCTTTCTATACTCTGTCCAGATATTTCTACTGCGTCTGAATATGTAGAGACTCTTCCGAATGAAGCATTCAAATTAATGAAACGAATTACACCGGGACCTTTTACTTTTATTTTAAGGGCTAATCGAAATATACCCCGATGGGCAGTAGTAAATCCAAAGGCTAAGACAATAGGAATTCGTATTCCTGAAAGTATTTTTCTACAAGAATTATTAAAAGTCCATGAAGGAACACTTACTTGCACCTCCGTTTTTACTGGGGATGAATATCTCACAGATATAAATGATCTAGAAGATTTATTTGGAAATCAGGTGGATGCAATTATTGATGGGGGAATTGCAAAGGTGGAAACATCTACGATTCTCGATTTTACGAGCGATGAAATGGAAGTTCTAAGAGAAGGAAAAGGATTCGAAAGAATCTAATATGTCAGTCTAAAACACTTTTTTCCAATCGTCTTCTTTAAAGCCGACTAGCACAAAATCATTAGTAATCACAAAAGGTCTTTTTACAAGATTCCCATTAGAATTTAACAACTTAAGCTTATCATCATCCGTCATAGCCCCTAATTTTTCTTTTAGGTTTAAGGCTTTATAATCCTGACCAGATGTATTGAATAATTTGTTACTATCTCCGTTTAGGAATTTCAAAGCTTTTTTTAGCTCTGCGATAGAGGGGGGTGTTTCTCGGATAGGAATTTTTGAATACAGGACTTTTTTTGAATCTAAAAATTTAAGCGCATTCCTACAAGTAGAACAGCCTTTGTATTCGTAGATTTTCATGGATTAATAACTATCGTTCGACTTCACTCAAGGATCGATCCCTGAGCGGAGTCGAAGGGATTTATAAGTAACAGAAATACAATTACTTAGACATATCCTTATCAGTTTTTGGAGCAGAGCTATCAGAAGAAGAATCTTTCATCATTTCAGGCTCGCTCATTAGGAATTGAAAAGTCACACGTCTGTTTTGAGCACTTTCTCCTGCAATGCCAGGAATAGGATTAGAAGATCCCATTGCTTTAGTAGAGATTCTTTTTTCAGGAAATCCGAGTTTTACAAGAGCTTGTTTTACTTCTTTTGCTCTTTGCTCAGAGTAGAACATATTTCCTTTCTTTGCACCTTCTGGAGTTTCTGGACCAACTGTATCTGTGTGACCTGCGATTTCTAATGTATAAATAGCAGGAAGTTCATCTAGACCTTTCTTTAATACAGCTCCAGATTCTTTTATCCACTTAATAAAATCTTTCTTATTAGGGATTTCCCACTTTTTGTAGGCAAACCCTTCAATAGCCTTGCCATCAGGGTAACGAGCAGATTTAAGAGATTCGTTCAATTGAGCAAATAACTCAGCACCAGGATTAGTTAAATCACGTTTTCCAGAAGTTGCATCTTTAGCATCTTTGGTATCAACAGGTTTAACGTCTTTTGGCTCTTCAGTAGCTGATCTGTCAGTAGCTTTGCTATCTTCAACAGGCTTAGTGTCTTTAGAAGGATCAGGAGATGCTTTCTTGTCATTAGAACCACAAAATGCTAACGAAGTAGATACAATCCCAATTACCAGGGCAGTTTTAATAAATTGTCTATTCATAAATAAATGCTTCCTTTCTAATAATGAATTTTGAATATTACCACAATAGAAATATATATTTTATTTTAAAACCATTTTTAATACTGTAAACGAAATTTCATGATAATAACCGCAAACGTTCAGGAAGACCAAAACGACTTCCGCCTAGACCAATTCCTCGCACAATCCACAGGAGACGATATATCCAGAACCTCCATCCAAAAGTGGATCAAAAACGGACATATTCTATGTACCTCAAACCCAAAATCAAAGCTAAAGCCAAATTTTAGAGTAAAGTCAGGGGAAATTTTCGAAATCACAATTCCACCCAAGCCTAAACTAAACTTAGATCCGATAGAAATGCCAATCGAGATCATCTATGAAGAAGAGGAATTTGTAATTATCAACAAACCACCCGGCATAGCCTCCCACGGTGGTCCCGGAGATGATTCACCAAGTCTTGTTAACGGACTCCTCTACTACTTCAAAAATCTTTCCCAAATAGGCGGAGAAATTCGTCCCGGCATAGTTCATAGACTAGATAAGCCAACATCAGGTCTTATGATTATCGCAAAGACCGATAAGGCACATATAAAACTCTCTAGCATGTTTCAGAAAAGAGAAGTGGAAAAGACCTATTATGCGTGGCTTGTACAAACTCCACAGCTTCCAGAGGGTAGAATAGAATTACCCCTTGGACGTCATCCGACAGAGCGACTCAAAATGTGCGTTCGTAAAGACGGACGTAAAGCAATCACCACTTACAAAATAATCAAATCCATTTCTTCTCGCAAGAGCCGAAATTTTTCTCTTGCCGAAATCAAAATCGAAACAGGACGCACGCATCAAATCCGTGTCCACTTTCAAAACATGGGTTGTCCCGTTGTGGGTGATATGCTGTATTCGCGCACTGGAAATGAATTCTCTTCCTATGGGCTTTTACTTTTTTCTCAATCTATTAAGTTCAAACATCCTTTCAAACGTAGGACGATCGAATTTACACTTCCCTTTCCTGAGAGGTTTACACGCTTCGAAGCAGAGGCTGAGTTTAGGTAGAAAAGTATGAAAGCTAACACCCGATTTAAAAAAGCAATTATTTCTTCAGGACCAACCAGAGAATGGATAGATCCAGTTCGCTATATTTCAAATGCGTCTTCGGGTAAAATGGGATTTCATATAGCAAAAGAAATTCTATCTTGGATTCCAAATGTAGTTTATGTTCACGGAAATGTTTCTGATAAATATGCAAACGTAGAAGGAGCAAAGAACGTTTATGCGGAAACTACAATTGCATTAAGAGACGCCATCGTTGCTGAATTAGAAAATGATACGTTAGTCATCATGGCTGCCGCTCCGGCAGACTTTCGACCAATCATGATAGCCGAAAATAAAATCAAAAAAGAAACAACCGTTGGACTCATGATAGAGCTTGAAAAAAATCCAGATATACTAATGGCACTAAATGCAAGTTTGAAAGATAAAAAATATGACTCTAGCGTATTAATAGGATTTGCCGCTGAGACAGAAAAATTAGAAGAGCACGCACTTGGTAAATTAGAGCGCAAGGGTTTAAAATTTATCATTGGAAATTACGTTGGTAAATCGAATACTGGATTTGGAGAAGTAGATTCGAGTATTCGAATTTTTTCTAAAGATGGAATGATAAAAGAAATAAACAATCAACCAAAAGAAATTTTAGCAAAAGGAATCAGTGATTTTTTAAAAGAGCACGCTTAACTATGAAAGTTTTTTCAGTTGAAAATAAATTTAAGCGCTTTTGGGATTTGTTTATATTTCTCTTAGCGACTTACTGCTCGGTCGATATTCCTTTTTGGATTTTGTTTCCGTATACCCAGACAGGATTTTTCTTTTTCTTTGAGATTTTTATATCTGTCGCTTTTTTTGTAGATTTACTTCTTAATTTCAGAACTGCTTATTTTAAAAATGAAATTCAAATCACAGATCCGTTAAGTATCGCTAAAAGATATTTAGGAAGTTGGTTTATCCTAGATATACTTTCAATTCTCCCCCTCGAACTATTCATTGAATATGGAATCGTCTCTAAAGATTTACTATTTCTATGCGTATTCAGATTCTTGCGAATCATAAAGCTAACAAGCAGTATCCACTTCAAAAGAACCTGGGGAATGCATGAATTTGATAGCACTAGCTTTATGCGCTTGGGTTTTTTGATTTATTGGATTAGTATCTTCGCACACTGGACTGCATGTGGTTGGATAATAATTGATGGCAGCGCTGGCGCTGTGACAGACCCCGATACATTGACTAGATACATTCGAGCCATCTACTGGTCTGTCACAACTCTCACGACTATCGGCTACGGAGATATAACCCCCGTAACTAACGTTCAAACTATTTATACAATGTGTATCATGCTAGTAGGTGCAGGTGCTTATGGTTACCTTGTGGCTAATATCGCTACAATACTAGCAAATTCCGATATCATTCGAACACAATTTGTAGATAAAATTCAAAAGATCAACACGTTCATGAAATATAAAAAAATTCCAGCCGAAATGCAAAAAGCTATTTTGGATTATTACGATTATATCTGGAAGAATAGAAAAGGGTACGATGAAAATCAAATCCTGCGTGAGCTACCCCCTTCTCTACGAATGAAAGTAAGCATTTATCTAAACAGTGATCTAGTTAGAAAAGTTCCAATCTTAAAAAGTGCAAGCGATGATCTAATTTCTAAAATCATTTTAAACCTTGTGCCCGTTGTTTATATGAGAGGCGATTATATTTTTAAAAAAGGTGATACTGGACATCATCTCTATTTTATCAGCAAGGGACAAGTTGAAATTTTAGCAGAAGATGGAATCACCAGCTACGGTGTGTTATCCGAAGGTAGTTTCTTTGGTGAAATTGCTCTTTTTATGGATACGCCTCGCACGGCTAGTATCCGCGCACTCGATTATTGTGATCTTTATTATCTAGATAAAGATACATTTATGTCGATTATTCTCCATTATCCGGACTTTGCCGCTCATATAGATAAGCTCATCAAGGAACGGGAACACCATAATAAATCAAGGTAAAATTGTAAATCGAATCGTCTGTAAACAACCATTTCCCGTAGAAAACTTTGGATCTTTGTAAATCTTTCTATCTAGCAAATTCTTTGCAGGATAAGGTGGTGCAAGTATAAATGGTTTGCCCTTAGTCGCTACTTCATAGGTAATAGATAGCTTCGGATCTTCTAGCTTTTTTAATTTCACAGCAGGATGCAAATTCTTAAACCATGTTTCAGGAAGATATTCCTTTTCACAAGTATCAGCAACGAGGTATACTTCATTATACCCTTCGTCCCTGGGATTAGATTTAAAATTCTTGGGGTTAATCAAAATCTTTTTTTTATTTTCAAAAGCAATCTTAGTAAGAACGAGTTCGGTATCAGCTTTATTCACATGATTTGGATTTAGGAAATTAAAAAAGATAGTATTCTCAGATAGATTTTTAAAAAGTCTTTCCACTTCTCTCGGAGTAAAAAAATCATCCTTATTCTTTCCCGTATAACAAACATTTTCCCCTGAAAACTTAGAATTGAATTTAGAATAAAAGGGGATAAGTATCATTAGGCAAAGTAAAATAAAAACACAGTAAAACACTGCTTGGTAACGTAAACGAAATTCATTTAGGAAAAGCATGACTCCAACTGCTAGAGCGGGTAATAGGTGATAAATATGACGCGCCTGGTGATTTGGAGTAAAAAAAGTAAGAATCAAAATAGTGGCAACTGAAAATACAGAAAATAAAAAATAATTTTCCAATTTGTTTTCTTTGTAATAAATAAAATATCCGTATACGACAGAAATAAACATAGTGGCTAATAGTATTATTCCTATCCATTCAGGAAAGAAAGAATGGTTTGTAATTGCTTTTAGAAAAACAAGATAATAATCTAGATTTTTTTCTACAACCTCGCCTACCATATGTCCTTCTGATTGGACATGAGCAAGAGTGCTACTAGAACTAGAAAACCGATCCGGATGAATTAGAACAAAAACTACAATAGGTAATATAACCCACTGAAAAATATTCGTTAGCCGCTGAAATTTTAAATTAGATAACTCGCGTGTTTGCCTGAATAAGTAAAGGTAAAAATCAAATGAAGCTAAGAGAATTATGATATATTTTATATATGTCTTTGATTTTCCTTTTAGAATCGATTCAGGAATCAGGACATACATAAACACTAGGAGAATAATCGCTAGTAGACGGTATTGCTTTTTTATTTCATAAGTCAAATAAGCAATGTAGCGAGTAAAAAAGAGAATGACCTCTTCGAAATAGAGTGTAGCATGAATTGCCAATGTCCCTAGTAAAAATAAATATCCATAAGGATATTTTGTCTGAAAAAGGGCAAATACGCTGAGAGAAAATTTAATAAGAATCCATCTGTTTGGATTTGAGCTTGGCTCTCGGTAAAACAATACCGAATAGTATATACTTGCCAGAAAAAATAAAGCGCCTTGTATCTCAAGCATTGCCGAGAAAGTATAGACGAGAATTGGTGGAGAAAGAAAAAGCATAGTCCAGATCGGAATAAAAAGAAGCCCAACCGACCAATGCTTGTCTGTTAAATAATACAATATGTGTAAAATAAGTCCAATTAGAATTATAAATGTTATAAAAGTAATCAAAACATCTGCATAGGTAGATGCACCAATGAGCATAAATACTAAAATCTGTACTAGATTGCGTAAAATAGGCCAAGTTGGTGAATCAAGAATCTGAAATAAGAAAGAAAAAAAATCTAAACTTCGTATATAGTCCATCATTCGCAAAGTTTTAATAAACCTCAGATCAGCATCCCAGCTCAAAAAATCTTGGTTTGGGCAAATGGCTCGAAATTCTTGTAATAAAAAATATAAGCTAAATAAAATGAATGGAATTTGTATTAAAACTAAAGAAATAAAGGGAAAAAGATTTTTTCTAAGCATAATGCATTTTCTTACCAGAGGCATTTCTTGAAAATCCAATTAAAATTTTCAATATAACTATTTTTAATTGAAAAAGTTTTTTCTATAATTTACGATGTATTGTAAACATGTCAGAAACTCAAAAAACAGATTCTTTATCACTCGGCTTGTATGTAACACCGGATGTCACAGCAAGGCGGCTTAATAAAGTTATACGAATATATCTAGATTATAACGAAGATCCTTCTAAAGAGACTGTGCTTCAAGGCTTAATTGATCCGATGACTTTATCTCGAATTTTGAAGGATAGCAATTTTTGGGTATCTTATTCTTTAGAACAAAAAATCCTAAATAAGATTGAAGAGACGTTTCCTCTTGGTGAAGCATTCTTTAACATGGGAAAAGATTTTTTTCTTTCAGATAGTTTTGAAATACTTCCTTCCGATGATGTGCAAGTTGAGTTTGAAGAATTAATTTCCAGACTCCCTTTACTAATAGATCATTACCTGCGCTATGTGAATGTTAAAGCAATTCATTATTCTACTAACTCAATCAAGTTTGAATTTAATTTTGATAAAAAAGTAAACGAACATTCATATGATTTAATTTTTCTTTCAGGTATTCTACATGGGGCTGCGATTTTATTTCAAGTTTCTGAATGCAAAACAACTCTTATCGAAACGAACTTAAGCGCTATTAACTCGCATTTTTTTGCAGAATCCAAGATTACTAAATTCAATTCTAAAAAAACAATCATAGAAATATCCTGGGCAGAATGTAAAATCAAAGTCGGAAAAACAAATATCAACAAAATCTCGCCAGCATTTGAATCAAAAACATTTGTAATCTCCTCTATAAATGAAGCGGATAAGGGGCAGTATTCTTACATTGATCTTAATGATATATTTAGTAAATCAAAAGAATTATACATTGAAAATCGAGACTTGGAAGCAGCAGTCGAAGTTTTAAAAAGTCTTAGAAATGAATTGATGATAAAGCAAAAATCAATTACGAAAGACTTAAAAATTGCGCGTAACATACAACGCGGTATTATCCCCCAGAGAATTCCTGATTGGAAAGGATTACAGTTTGCCGTTAGCTTCATGCCGATGCAGGAAGTAAGTGGGGATTATTATGATTATTTTAACTTCGGATCAAATCGTCTTGGAGTCTTAGTAAGTGATGTATCAGGTCACGGAGTTCCAGCCGCTTTTATTACGGCGATTTCTAAATTACTTTTTACAAATTATAAATTAGATAGCCCGTCTGAAATTTTAGGAAATGCAAATAGCGAATTACTTGATCTTGTAAAACAGCAAGGTTATCTTACTTGCTTCTATGGAATCTTCGATTCCGATTACGAAATGACTTATTCCATCGCGGGTCACCCTAGACCAATTCTAATGAAGAGCAAGACTAAAGAAATTATCATACTTGATGGAGAAGGAACATTTTTAGGAATGTTTGATGATGCAAGAGAACATTTCAGAGATTATAAAATCAAGCTAGAACCTGGCGACAAACTATTCGTATTCACAGATGGTTTGATCGAAGGTCAAAACGATGATGGTGAACAATTTCAACAAGAAAATTTAATCAAATATATATTAGAATCCGCAGACATGGATGTAAAATCTTCGGTTGATTTTATTATGAAAAGCTTCAACCACTATTGCCGCGGAACAGACCAAGGCGATGATATTACTCTGCTAGGAATAGGGCTTAGTCTAAATATGGAAGCCTTCGACAAACACCAACTAGAAGCAGAAAAAAATTTTAACAACGAAAACTATGAAGTAGCCGCAGAGCATCTAATGAAGGCTAATAGCATTTTACCCAATGACTTGGGCATACTCTTACTCTTAGGAAAATGCTATGCGAAGATTCGCAATTACACAGAAGCAATTAAATATCTAGACGAATACAATAGCCTAAAGACATACAACGCAGACTCTCACTTAATTCTTGGATATTGTTTTTATAAATTGGAAAATTATGGACGTGCTGAGTTAGAACTACAAAAATCAATTTCGCTTAGAAGTGGAAATCTTCCAGCACTTTATAATCTGGCAAAGACTTTTACGAAAGAAAATTACCCTGATAAGGCTGTCGATGTAATCCAAAAAATTCTAAACTTAGATCCAACTTACATCCCTGCCATCAAACTAAAAAGATTCCTAGCCAAAAAAATGAGTTAATAAGCATTAGCCCACTAGCGTGGTGTCATTCCCGAAATTCCACCCTGGCGTAGGCGTTGGATTTGCGACCAAGCAAATGGGTGGAACTTTGCTCACACGACCGCCAAGCGAAATCGGGAATCTCAATATGTAGAGATCCCCGATAGAAAACGAAACTCAATAGCACTAGCTTTTCTCCTTGGGTAGGAACATAATGGGGGTGACAATCATATCAAATTAAATGCGCAAAATAACGATTATACAATTGAATGTAAAAAATCTTTAATATCATTTAATACAATTTCGCGATCTTTAGGAAGTTCGTTCATAAGTTCATGATAAAGACCAGGGTAAGTCTTGATAAACTTCTTCTCGTAAGTAAGATAACGAAATAAATCGCGGCTACCGTTTACATCAATAATCCCGTCTTCTTCTCCGTGGATGATAAGAGTTGGGACATGGATATGATTTGCTTTCTCATATAGTACTTTAGAAAGATTAAATAGATTAGATGCCATTTGAAAAGAAACCTTTCCATGAGTTAATTTATCATTCTTATAAGCTTCAATTACAGATTTATCATGCGAAAGATAATTTAGATCTAAGTTAGCGTCTATCGTTGTATCTGGAAGGATAGCGGCTAAGAACTCACCGACGATTTTTTTTACTTCTTTTTCAAAATCCATTTTAACCTTGAGTCCTGGAGAACTTAAAATGAGTCCGTCGAGGTTATCTTGGTTAAAACCTTCTACAGCGTATTGAAGAGCGATTACTCCACCGAGAGAATGTCCGAGGAGGGTGACTTTGTTTAGCTTCTGCTCTTCACGAGCAATATAAATTAATTCTGTAAGGTCATCAATATAGTATTGAAATTGGTCAACGTGTCCGCGCTTTCCATCTGATCTACCATGTCCACGGGAATCGAGAGCATAGATATTAAAATCATCATCCTTCAATTTTTCTATTATATTTCCATATCTATCGCTGTGCTCTCCAAACCCATGCTGAATAATTAAAACTCGTTTTGCTTTAGGCTTTGTCCACGATTGATAAAAAATATTAGATTTGTCTGTTCCTGATTGAAAAGTGCTCTGTTTATTTGTAAATGCCATATTCCCTCTTAGTCCTTAATTCTGATAGCTTAGTAATAAATTATCTATCTCTCTAAAACTGTTGTAAAAATGGATGACATTACCGTCAAGGATTTATATGAAAGGTTTATTCTTTAACTTCCGCTTCTTCTTGCTTCTTTTTTTCTGCGCCAGAGTATACAGATACAATTTTATCAAGGACGGTAAATAGTAATTCAACGCTATAGCCAGCAAGAAAAGCAATTGCAAAAGGAGAAAGCTTTGCGGGAGAAAACCCTAATCCTATATCAGCGTCACTCGAAATAAACCAACCAATTACAAAGCCTGCAAATGTTCCGAGCAATGTCCTGAGCGCATACTGTATATCATGCTCTCGAACATAGATTTGCTTATCTATTTCATAAGCAATTACCCTTAAAATATAAGTGCATGAGCCTAACAAGCCGTAGGCGAGAGGAAGTAAATAGAGAGTTAGAATTTGAACAGAAAACGTTAACTCTTGGAGATTATTCATATATTCCTCATCGAAGAGATTCTTGAATTCTATTTTTTCTTTCTCTAGATTAATTTCATTTGTCTTTTTGGAGTCCTCTTTTATTTCCTTTGCAGAAGCGATTTCCGTGATTGATTTCGCATTGTTATTTATGGTATCTTTATTAGAATTCTCTTTTACATTGCAAAATTTAATTTCGTAAATAAAACTAAGTGGATATAGAGGATAACAAAAAAATTGTTTAATGCTAGTATAACTTTCTAAATTCTTTTTTTGGATACTAAGCTTTTGGGATAATTCCATTTTTTCAATTTCAAGACTATATCTCTTTTCGTTTTCATCAGTTCGGAGATTGTGAAGATTCTGTAAAGTAGTTTTTAGTTTCGCATTATTCGTATTAGCTTCTTTTAGAATATGATTTTGCCAGAGCCAAAAAACCTGTGTGAGTAAAACAAGAACTAAAACTCCAATGCCAGTCTTTCGATAGAATCCCTGCACACGCTCAGCGTAAGAAATCTTTTTTTTCTTTCTAAAAATTCCTGTATAGACTCCAAACTCTTCTCGAATACATTTCAAGCTTTTAACAGTAACAGGTTGGATTTGATTGGATAACTCGGAGTATGCGATCCAGAACTTTGCCTCTTCTTTAGGAGTGAGTTTTTTAGAGCGCTCGACTTTTTCCTTGGTGAATGTAAGAACATTTATAATATCAGGAGAAATTTTTAATCCTTTATTTGCAACATACTGAAGCATGAGTTGAGTTCCACGAACGGTTTTTTCAGTGGATTGCTTCTTATATACATCCATATAATTATCTTTGGAGTCTTTGTCTTTTTTACTGCTAAAGAAAATGGAGGCAAATAGGTCTTTGACTTTTTGTAGAAAATCTTCTTTGGAAATTGCTTTATCTTTTTCATCCGTCATGACTATGCCCGCCTTAGTAGTGGTATATATGTATTATGCGATAAATAATTATAAGTCTAGAATTGGAAATACAGTCTGAACAATTTCGCTTAGATGTACGTCTGAGGGTGGATTATTAATATCTTTTTTTTCTAACCAGACATTTTCTTCTGTCTCAAATTGTTTTGTGAGATCTCGCTTCATGATCATTTTAAAAATATGAAACTTATAGAGTGTAACCTTACCAGTGCGCTTACTGAGTTTCTCTTCTTGAATCAAATACGGCTCTAGTGGTTCAAGAGTATAATCAATATCTCTCTTAATATTCAATTCTTCCCCGCATTCCCGATAGGCAGCATCAAGCGGAGTCTTGTCGGGAGGATCTACTTTCCCACCTATAAAAGAAAGATCATGCCATTTTGGATTTTTTTGAAATAGAAATTTATTTCCTTTTTCGATGATTATGATTACTACTTCTTGTAGTGGTAGGTTTTGTGTATCCATATTCCGTTTCGCAACCTGTAAATGGTATCTTAATTGTTATCGACATTTTGGAAATGAAAAAATGGTGTTTTTTTTGGACACAAAATAGAATAGAGGACGTGCCGCCTAATTGAGGAGGTGCCGCCGCACGTCCCTACGGGGGTAATCGTTCTAATCGTCTTGCCAATTTTGGGGATTTTTTTGAATGTATGCCTTAATATAATAAAATTCTTTTTCATCGCGAATGATATGGTCATGGTAACGAGATTGCCAAACAGTTAAACCAGAAGTTTGCTGCAATTCATTGTAGCGTTTTGTAACAACAGATTTGAATCCTGCAAAAAATGAAGATATAGATTTCGGCAAATAATTTTTATTATTTCCGCCCCGTAGGGACGTTCGGCGAACGTCCTCAATACGATAAATCACGTCCTCTATACCGGCTACGTCCTGTTTTCCGTTATCGTTTGGAATTTCGTTATCGTTTGGAATTTCGTTGTCGTTTGGAATTTCGTTGTCGTTTGGAATTTCGTTATCGTTTGGATTTTCGTTGTCGTTTGGAATTTCAGAACCTCCGCCTAATTTAGGACGCCCGCCGGACGTCCCTACGTGTATAATAATGGCGTGAATGTGATTGGGCATAATGATATATTCCTCACAGAATAATTCTTTTCGGATTTCAAAGGATCGTAACCATTCTTCTTGGACTATTTTGCCGAGATCATTTAAAACCATTTTAGAATCAGAAATTTTGCCAAATAAATGTTCTCTGTCTTTTGTAACAACAGTAACAAAATAATATCCCGCGCTAGAATAATCATATCCTTGCAATCTCGGCGATTTTCTATTATAAAATTTTGGTTTGTAATAATCCATTTTTAAAATTGCGTCCTCTATACGACAAATCACGTCATCTATAAAACAAATAACGTCAACGTAATCTAGGACGTTATTCACAACGTTATCCTATTTGAGAACGTCCCGCCGGATGTCCCTACGGGGTAATTCTTCATTAACCGTTGCGTATTACTTCAACTTCCCCTCTCTCTCCGAAATCCCCTTCATTAACTCCGCATCCTTCTTCTCCTCCGCCTCAATCTTCTTCGCCATATCATTAAATTTCTTCGCGTTTGATTTATCGCCTAACTTTAAATAGACTTCAGCGAGGGTGTTGAGGTAACTCGCGTTATCCTCATTTAGATCGTTCGCTTTCTTCGAATACTCCAAGGCTTCTTTTAATTCTTCGGGAGTAGGATTTTCTTTTGTGGCTAAGTCACACCTTCTGATTCTTACCCTTCGTAACAATTAATCCAGTCAATGTTTTTTGCAAAGAATTTAGAATAAAAACCAATATACCGAAAATGAACATCGTAATGACTGTAACCGTTAGTAATAAATCGTTTGTTTCTTTGATCGCCCCAATATAATCATCTTCCGGAACAACAAGACCGACTGTCCAATCCTTCTCGAAAGTATCTGGGAATTTTTTATAAGAGGCAATGTATCTTTTGCCGCCAGTCTCAAAAGTAAATTTTGTATCTTTAGTTTCCGAAAAATATTTATAGGAATCTTGAACAATAGGTGGGTTTACTTCTAACTCGGTAATTTTTCTAGAACGAAAATTTCCATCTGGCTCTTTAATCATAGGCTGTGTTATATCGGGATAAGCCACAAGGTCTCCCTTTGTGTTTACAATAAACGCAATCGCTGTCTTTCCAAACTTTTTATCTTGGATTTCTTTACGTAAATCTTCCAAGAAATTGGAAATTTCAATTAAAGGAATATCCAATCCAAAAATTCCCATTAGGTTTCCACTTGCATCATGAACGGGAGCAGATGCTGTTATGCCGGGAATTTTTCCAGTATTAAAAATATATACATCACTCCAAAAGAGTCCTTCTTTTTCTTTGGCTCCTATATACCAGGGACGTTTTCTTGGATCATAGTCTTCTTTTACAATTTCTTCTTTAATGATCTTTCCACTTTGGTCTCGGTACTTCCAGGTGACCTTTGGGTCTTTGTCTTTCTTCGATCTATCAATTGTTTTTGTGGCGATAGTTGCATCTGTCCATCGTCTTTGCATTAGAAAGTCACCGCGCTCATTTCCAATGTTAAACATGGTGAGTTGTGGGTGAAGGATTAAAATATTAATCATGAGGGAGTTCAGTCCCTGGTTCTCTAAAATCGAATTGGCACCTTCACCTGCAACTTTGGAGGATAGCTCTGTCATATCGACGGCGGTGAATAGATAACTCGTTGTCTTTTGGATGACGCGGTTATTGATTTGATCAATTAAATCTTCTGTCAAAGAAAGAATTGCTATAGAGTTCTTATAATAAGTAAAACCTGTTACACCAATTATCCCTAATAATATAAGAGCCATGCCTGCGAAAATTAATTGAAATCGCGTTGAAATTGAATTAGCCTTTTGTTTTTTTTCTAATTCTTTTTCTCTCGATTGAGCACTCAAAGAAATAAATTCTTGTTCTTGTTTGTTAATATCAGAATTATTTTTATCTAGCCAGTCTTCCGATTCTATGAGCATTAAGCCTTTCAGTAAATTGATTTCTGATTTGTTATTGCTTTCCCATTTTTTTAATTCTCGACGTAGTTCTTCTTGCCAAATTCGAAATTTACGATCCTCTTCCATCCAATCTTTCAAAATTCCCCATTCTCGAATCAATGCTTCATGAACAACTTCCACAGTCTCTTCGTTGGTTTCGGCTTGTATGCCGGTAACAATAAGACGATCATTAGCGAGTCTTTGAATTAAATTCCATATTTTATCTGAATCTCCTATATGTGAAAAATCTTTTTTGATTGCAAGTCTTCTTGTATCTTCAGTCCCTTCTCCTGGTTGAACTAATTGAATAAAAATCTTATTTGAAAGCTCTTTGTCTTTGTTAATTAATTTAGAAAAAACTTCGTCTGCATAGGAGGCTAACGCACCTTTAACTTCTCCAATTTCCTTATAAGCATTATAAGTGAGAGTCAAATCTACTTGTTTCTTCCAAAGTTCCTGTAGACAAAATTCTAGCAACGGTAAACTTCCCGAATCCCTAGAAACTGATGTTAGGATAAGGTCTGTTAGCCCGTCTTGAATGAATAGCTTAGATACTGCGAGAGGTTTCTCAATTGTAGAACGGAGTTCTTCTATAGTCATCGGACTCAAGAAGAATCTTTCACCTAAAGCTTTATGCTCACCAGAATCACCAACGACAGAAGAGAATCCTGCATCCTCTAAAAGCTTAGTCCAGAAGTCGGATCGAATGGTTATGAAAAAACGAAACCGATCTTTAAATTCCTTAGCCGCATCAATTAACGCCGAACCCAAGTCTTCTCGTTGTCTAGCATCCGTGCAAAGGGTAAACAATTCTTCGAATTGATCACCCAATAAAAATAGGCGTTTGCCAGGATTGGATTTCAGGATATTACGAATTAATTCTATTAAATCAATCCCCGTAGGGACGTGCGCCGCACGTCCTACTTCTAATTGCGAACGTCCTAATTCTGACGATTCAGAGGATCGTCCAACCGCTTCAGAGGATGCGCGCCGCGCGTCCGTATGTAGTTCAATGGTATTCGTATTCGTATTACGGAGGGCGTTCATTGCCGCCATATAAGGATTAACCCCTGGGCGAAATTTAAAAATCAAATAACCCTGTTCTCGTAATTTTGGAATTACACCTGCATGGACTACTGATGATTTGCCGCTACCGGATGCTCCTGCAAGTGCTACGATTGGTTTTTCTTCGATTGCTTTTAAGAGTTCTTCTGTAAACTTCTCCCGACCAAAAAAGAATTCTTTGTCCTTCTCTTGAAAATACGATAAGCCCATAAAAGGAGATCTTGCGCCTATAGTCGGACCAATCTGCGGCTGTTTGTTCTTAGCCTGTGAGGACGAAAACTCAAAATAGAATTTTTCGAGCGAAAGAATTAAACTCTGTAAACCCGCTTCGCCCGAATTTGCAAACTCATACAACTTCAAAGCAAACTTAACACCGAATAGCCTCTTGTAAGGATTTTCTCTTTGAAACTTCGCAAAGAACAAAAAGAATAATATCTGACAATAAAAATAATCCTGCATCACCTCTGCTCTACGTAAATCTTTTAATCCGCTTTTGGCTTCGTTTATAAAATCAAACAGTGTTGATAAATAAATTCTAGAGATATACTCAATCTTTGGATTTGCGTTTTCTAATTTAGATGGATCATTTTTAAAGAAGGCTTCTACTACTAAATAGAAATCGTTTAGGATTTGATTGATTTGTTCTTTTTGGGAAAATGGATTTGAATTATCAGAAGGACGTCCATTTTCATCGCGTAGAGACGCGCGGCGCGCGTCCTCTCTATCGGTCGGTTGATTCATCATCTCTTCCACAAAATTTAAAATCATTTCACCGAGTAATCGTGAGTAATCCCAGAAGAGTGGAGTGAAATTATCTTTCTTCTTGGGAATCACTTCCCCGAAGTCAATGAGCTTACAACTAAGAAAGCCTCTTTCGTTTTCCCACACGAGAACATTTTCAGGATTCAAATCTCCATGCACATAATTTACTTCATGATAGGTTGCATTGATATTAAAATATTCTAAAATCGTCGCGCGATCGGGAAGTGTTGGTTCAATTATTTTTAGTTCGGCTAATCCCAGTTTGACTTTGTCTGAAATGAGTTTCTTTCCGTAATAGTCAGATAAGTTTACATCTTTTCTTTTTACATTTCCATAAAGACCTTTCTTTAATCCGAGGAATACTTCTTTCTGCATGAGAAGCGACAGTTCACGAGAAAATTTTTCAGTCTCTTCTTTGATTTCTGGTTTATGCTCATTATCCGCTTTAAGGATTTTATTTGTGAAATACTTTGCGATTCCTTTTAAGTCACTTGCCGCTACCGTGCCTACGTCTTGGTAGAGAAGGATGCCGTAATCATTTTTATCGGACACAAATTCATCTTCTGTATAATACTCCACCTGACTGAATATATCAAGTAACGTCTCACGGGTTTTAACGTAGCCTTCGTTCTCTGATTCACATATTTCTTTTGCAGCAATTTTTAATACGCGAACAAACGTTGTTTTATCTTTCACTCCATATCGCGCTACAAATACGACTGCACCGGTCTTTCCTCCAGAAAGTGAGTTTTCAATCTGGATGAAGTTAATCTTCATTTTCCCCAGACTGCCTTTTTTCAAAGCCTCCCCAAGTCCTAACTCTGTAAGCTCTCTTACTTCTTCTGGAATTTTTTCAATGTTCTTAATTTGGCTCATGGGTCTGTCCTTCGGGAAATTTCAATTTAAGACGCTAAGCATACATTCCATTTTTGACAAGGAAAAATTAGTGCAAACCACTACTCTATTTGTAGTATTTTTTCACACAAAAGCCATCCCCTTTCGCAAAGGGACTATATAGAAAGAATTAAACAACATTTAAATAATTAGGGGATTTAAAATTTCTTTTACCATCCGATAAGATAACGATACATATAACATAGACTAGGAGTGGGTTCTCTATTACTACAAATATGGGTGAGAGGGGCAATTTGAAGTTATCCCGTGTATATCTCTGAACCCATTGCTAACCTATCTTTAGTATATCGTCTTCTTATAGGAAGCTTATCGAAAACCAAAAATTAAATTACCCTTGACAAGTTCCCGATAATATAATTAATTAAGATTGTTGAATTATAAATTTTGAATAAAGAACCCACCGTTAGGTGAGTTAATTCAAAATTAAAAATTCATAATTAACAACAGCCTATGACTAAATATATTTACTCACTCTTTTTTATTGCATTCCTTTTATTAAATTATTCTTGCACTTCCTTCTTCCAAAAATCATGGAAGCCCATTGATAAAGACTTATTAAAAACCATTAAAGTGAACCTGGGAAAATTTGATTCTCCGCTAGAAATTAAATCAAAAGGAAAAATTCATTTGCAGCTAACTGGTAGTAAACTCGACTTAGATTATAATTATACTTTCCAACCAGCCGATACAAAAGAAAAATTGAAATTTACATTTGATACAAATCAATTTACTATTAGAGAAATGCCCTACCGCGGTGAATTGGAAGTAGTTCCTGAGCCAGCTACTGGAAAATTTGTATTCGTAAATAAAGTTCCTATGGAAGATTATCTCATGGGAGTGGTTCCCGCAGAAATGCCTTCTAGTTGGCATATGGAAGCTCTCAAGTCGCAAGCGGTTGCCGCAAGAACATATGCGGTTGATTCCATATTATCCCCTCCTAATAGCATATACCATCTAGAATCCACAACCCAGTCGCAAGTCTATGGAGGAATCAAGCGAGAAACCGTTCGCTCTAACCAGGCAGTCAGGGATACAGCAGGAGAAATTTTAATCTATCAAAATAAACCTGCCAGAACTTTTTATCATAGCAATAGTGGTGGCAAAACAGAATCACCGGAGCATGTCTGGGGCTATACAGGATTAACCTATCTAGTAGCTGTTGATTCTCCTCATTGTAGAGCCGCAGAAAACTTTGAGTGGAAAATCTTTCTTAGCCGTAACCAGATGCAAGACAAATTAAAATCTTTAGATCTGGAAGAAATTAAAGGAATAAAAATTTCCGAGTCCACTCCCTCCGGTCGTGCTAAGACTATGGAAATAGAAGGAAAAGATAAAACCGTTTCTATGAACGCAGTCGAATTCAGACGAGCCGTTGGACAAACTGTTATGCGCTCCCTCCTATTTGAAATTCAATTGGAAGAAGAAATTTTTCGTATAAAAGGACAGGGCTTCGGTCACGGTGTAGGCATGAGTCAATGGGGAAGCAAAGGTATGGCAGAAAAAAGCTACGACTATAGAGATATCCTTGCATTCTATTACAAAGGTACTGAACTAGTAAACATTGATTAAATACCATTAACTCCTCTAGACAGGAATTCAAGTTCATTTTATGCTTTTTCTATGCTAATATTTTTCGAGTTTCTCTATGAATAAGTGTTTTTCTTCTGTTAAATGAAAATTGCTTGTCTTATTTTTTTCCTTCTTTCATATTTTGTAAAAACAATCAATAAAGGCGCGTAATGCAAGAATTTGGAAAATACAAGATAGAAGAAAAACTGCAAGAAACTAAATACACGGGAATTTATAGAGCCACTCATGCAGAAAATGGAAAGAAAGTAATTTTAAAAATACTTAAAACTGAATTTCCCTATCCAGATTTAATTTCGAGACTAGAAACAGAATTTCAAATCCTCTCAAAAATAAAATCAAACTACGTCATAAATGCATATTCCTTTGAGCAGCAAGAAAATCATCATGGAATTATTTTAGAGGATATTGGTGGTATATCCCTGAAAGAATACTTTAGAGGCAAAGTAGAATTATCCCAATTTTTCAAAATAGCAATTCTAATGGCAAAAGCTATTCTAGATGTCCATAAGAATAATGTTATTCACAAAGATATAAATCCATCCAATTTTATTTTCAATGCTAAGACTGGAAGCCTAAGACTAATTGACTTTGGAATTTCCACCACTTTTACCCGAGAAAATAGTATATTAGAAAGTCCTAATGTCCTCGAAGGGACACTCAATTATATTTCTCCAGAGCAAACAGGAAGAATGAACAGATCCATAGATTATCGAACTGATTTTTATTCTTTAGGTATTACTTTTTATGAATTTCTGACCGGCAAATTACCATTTGACTTTAGAGATCCGATGGAATTAGTTCATTCTCATATTGCAATACAACCTGTTCCTCCACATGAACTAGATTCCTCGATTCCGATTCCACTTTCTGATCTAGTAATGAAATTAATTTTAAAAAATGCGGAAGAGCGCTATGTGAGCGGATTTGGACTCCATTATGACTTGGAAGTTTTAAGTTCAGGTATTACCGATTATAATGAAAGTTTTTCATCTCTCGCCTTAAAAGATATTTCAGATAAATTTCAAATTCCACAAAAACTATATGGCAGAGAAAAAGAAATCGAAACTTTACTTTCTGCTTTCGAAAGTATTTCTTCTGGGAAAACTACAATGCTCGTCCTAACAGGTTATTCAGGCGTCGGAAAATCATCATTAGTCGCAGAAATTTACAAACCGATTACAGAAAAAAGGGGATATTTTATTTCTGGAAAATTCGATCAGTATAACCGCAATATTCCCTACCATGCTTTTTTAAATATTTTTCAAGACCTAACAAAGCAGCTATTAGGAGAAACGCAAATTCAACTTGATAGTTGGCGAAATAAAATTCAGTCTGCTCTAGGGGATAATGCCCAAGTAATCGTAGACGCAATTCCTGACTTAGAGCTAATCATAGGTAAGCAACAATCGGTTCCTGAATTAACAATCAATGAATCACAAAATAGATTTAATTTAGTATTCGAGAGATTTATTAAACTGTTTACTAGACCTGAACATCCTCTCGTAATTTTTTTAGATGATCTACAATGGGCAGATGGAGCATCGTTAAATTTATTAGGGTTATTAATGCGATCGAATACAATCGGTCTTCTACTAATTGCTGCTTATCGTGATAACGAAGTATCCCGGTTACATCCCTTATTCACTACTCTAGAAGAAATTCAAGAAACAGGGGCTACTATAAATTATATCTCGCTCTCTCCTTTAAGCCTGGATACCATTGAGAGGATAATAGCTGATACCCTAAAAACAGAAACGATAAATATTCGCCCGCTTGCAGAATTAGTATACACAAAAACCGGCGGTAATCCTTTTTTTATGAGAGAGTTTTTGAAATCTCTTTACTCCGAGCGATTGCTAGACTTTGATACTGTAAGACAAAAATGGACATGGGATATAGAAAAAATTAAGACCACAGGGTTTACTGATAATGTGGTAGAGCTAATGGCTAACAAAATTCAAAAATTAGATCCAGAGTGCCAAAGATTATTGCAATTAGCCGCTTGTATCGGAAATCAATTTACACTAAATACACTTAGCCTCGTTGCCCAAACTCCCGTAGAAAATACTCTGAAAGAATTAAATCCTGCTATTTCAGAAAATTTATTATTTTCATTAGGCTTCATTCAGGAAGTAATTTCTTTAAATAATTCAGAAGAGGATAATGAACGTAAAACGCAAGATTTCAAATTTGCACACGATCGAATACAACAAGCTGCCTATTCTCTAATTCCAGAAGAAAAAAGATTGAAGACTCATTACCAAATTGGAAAAATTTTAGAAGATAGAATTTCAAAAGAAGCACGAGAAGAAAAAATATTTACAATCGTGAATCAATTAAACTATGGAATTTCCTTTTTAGAAAATGACTCAGAAAAAGTAAATCTTGTTCTTTTAAATCTAATTGCCTCCAAAAAAGCTAGAGGGGCTACTGCTTATCAGGCGACAATGGAATATGCTAAAACCGGTATTCTACTATTAGGCGAAAAAGCATGGACGCAAAATTATAAATTAACTTTAGAATTATATAATTTGGCTACTGAATCCGCATCTCTTATCGGTGAATTTGATTTTTTAAATCATTGTATAGACGCAATCACCAAGAATGCAATGACCGCCTTAGATCAAGTTGATGTTTATTTTGTAAAAATTCAATCACTAGCTTCTCAGAATAAATTTCAAGATGCTATTCAAACAGGACAATTAATTCTTGAAAAATTAGGAGCTGAGTTTCCTAAAAATCCTACTCCTGATGATTTCATCAAGGGGATAAATGAAATTAGCTCTCTCTTGGGTGAGAAAAAACCGGAAGATTTATTTAATCTTCCTAAAATGACTGATCCAGAAAAATTAGCTATCCTAAATATCGGGGCATCTCTCATACCTACAGCGTATAACGCGGGTTCTCCCCTTTTTCCTTTACTAATCATTTTACTTGTAAATCTTTCTATCCGATTTGGGAATAGTCCAATTTCAACTTTTGGATATACCAATTATGGAATTTTACTTTGCAATTTAATGCAAGATGTCTTGCTAAGCGATGCATTTCGTAAACTTGCACACAAGCTAGCCATGGAGCCAGAATCAAAACCTTTCCGTTCAGGAACGCTTACCGGTATTGGTATTTTTTTACTTCACAGGACAACCCACCTGAAAGAGACAATACCACTTCTTCAATCAGGATTTCAATTAGGCTTAGAAACCGGTGCTCTTGAAATCATAGGCTACACCGGATATGCCATTTGCCTAAATTCTTTTTGGAGCGGTGAGCCTCTAAAACAACTTCGAATAAAAATAACTTCCTACCGGGATACTTTACAAAATTTAAATCAGTTGACCGGGGCTAATTATTGTAATATCTTTTTAGAAACTACACTTTCCTTACTTAGCGCAAAAGAATTAGAGTTATCTACCAATCCAGAATTTTTCCTAAACGATACCTCAATATTAGAAGAAGCTAATGCATCTGGAGATAGAACTAGATTATTCTATTATTATTTACATAGTCTGAGTTTACATTTTATTCTAGGCGATCTTACTCTTGCCGAAAAATCTGCTATTAAAATTAGAGAATATTTAGTTGCAGGTAGCGGGACTATAGCTGAGGCAATCTTATATTTTTATGATTCATTAATTGCTCTAACGAATTTATCAGAAAAAGAATTTGTGACTAATGGCAATATTCCTCCAGATGCTCAAAAAATATTTGATCGAGTTGAGGAAAATCAAAAGCAACTCCTGCACTGGTCTAAATATGCCCCGATGAATCATCTGCATCGCTTTACGTTAGTCGAAGCTGAAAAATGCAGAGTCTTAGGAAAGCGTCTGGAAGCATCTGATCATTATGATTATGCAATTGAGCTTGCTCAAAAAAACGGCTTTATTCAAGATGAAGCAATTTCGAATGAACTAGCATTTAGATTTTGGCTCAGTCATAATAAAAAAGAGTTTGCGCAAATATATTTGCAGAAAGCATATTATTCTTATTCGGTATGGGGTGCCAATCGAAAGTTAGAAAATTTACAGCAAAATTTTCCTGCCCAAATTCTTTCCATAAAAGATACGGGTGAAAATTATTTTCAAGGTGGAACAATTCTATCAGGAATGACAACGACTACCACAAATCGAATGGAGGCAAATCTTTCTCTCGATTTTGTTTCCATAATGAAAGCTTCGCAAATTATTTCTGGAGAAATTATTTTAGATAAATTACTTACTGCTCTGATGAAAATTTTAGTCGAGAATGCTGGAGCGGAAAAAGGAATATTGCTTTTAGATGAAAAGGCACAGCTATCAGTTGTAGCAGCCTGGGATTCTAAATCAAAAGTTTTTGATTTTTCCAATAGAACATTCAATGAAGATTACTCTTTATTATCCTCTTCTGTTGTTAACTTTGTCAGTCGAACTAAACAAAATCTTGTTATTGAAAATTTATCAAAAGAAGAGAAATTTAAAGATGCTTACATTACTAAGAATAATCCAAAATCTGTTTTATGTATCCCACTTTTGAACCAGGGGAAATTAATCGGCATCGTTTATTTAGAAAATAATTTAATCACCGGTGCTTTTACAAAAGATAGAATTGAAGTTCTAAAAATGCTTTCTTCGCAAGCAGCCATATCAATCGAAAATGCAACACTCTATTCTAATCTAGAAAATGTGACCAAGGAAAAAACCCGTGTGACTACCGAAATGGAAATTGCAAAGGATATTCAGACTTCCCTACTTCCAAAGAAGCCCGTATTAACTGGTTTCGAAGTGGCTACCTATATGCATACCGCTGAATTGGTAGGTGGAGATTATTATGATGTGATTCATGCTGGCGGCAAAGAGTGGTTTGTCATTGGGGATGTAAGTGGACACGGGGTAACGGCTGGATTAATTATGATGATGACTCAAACTGCAATTCATACAATTTTAAATTCTGTGGATGCAAATAATCCAGCGGAATTATTAAAAAGGGTTAACTTTGTAATATCATCAAATATAAAAAAAATGAACCTGAACAAATATATGACTCTAACCCTATTTTTAAAAGAAGCCGATGGCCAGATTTATTATTCAGGTATGCACCAGGATTTACTTTTATACTCCGCAAAGAATAAAGAAGTTAAAATTATAGAAACAAATGGTAGCTGGCTTGGATATTTCGAATTATATAACGAATACCAACTAGATAGCATAAAAATGGAATCAGGTGATATTCTATTACTATTTACCGACGGAATTACCGAAGCCACCAATACATCAAATGAAATGTTTGAAGTGACTGGACTTTCTAAATTATTGAGCGAAGTTGGAGAAGAGTCAGTGGAAATGATTAAAGAAAAAATTTTATATTCCTTAAAAAAATACACGACAGAAGATGACATTACATTTATGATTTTTAAGAAGAGCTAATCTGGGATACACCAATGGCAAAAAAAATGGATATAAAATTTTACTTAAAATTTAGTGCAAAGCCTGTATGGAATACTGTTTCTGATATACGCCAGAAAATAAAATCGCTTATTGCGAAAAAGAATTTTACAGAAGATGTCATAGAAGCAATGGAAACAGTTGCTATGGAATTATTTGAAAACGCGATCAAATACGGAGTTTCTACCGAAGATGCTACAGATGTTTCGCTTGAAATTACTTACGACGAAAATGAAATTAAAGTTTTAGTTTCGAATGGAATAGAATCTAATGAGTCTATACAAAGTTTTTTAAATTTATTAAATGCAATTTTAAATACTACTGACTTGGAAGGCTTATATATGGAAAGGCTGAAAGAAATTGCAAAAAATCCTAAATCTGGAAAAAGTCATTTGGGCTTATATCGAATAGCCTACGAAACGGGCTTCAAAATTAATTACGAAATATCCGGTAAAAAATTAATTGTTTTAGCAACAAGGGAAATAAAGGATGAATCATGAAATCATTTGAGTTTGGAAATTTACAAATTACAGCAGAAGAAAAAAGCGATGCATTTGTTTTCTTATGGCAAGGAACGAGTGATAATAAAGAGCTCATCAATACTCTAGAGCCTTATTATTTAGAGGTAATTGCTAATGCTAAGAACAAAAAGATTTTTATAGACTTTACAAAGTTAAAAGCAATGAACTCTTCCTCAGTGCCAGCAATTATAGGATGGATGAAAGCTTTGAGCGAAAAAAAAATAGAAGCTACTATTCTTTATAATAAAGATTCAAATTGGCAAAAGACTTCATTCAGGCTTCTATCAGGAATAGGAAAAGGATTTAATATAGAAGTAAATCCAGCATGAGTCTCAATTAGGATTAATGAAAATGCTAACGGTCAACCAAGCGCTTGGTTTAGTTTTAGAAAACACTCCTCAAAAAATACAGCACTTACGAAAAAAATTATTGGATGCTCAAAGTTTTACCCTCGCAGAAAGGGTAGTGACTGATAGGGATTATCCTCCATTTCCGAGAGCGACAATGGACGGTTATGCGCTTCGGCTCGAAGATTTAGAAAAAGAAAATAAATTTAACCTGATTGGAGAAATATTTGCGGGGGATAACTGGACACAGCCGGAGAAAATCAAAACGAATTCAACAGTAAAAATAATGACTGGCGCACCAGTTCCTGAATGTTTTGATGTAGTAATCAAAAAAGAAGACTCTAATAATAAAGAGAACATAGTAACAATTCAAAGTAATAAATTTAAAAAATGGATGAATATTGCCAGGCAAGGAGAAGATGCCGAGCAGGGAAAACTTTTAGGGCAGCAGGGGACCTTTATTGATGATTCTTTTCTGACAATTGCTGCTTCATTAGGGTATAGTGATTTATATGTATTAGCCCCTCCACTAGTAAGTTTAATTTCTACAGGAAATGAAATTTTGCCAGTCGGTGCCCCCGTTTTATCCCATCAAATTAGGGAGTCGAATTCGGTTACTATTCGTGCAATGTTGAAAAAATTTAATGCGAAAATTCACAAATCGTGGTTAATACCCGATAACCCACAAATGCTGGCAGAAAAAATATCTGAATGTATGAATTCAGATATTTGTATTATAACAGGCGGAGTATCAGCCGGGGAAGCAGACTTTATTCCATCAACCCTAAAAAGCCTTGGAGTCCAAGAAATCTTTCATAAGGTAATGATTCGTCCCGGAAAACCCATTTGGTTTGGGAGAAAAGACGATGCATTATTTTTTGGGCTACCGGGAAATCCAGTATCGGCAAGGATTACATTCAAAATTTTTGTTGAGCCCTGTATTCGAAAACTATTGCGTTTGCCAGCTCAAAAAAATTATTTCTTTCCGATTTTAAAAACAAGAACAAAGATGCATGATTTTGAGGAATACTTTAGAGTGAAAATTATCAATCAGGATAATCAATCTTATCTTCAAGAAATTGAATCAAATGGAAGTGGAGATTTTATTAATAGTTTAGAATCAGAAGGAATCGCGATTCACCCTGCAGATAAACCTGAATTACCGCAAAACAGCCAAACACAATTCCTATTCTGGTAATTAAAACTGATAAGAAAAACCAAACTGAAAACTTCCCCTTCCTTGGTTTCCAACATTTAGGAAAATTCCAGAAGTCTTTTCATTTGCATCCATTATTTTTTCGGCTGGTTTTTTATTCCATAAAATATCAGCAATATTATATATATAAATAGCAGCCGCAACTCCAAGAACGGCTTCTTGCTTTTGTAGATTATCCTGAGCCTCGTTTCTAGAACGTATAGACTCATTACGAAGATACAAGGCTGCGGGTAATATGTATTTATCACCTGGGAGCACAAAAAGTAAATTGGAGTACCTTTCTGAACGAGAAACAGAATAATCCTTGGAACTTTCAAAGAAAAAATAACTGCTCAAAAAGAATACAACAGATCCACCAAAAATATATGCCTTTGTTTTTTCAGCTTTGTAATATTGTCCCCATCCTGGAATTAAACTAGAGCGCCATAAGGGTGGTAAAACTTCCGCAGGGTAAGATTTTACTTCCGTTACTTCTTTGGAATCTTTTGCTTCTGCTTTACCATCGCCTCTTTCTTCTTTAAGTGCTACCTCTGCATCTTTCGGTTTAGATTTTTCTTCAAACACAATAAAAGAATTTTTCTTTATTACTTTATTTAAGGGGTTTTTCAATATTATCCCTATATCACTGAGCTTAGAAATTGATTCAAAATTTATAGAAAATCTTAATTCAGTATCCGAAATTCTTCGAAAATTTTTAATTGGAACTTTCTCTGAACTTGTTTCCAACTCTACTTCAATCTCTTCTAAAAAATATTTTCCTTTAACTACAATCTCTTGCTCTTTCTCAGAAGGAGAAAATGTATACTTAGAATCCTCATTGATAACCGGCGGTTCTGAATAAATAACTTCTAATGGTAACCATTTGCTCCAATGCTTTACTTTTTTAAATTTATTCAACGCCCCTACTCTGTATTCATATTTTCCTGGTTTCAAATCTAGTAGAGCTTCATTTTCTTTTAGATTAAGCTGTATCTGTTTATCACTTTCCGGTCTAATTTCTAATTTATAACTGGCTGCATTTTCTACTGACTTCCATTGGATGATTGTTTTAGATGAGGTTGTATCAGATTTCTGTGGATAAATACCGTTAACCATTAAGAATGAAAACAGAAGGATGATGATAAATTTTATTTGTTTCAAAGCTAGCCTCACTAAAATTTTTTATCTGTATGTTGCTTACGAGAAGAAATAATTTCCGGTGCAGTGGTCGGGGCTAATTTCAATGTAATGGAAAAAAACTCAATCCCAATCGGAGAAAAATAATCTTTTCCCTCGGAGGAACGAATCTTTGCTTTAATTTGCCATTTGAATTTTCCCTCATCCAAAATATTCAGATCCTTTACGCTATATTGATTCGTATTTACATCTTCAGCCAGTATAAGCTTATCACCATTATCCACCTTTTGAAAAACTTCTATTTTATATGAAATAGCATTCGGTATCGGATCCCAAGTGAAATTTAAAAAATCTATATCCGACATATCTACAACTTCCGATCGTCTAGGGCTTTTTAAAATAGGCTCAACTAATAACATTGGAATCTTAAAACTTATGGGCTTACTCTTAAGAATCTCTTCATTTGTTTCTGTATTCACCAAACTTAACTTTACAAAATAGGCACCGGAGTTAAAACCATTTAGACTAACACTAAATGATGTAGTAGACTCTGATCTTAGTATATTTTTAAAATCAGGTTTATCGGAAACCTCCAATTTATAAGTTCCATAAATATCTGTCTTATTCCATTTAAACTCAATGCTATCAGTAAACTTTACCGCAAACTCAGCATTATCCTTCGGTGAAAGTATTTCAAGACTAGCAAGCTCTTTTATTTCAAACTTAGAAGTAGAGAAGTTAGAATTTTTTCCATCTTTGGTAATTCCGCGAACTCTCCAAAAATAAGAATTTTTCTTTAGATACTTATTTGGAACTAGGAAGTTTTTAGTTACTTTTTCATTTCCTAAAATATTATGAAAAGACTTATCATCTGAAATCTGCACTTCGTATGAGCTGTATTCGGAAGATCCCTTCCAATTTAAAACAAATTTTTCTTTTTCGATAGCTGTTATCGTCGTCGTTGCCGTATCGGGAGTAATAATTTCAACTGGATCTAAATCTACTTTCTTTTCTATCGAAAAAATTATCGTTTCAGAAACTTGTGGAGATGCATTTGATGTTACGAATTTTGAACTTACCCTTGCAAAGTATTTTCCATCAGTTAAAGAATCTAAGGCAAATCGATTTATTTGCGAATCCTGAGACTTTACAATGTCCTTAAACTCATTATCTTTAGCAATTTCTAATTTGTAAGAAGACGCATACTCACTCTTATTCCAAGAAAAAGTAATAATTGGTAGCGAATTGGCATAAGCAAACTTTGTCTTATTCGCTGGAGAAAACAATTTAATAGGCTCTTCATTAATTAATGAAAGTTTTCTAACTTCACTTATTTCATTGGAATTTTTTTTATTATTCGTTACAACTCTCCAGTAATAGGTGGAACTCGGAAGTTTTAATTCAACATTACTTTCTTTAGTAACAGGAAATTTTTTTATTTTCTTTGCGAATTTATAGTCTTCCGAAATTTCAAGATTTGTTACAGAGTCTATTTTCTTTTGTGATTCCCAAGAAAAATTAACGGCTACTAAGTTATTGCCTGCAAGAAAAATTGCTTTATCTACAGGATTTGTAAGCTTAACAGGATTAGTCTGAATTTCTACTTTTTCTTCTTTAACAGTTACAAGTTGATCCTTCAGAATGACTTGATCACCCTGCTTTGTTTTAATAGTAGCGTTGCCTTTATCCACAGTCAAATTCAAATTCTTATCATCAGTCTTAGTGAGTTTGACATCGGAGTTTTTAAGCTCAATTGTTTTTTCGCCGGATTTAATATTTAACTTAGAATCATTAGCATTCTCAGATCTCTTAGCGGAAAATGCACCGTATGCGAAATCAAGATTGATATTCTGATTAGAAAAATCTAATAGAATCATACTG
>JANYCR010000171.1 GCA_025360185.1 Leptospiraceae bacterium | reverse complement strand
AGTCTTCTCATTCCAAGACCTGACATAGTTTCCAGTCTTTACATTCTCGATATTAACAAGCTCTTCTAACCCAGCATTCACTTCCAGTAAATCAAGATTAGCCGCACTTGCTACGACAGAATCCTTTAACTTATGAATCTTTGTCCCCGCAGTAAAACAAGTTCTTGGATGATAATTACCTTTCTCGTCTATAAACCCGGATGCACTTGATGCCTGGTTTCCACCAATTCCAAATGCCTGACCAATATCTGTAAACCCGTCTTTGATTCCTCCAATTACATTATCCAATTGTGTAAATCTAGATGATCCGGCAGCGTCATTCTTTCCTTCTTTCGCCATCTTTTCGCCAATCTCTTTTAATGCTGCTTTTCTATCGTCTTCACCAAGACTATCAGGCTCTTTACCATTCTTTCTTAAAAGTTCATTCTCTAATTTCTCAAGTTTCGCATTCTGAATATTATCAAACGCCTGCTGGGCATTGTTGACTCCCATATTCGTCATTCGCTCATTCGCAAAATTCGTATTGATTTGAAAACTTCCATCACTCGATGATGTAAACAAATTCGTATTATCCACATCTCCGGTTATACTAGCTCCGTTACGGTATACCATGGGCGAATCGGTGTTAGCTTCTTATCTTTAACACACCGACCGCGCTCGCGGCTACGGTCAATAATTTGCTCTTCATCTTGTAGCTCAAAGCATTTCTAATTATGCAAATTATTGACCACGCCTTGATCGCTTTCGCTCGGAGAAGTTACGCTTTGTTATTCTCTACGACTTTATATTACTTATCGCATAATGACAAATACTCCCGTGTCTTGGACGAGTCAAGCAAGACACTCTCCTTCTTTGATATAAGAATACCTACATTCGAAATATATTCTGTAGAAAAATAATGCGTATAGTAAATACTTTTTTGGTCATCTTTAATTATCTTTATAATAATCAGATCACCACCAGGTGGTCCACCTCGTCCAAGAGTATTTCGAAAGCATCCGAATTTATCAGTCCTTGTAATATGAGAGAAATATAATTTGGAATAATCTATTGACTGAATGTATTTGTTGATGTAAGGGGAAATGTCATCCTTCCTCTCCATCGCACTCGGCAAACCTTCGATATCTCGATTAAGAATATAGGCAGAATAAACCTGAGCTCCTACAACTGGATTTAGTTCTTCTAAATAAATATATCCTCCTTCCTCTATTTTCTTAATAGCATCATTAAGAGAAATCTTAGAATTAATTTCATAAACTCCTCCCTTAATTATGGAACTTGAATGGCACTTATTTAAAACAAGAACCGATAAAACTATAACACTTAATATTTTCATGAAATATCCTCATTTAGATCCGAAAATACCATCCGGTCTCAATCCTCTCTCATCCGCATCTCTATCCCAAGCAGTAGTGGCTGCATCGCTAACCCTATTAAATCCTCTAGCTTGTGGCAACATGCTACCGAAGAAACCAATAATTGGAGCAAGTGGTCCGTAAACTAGATTTTGTCTCACATGACCTCTTTCATGCTGTGTAAAACTAACTTGCTCTATACCACCAAAACGTGAAACCTTTACATTAGGGTGCATCACTGAATTATTGGGAACATCTTCCATAACATCTCTACCAATGTAATGAACAAATGGACCAATAGTAAAAGCTTCCTCATCTTTTCGATCCCCAAAATTAAAAAAGCCACCGTAGGAAGAAATAATATCATTTTCCCCAGCTGGTCCACCAAATTTAATACCTGCCCAACTTATTGGAGTATGTCGATCGCTAACCGGCAATGGTGTTGTATTGCCTGAATTCCGCCAAGCCCGCTCAGCTGACGAATTATGAACCATAGAATAAAGATGTGAAAAAGCTGGGACTATGTTACCAATTGTTAAATTCAATCCTGTAACTAGAGCTCCTATTGCTGTACCCACTGCACCGTAAGTTAAATGCCCAATAATTTCAGCTGCATTTTCCCAAACAGAATCACTATTCTTTCTACCGGCTACAATATCATCAGTATCTAAATCTGGGTTATAAACACCGAGAGTTTGGCGAGGGGTCTTTGTTATATCATATACTGAAATTGGAGGTGCACTCGTGGTTGAACTTGTCGATGTAGATGTTGAAGAAGGATAAGTTCCACCGGATGATTGATTATGCACAAGCACCCCATCGACCCCAACAAAATAAGTATGATTATCTACAACAGAGAAGTTGTAGACTGTCTCGGACTTTTTGTCCGAAGTAATGCTTGCGATTAAGAGTCGTTTACCATGAGAAGTCAAAGACACATCCCCAGCCTTCAAATCTTTAGCAGAAATCCATTCCCCGTCAAGATTAGAATTATCTTCACCAGACATAGAATCGGAATCAATAAACCTGGCTGTTACCAGAGAAGCACCTAACTCTACTTGTCCGCTCTCCTGTGCAACAGACTTCCTCAAGACCCAGAATGGGTGATTCCAAGTAGTTTCTAGTTTCTCTCCATTCACAAAACTAACTGTGTAGATAAGTTCCGTTGTCCTCACGAATGTATCAGTCACCTTCTTGTAAGACTTCTCCTTCTTACCCTCATCAAAGCTTAATACAAAATCTCCAGCCTTGATAGTCTCAATCGCTACCTTTTCTTCCAATCTGGATTCAGGCACTAAACCACCATTACCCGCTTGGTCGTAATATTGAATTTTTAGTTTTGTTACAAGCGTCCCCGCAGTAAAACAAGTTCTTGGATGATAATTACCTTTCTCGTCTATAAACCCACTTGCACTGGATGCCTGCTTGCCTCCGAGTCCAAACGCCTGACCAATATCTGTGAATGCATCCCCGATTCCTCCTAACACATGTTCATCTTGTGTTCGCCTAGAAGATCCTGCGGCGTCATTCTTTCCTTCTTTCGCCATCTTTTCACCAATCTCTTTTAATGCTGCTTTTCTATCTTCTTCGTTAAGGGTAGCTGGATCTTTACCATTCTCTTTTAAAAGTTTATCCTCTAATTTCTCAAGTTTCGCATTCTGAATAGCATCAAACGCCTGCTGGGCATTGTTGACTCCCATATTCGTCATTCGCTCATTCGCAAAATTCGTATTGATTTGAAAACTTCCATCACTAGACGATGTAAACAAATTCGTATTATCCACGTCTCCGGTAAAAGTAGAACCTTCTCGATTGAAATTCAGCCCGAGACTTCCTATGTTATGATCTTTTCCATCTCGACCGGTAGTGTTTACGCTATAACTAATTCCCGCTGAAAGCTTAGTCTTAGAATTCCAACCAACGTTCGCACCGAGACTCGACAACAATCCTCCAAATGCAGCACTCTTTGTCTTTTCTCCTAAGAATGCATTGTCTGTTATGTTAGCCCCGTAAGTTCCATTCGATGTATCATAATTTACAGACCCATACTTAGTTCCTGCGCTGATCTGTGCTCTAGCCGCCCCCCGCTCTGACGGAGCGGTCTAGCAGACCTCAGCTCCTTTCGCTGATGCTTTCGGAGCTTCGTCTCTCTGTGATGCATTAACTGACACATTACCGTTATTACCCCCAAGGGCTACTCCTTTTCATAATACTCTGGGCGAATCGGTGTTATTCTTTTCTCATTTCATTTGCACCCCTTTGTCATTCCCGATATTTTCAATCGGGAATCTCAACTCCTTTACATACGGCAAATAACGTTATCCCACTACAACACCGACCAAGCTCTCGCTATGGTCAATAAATTGTGATTAACCGCATAGAGGAAATCTTTTCCTCGTATACAATTTATTGACCCCGCTTCGATCCTTTTCGCATAGGAGAAGTTACACTTTGTTAGTCTCAAAGAAACCTCCTGAAAGAATATGTTCATTACTACAACAACTCTCGTCCTCATCTTTTTAGAAATAAAGATTCGCCACTTGGTAGAATATACGAACCGTTACCTTCTAAACTTTATTCACCAAACTCGATTCCAATACTCGGAGGATTACATCATGTATACACATGGCATTCCTCCTCCATGTAGCAAACAGATTGAGTTTTGGCGAGCGACAGTGACAGATAATTACTACGGAAGCTCACCTGATGGTAAAGAGTTTTCTACTTGAATAGGAATCAACGTATATTCGTAGCAGGATTCGCAACTAGAATATTTGTTAGCTTCTATTCTAAAGATACTTTCGTTTTTATAATAAATCCTATGTCCTGATTTTATTGTCTTGAAGTGAAATATAGGTCCATCATTATAACCATCTCCTATGTCTTCCTCATAGACAACAATTTTATCTTTAAAAAAAACTAACCTGATATGATTATCTTTAACATAGCCATCATAATCAAGGTCTTCATCTATTTTTATTTCCAACGAAGTCATCGGGCCAGGAAGAAAATAAAAGTGATCCCATTCAAAATTAGTATTTTTCTTTATATCAATTGATGAAAGATTGTAATGATTTGTAGCTTTTTCTATTTCTTTAAAAATAGACTTATGAAACATATTATTAAATTTACAACTTAGAAGAGAAAACATCATGGAAAAGCATAAAATGATTTTATAATTCGTGTTCATTATCTTTCTAACCTCTTATAAATTATAGTCTGCTATTTATTGCAGCTCATGAGTTCATTACAATTTATGTTTTGAGTTTTCACGCAACTCATATTGTAATCGCATCTACCATTTTTTATCATCAAACCTTTGTCATCGGTTGCCATTATATTATATTTTGCTCGTTCATATGCAAGATTACTTAGTCTTTTTCTCTCAACTTTGTATTTAGTCAGACCTTCGTTATCTAAAGTGCGCTTGCCAACATATAAACCTTCTGTTCTAAAAGTCTCGATTACTTTAAGTGCAATAGATCTTCGAGGATAATTTTGATATTTCTCTCCTATTCTTCGACCAATCTCATTATTAGAAAGATCAGCTATTTCATCTGCTCTATTTAGCGTATAAAGTCTTCCTGGTGAATGGCTTTCTAAAGCTCTTGGATTTTGCTCATGAGCATCTGCGACCATCCTGGCCGTACTATATCCAAATTCAGAACTAATTATAGCCTGCCACGTTGTATGCCTTACGGCATTTCTATGAGTAGCTTTGTTCTCATAGGTGTCATCGTTATTTACTTTAGAGTTAATTGCAAAGTTAGAAGAAGTTAAACTTATATTTGTCAGTCCAAATTTTTGTAAAGATTCTTCTGCAAGCCCAATGGAAACAGCTGCTATTGGGTGTCGAAGTGAAATAATCCCTTGTTTTATATCAACTTGTCTCTTTAAAGAAGAACCTCCGTCATCCTCTGGAGGATCCTTTATCGCACCAGATAATAACGGTTCTTGAATATTCTGACGATTAATACATTCCGTATTATGCACCAAGACCCCATCGACCCCAACGAAATAAGTATGATTATCCGCAACCTCGAAGTTATAAACCTTAATCTCACCAGCGTCATACGAAATATCTTCAACTGTAACAATATCACCATTAGCCGCAAGAAGACGATCACCAAGGTTTAAGTCTTTTGCTTCAGTCCATTTTCCTTTAGCCGCACTAGCAACAAGGCTCACACTTAGACTAGATGTATTCTCATATGGTAAAACCCAAAACGGATGATTCCAAGTAGGTTGAATGATTTCCCCATTCGATAATTCAAGATTGTAAATCCCCTCCGCTACTCTTTCGAATGTATTCAATACTTTCTTGTAACCCATCTTACCAGTCTTCTCATTCCAAGACCTG
>JANYCR010000152.1 GCA_025360185.1 Leptospiraceae bacterium | reverse complement strand
ACTCACATGCAGTAATAGAGCATGTCGGAAACAGGGAAAATCAAAAGAAATTTATTTTGGAGTTAATTAGAGTTTCTAGGTATGGAGTTTTTTTTACTACGCCTAATAGAATTCATCCGCTTGAATTTCATACAGGCTTTCCTCTTTTTCATTATCTTCCAATTGATATCACTAGAAAAATTTATAAAAAGTTGGGAAAGGAATTTTATTCCACCGAAGAAAATTTGAATCTTTTATTTTCTGCGGACCTACGAAAAATTTTAAACGAATTAAAAATTGCAAATTATAAAATAGAAAGTATTTTTTGGTCTGGGTTTCCTTCCAATATTATTGTTAGAATATATACAAATATAACTTAGGCTATTTAGGAGTTGAAGTTTAAAAAACATTACATTCTTTTTCTTTTCTTCGTAATAAAGATTTTCTTCTTTATTCTTTTCTCCTCCGAATATTCGAATCTTCTTTTCATACCATTTCTGGAAAGCTTTGCTAATAACCTAACGGGTTTTAACCTTGTATCTCCTTGGTCTGAAGGTACTCATTATCGACCTGATTCTTTTCCATATCACCCATCTATGCTATATGTTTACGGTGTTTTTCAGATTCCTGTCGTTTTATTTGGATTAGGCGCTACTTTACAAAAAGTCTTTTTCATTTTACCTACTATAATTGCAGATTATCTTATCTTTCGGATTTTGTTAAAAATATTTCCAGATAGAGAAAATGCGATTCTGTATTTATATAGCTTATCACCAATTATTATCTATTCCATCTATATGCATGGGCAGTTAGATCTAGCGCCTACTGCTTTGCTTTTTTTATCGGTGTATCAACTCTTAAGAGAAAAGCAAGTCCTATCTGCGGTATATTTTGGATTAGCCATGACTTTTAAATTGCATGTAATAGCTGTTCTCCCTCTTTTAGTATTCTATGTTTATAAGAAAGATAAGTTACGTAACGTTGCAGTATTTCTTTCTATTTCTTTATTATTTTATGGGTTTTTAAGTTTTCCATGGTACTTTGATGAAGGATTTAGGAAAATGGTTCTCTTAAATCCCAAGCAAGATTTGATTTGGAGAGTTTTTTATAAAATAGGGGATAATTTAGTTTATCTGTCCGTTGCTGCAATCCTGATTATTTATCTAAGGTTTTTAAACTATACGAAGGTTAATAAGGATTTGCTCATAACCTGGGTAACTATTTTATTTGCAGTATTCGTCTTATTTATTCCTCCGGCACCGGGTTGGTATGTTTGGTTTTTGCCTTTCTTGCTATATTTCTATTTGAAATATTTAAAACAGAAAAAACAAATCTTTGCGCTCTATAGTTTTTTTAGTCTCAGTTATTTACTTTTCTTTTTATTTGTATGGAAAGGAGAGTATATAGATCTTTATTTTTTAGGAAGTGTTGTCAGTTTTAAAACAAGTAGCATAAAACTTTCTGGTCTTCTATACACTCTTCTGCAAACTTCCCTTGCTGCGAATTTGTTTATTATTTATAGAATCGGTGTTCGATCAAATAGAATTTATACGAGACCCGATTCTATCTTGATTGGAATCGGGGGAGATAGTGGAGCGGGTAAGTCTAGTTTGCTGCATTCGCTAGAAAGACTGCTTGCTCCTTCGGTTACACTACTCGAAGGCGACGGTGACCATCGCTGGGAAAGAGGAAACCAAAAATACGAAACGATTACTCACTTAAACCCGCGGGCAAATTATTTGGAGAGACAGGCTGAAAATTTAATCCGACTCAAAAAAGGCGAAGTAATTTACCGACCTGATTATGACCATGAGACTGGAAAATTTACAGAGCCTTTACCTATACAGCCGACAGATTTTATTATTTTGAGCGGGTTACATCCATTTTACCTCCCTAAGATGCGTAAGGTAACTGATATAAAAATTTTCTTAGATACACAGAAGGATTTACGACTGCATTGGAAAATCTTACGTGATACGGCTAAACGTGGTTATTCTCGTGAAAAAATTGAAGCACAAATTAAAAATAGGCTAGATGATTCGGATAAATATATTCAACCTCAGAAAAATTTCGCAGACTTAATCGTAGAGTATTTTGTACAAGAAAAATTCGAAATCGGAAACAAAGCGTCAAATCCAAATATATCTCTAAAAATTTCCATTAGCTCTGAATACCATATTGAGGAATTAATTTTAGCGATGGAAGAGAGTGGATGGCTTTCGCAGTGGGATTATGGACAAGATTTAAAAAGTCAGTATTTAATTTTTAATAACTTTCCGGGTTCGCTTTCGCTTTCGCGTCTTGCTGAAACATTTATTCCAGTGCTCGAAGAAATGGCTGTGCCTGCGGAGTCTTTCGAAAATTCCTATTTAGGAATTATTCAATTATTTGTACTTGTGATGATAAATAAAAAATACCAGGAAGTAGACATTGTCTAAAAAGTTTTCCTTTTTCTTTCTGGATTTAGATGATACTCTTTATTCTTATGAGCCATGTCATGAAGCTGGACTTACAGGTCTTATAAATTTTGCTGTTACCAATTTATCTTTGACAAGAGAATCTGTGTTGGTTGCATATAAATCAGCTCGAAAGGAAATCAATGCGAGATTAACAGGACAGGCTGCGTCTCATAGCAGGCTATTATATGCGAAGGAAATTTGTGAGAGATTGGGGCTAAGTGTTGTTAATTACTCTATGCCTCTTGAGAAAGCATACTGGGATCATTTTTTTATTAAGATGGTTTTACGTGAAGATGTACTTAAATTTCTTGAGAGTATAAAGGCTAGGAAGTGGAAGCTAGCTCTTGTCACCGATTTAACGACAGAGATTCAATTGAAGAAGTTATCTCACCTTGGAATTGGAGATCTATTTGACGTAATTGTTACCAGTGAAGAGGCTGGAAAAGAAAAACCGGCAACGGAGATTTTTAATTTAGCATTTAGAAAATTAAAGGCAGAAAAATTTTCATCCGTAATGATAGGTGATAATTATGAGAAAGATGTTTTAGGTGCGAGAGCATTTGGAATTTCTGCTTACTATTTTGGAACAAAGGAAGGAGAGACGCATTGTATAAATTCTTTTACTGATGCGATTCAAGTATTTTTATGACAGCGGATAATACTATATTAGACGATCTACTTCGAATGTCGCGTCGCGCAGGGGAGAGATTTGACTTGGTTCAGGCGGGCGGAGGAAATACTTCTGCAAAACTTCCAGATGGAAAAATGTTCGTGAAAGCTTCTGGACTTCGCTTATCTGATTTGAATTCAGAAAAAGCATTTGTCCTTATTGATAATCTAAAGCTTAGAGAAAAAGTTCTAACCGTTAATTGGAATTCTTATGATAAAAAAGAAAAAGAAAAAATATCCGCAGAGATTGTGGCTACTCTTAATTTAACTCCAGATAGGAGACCTTCAATTGAAACTTTACTTCATAGCTATTTAGATGGATTTGTTTTACATACTCATCCCGTTCAAGTAACGGCGTTATTTAGTCAAAAAAATGCAAAGCAAAAAACAAAAGAGTTGCTTCCCGATTCAGCTTTGGTTTTTTACCAGACACCGGGTGTAGAGCTAGCATTGGAAATGATGCAAGCAAGAGAAACCTATATAAATGAAAATCAAAAAGAGCCAACTTCTTATGTTTTTCAAAATCATGGGCTCGTTACCTGCGGCAAATCATGGGAAGACGCTTTTCGAAACACAAATGAGATTTGTCTCAGGCTTTCAGAATTTACGAAAATAAATTTTACAGATGATAGAATTGTAAATACAATTTCAGAAGCGATGGAGAAAGTAACCAGCGAGTCATGGGTTACTCTCTATGTACCCGGCTGCGAATCAAATCAAAATTCAATTCAGCAAAAACCTTTTTTTCCCGATGGAGTGGTTTTTTTGGGAATACTACCGCTTCTTCTTAAGTCTACTGATCAAAGTATTTTAGAAAACCAAATTCAGGATTATTTAAAAATACATACGATAGTTCCAAGAGCTTTTATTTTAGAAGACAAGATGTATTTTACAGGTAAGACCTATATGAAAGCGCGGGAAAGCGAAGAAGTCTGGAGAATGCATCATATCGCTTCCCAATTTCGACCAGATGCACTGAGCGACGAAGAACTAAAATATCTTTCTCATTGGGAAGCAGAAAAATATAGGCAAAAGGTTTAATATGCATATAGTAATTCCCATGTCCGGTATAGGCAAACGCTTCTTAGACGCTGGATTTATAGATCCAAAGCCTCTCATTGAAGTAGAAGGTAAATCAATCATTGCCCATGTAGTAGATATGTTTCCGGGGGAAACAAAATTTACTTTCATCTGTAATGAAGACCATCTCGCCAGTACAAAAATGAAATCCGTGCTCGAATCCCTCGTTCCAGGTGCGAATATTCTATCGATTCCTCCGCATAAGAAAGGACCGGTCTATGCGGTTTCTCTTGTTTATCCGCTAATTGAAGACAACGAAGAAGTAATTGTAAATTATTGTGATTTTGGAAAGGACTGGGATTATAAAGCATTCCTGGAAGATGTTCGAAAAAATAATGCTGACGGCGCGATTTCTGCTTACAGGGGATTTCATCCTCATATGCTGGGAACTGTGAATTATGCATTCATGCGAGAGAAAGACAACTGGATGCTTGAGATTCAAGAAAAAAAGCCTTTCACAAATGATAGAATGTCTGAGTATGCATCAGATGGAACTTATTTTTTTAAGTCGGGCAAAATTCTAAAAAAATACTTTGATCTTACAATGGAGCGAGATATTGCCCTTAACGGTGAGTATTACGCAAGTGTTGTTTATAATCTATTAGTCGCAGATGGGCTGAAAGTGCGCATATTTGAAATTAACCACATGCTTCAGTGGGGAACCCCTGGTGAATTACAGGAATACTTATACTGGTCAGATATTTTTAAAGGACTTGCAAAATCTTACTCCACTTCATCAAAATCTATAAATAGAATTAATATCATTCCAATGGCGGGTAAAGGAAGTAGGTTTGCTGATCAGGGGTATAAAGATCCTAAGCCGCTACTACCAGTAGACGGTGAGGCTATGGTAGTTCATGCTGCGAAAAGTTTACCTCTTTCAAAGCGTAATATATTCGTTTGCCTCGAGGATCATTTAAACCGTTACCCGATTAAAGAAACGCTCGAATCTTCTTTTGAAAACGTAAAAGTCGTCGGGTTAAACCAGGTGACAGAGGGACAGGCGATTACAATTTCACTCGGGTTAGAAAACGAAGATTTAGAAAAACCTCTTTTTATTGCGGCAAGCGATAACGGAATGCTATATGATTTTAATGAGCTAGAGAAGTTTCTTTCCGAATCAGACCCCGATGTATTTGCATTTTCTTTTAGTGGTAATCCAACGAGCGAAAGAAATCCACAGATGTACGGTTGGATTAAAACTGGCGGGCAAGATGCATTAGCCGTTTCGGTTAAGATTCCAATTTCCAATACTCCTATTAAGGACGATGCGATTGTGGGAGCTTTCTATTTTAAATCAGTCCGCATCTATCTGGAAATATTAAATAAGCTTATAGAAAAGAATATCCGAGTGAATAATGAGTATTATGTGGACTCTATGATTGGACTTGCGATTGAGTTGGGATTTAAAACAAATGTTTTTAGAGTAGACCATTATATCTGCTGGGGAACGCCTAACGACTATAATACGTATTTTTATTGGCAAAAGTTTTTTAAAAAGGTAAGTTGGCATCCTTACAAATGAAAAGAGAGTTATTGTTTTTTATCATTTCTGGTTGCAGCGCTGTCCTTACCGATTTAGTTTTTTATTTTTTATTAGTCGATTTCCTCGGTCATAACATTGCCAAGGCTATATCCTTTATTCTCGGCTCTGTTGTTGCTTTCATTTTAAATAAGTATTTAACTTTTAAAAAGAAAGAATCTTCTCTCACTGAAATTATAAAATTTATAATTTTATATGCCCTTACTCTTGGAGCCAATGTAATGGTTAATCATGGGGTAATTCTAGTTATCCCCGAATATAAAATATTCGCATTTCTATGTGCTACAGGCACATCCACCGTACTAAATTATATAGGTCAAAAATTCTGGGTATTCAAATGATAAAGCTAACGGTAATAATCCCCTGCTATAACGAAGCAAAAAATATTCCTTTGATTTTAGAAAGATTAAAGCAAGTAGTCAATAGGGATGATGTAGAATTTCTGCTAGTCGATAATGGTTCGACCGATGATTCAGAGTCAGTATTAAAAAGTCTCATCCCAAAATATAAATTTGCAAAGAGTATCCGTGTCAATGTAAACCAGGGATATGGATACGGAATATTACAAGGATTAGCCGCCGCAAAGACCAAGTTCATTGGATGGACTCACGCTGATATGCAGACAGACCCTTATGATTTAATACGCGGTCTTGAGTTACTGGAGGAAGAAGAATCCAATCAATGTTATATAAAAGGATTGAGAAAAGGGCGACCTTTATTTGATCAATTTTTTACTACTGGCATGAGTTTTTTTGAAACTATTTACATGGGTAAAATACTCTGGGATATAAATGCACAGCCTAATATTTTTTCTAGAGAGTTTTTTGAGTCCTGGAAAAATCCGCCGCATGATTTTGCGCTCGATTTATATGCCTTATACCAGGCAAAGAAACAGGGGCTAAGAGTAATTCGCTTTCCTGTTATTTTCCCGCCCCGCATTCATGGGCAGTCGTCCTGGAATACAGGGCTTAAGTCAAAGTGGAAATTTATAAAAAGAACATTTGATTTTAGCATGAAATTAAAAAAGGAACTCAGTCTTTGAAAACAGAATATATTGCCCATCGCATTAATACGGTTACTGAGCTGTTAGCCCTTCCTCATGGTGTTGGAATTGAATTAGACTTGAGAGATAAAGGCGAAGACCTGATTTTACAACATGATCCATTTAGTAATGGGGATAAATTTGAGGACTTACTTAAACATTATTCGGGTAGGCGGACTCTCATTTTAAATATTAAATCAGAACGAATAGAAGCGAGAGTTACCGAACTCATTCAAAAATACAATGTGAAGGAATATTTTTTTCTGGATTCTTCTCTTCCTATGATTGTGCAGCTTGCAAAAAAAATGGAGCGCAATATTGCTGTTCGCTTCTCTGAATACGAGTCGATTGAATCGGTTTTATTACTTGCGGGTAAGATTGATTGGGTGTGGGTTGATTGCTTCACGAGGCTCCCGATTGATAGAAATAATTTTAAGGCTTTAAAAAAAAATGGTTTTAAACTTTGTCTTGTGTCTCCCGAGTTACAGGGAAGACCGGAAGATATTCCTGCTTATAAAAATTATTTAGAAGACGAAGGCATTGTATTCGATGCTATCTGCACTAAGATTAAAAATTTTCCTCTTTGGCAAAACTAAAGTGTCTACGAAAATTTCTATCATCACTGTAAATCGAAATAATTTACAGGGCTTAGCTAGAACTATTGAATCTATTAAATCACAAACATTTCGAAATTTCGAGCATATTATAATTGACGGAGCTTCTACTGATGGCTCGCTTGATTTGATTCAGAAACGGAAGGAATCTTTTTCGTATTGGATAAGTGAAGCGGATAATGGCATATACGATGCTATGAATAAAGGAATTAAGAGAGCTAGTGGGGAATATTGTATTTTTCTAAATAGTGGAGATATGTTTTCAGGTAAGAAAGTTTTAGAAAAAATATTTGTAAAACCACTCTACGCGGACATTCTATATGGGGATGTAATTCTGAGTTATGACAACGGAAGGCTTGAAAGAAAATCCTATCCTGAGAGGTTAGAGAAATGTTTTCTTGCCTTTGAAACAATTTGTCACCAAACAACGATTTACCTGACAAAGTACATTCAAGAAATAGGTGGATACGACTTAAATTATAAAATTTGTGCAGACTACGCGCTATTAGCCAGGTCTGTCTATGAAAATAAACTCATCCAACATGTTTCCGTTTTTATTTCTGTTTATGATATGACAGGGACTGCAAATGATCCGAAAAATTCCACTTTAATTACGAAAGAGCGCTCTCTTATTCAATCAAAGTATTATACTAAAGAGGAAATTAAGCTTTCCCTGGACACAGAGCCGATTTATAGAGATTGGCTCAAGTGGAAGAGTAGTAGGTTACTTAATTTTTATGATCTATGGAATTCTAGATTATTAAAATTGAATAAACTCAAAGAGAAATTTTTTTCTAGGAATGGTATAAAGCAACTATCGTTTAGTTTAATCAGCTTTGCGATAAAAAAATTACATCTATTCGATGAAGAGTTTTATAAAGAGCAACTTAAGCTGAATAATATTGATTTGCCCGTTGGTTCGGATTATTTACATCATTATATAAGGCATGGCTATTTTGCCTGTGTCGACCCGTTTGCAAGTTTTAATGGGAGTTTAATTTCAAAGTATTATGGATTAAAATCAAATCGAATTAAAAACCCGCTTATCTTTCTTTTATTAACCTTACGTTTTAAAAGTTTATTTAGCAAAAAAGCTCTTTTATCTGTCGTAGAGATCGGAAAAAAGAAAACAGTTTCTAATGACTGGGAAGACATTGTGGCAGAGTTTAAAAACTTTGCACATCAAACAGAGGATAATACCTGTCATTTTATAATCAATCATAATATGGCGGGAGGTGCTCTTAAGGCACTCGATTTAATTTTAGAGAAGCATTCGTTTAAAGGCAATCATTTACTCGTATCACCGTCGACGGAGTACAAAAATCTTGCCGGTATCGAATTTAGAAATAGAAATAAAAAAATGTTTTTCGAGCAATCTGATTTAACTACTCTATTTAGTCAGCTTCAGAAAAAATCTATAACTTTCGATATACGAATCAATCATCTAATAGGGTTTGATTACTTATCTGAATTTTTAGGCAGCAATCTTTCCTTTATTCGTGAGATTTATTTACATGATTATCATTTCCTCTGTCCCTTTTTATTTCTTTCGCCAAGTGAGGTTTATTGTGGTTTGCCTACGATTAAAGGATGTAATGATTGTTTAGAGAAAAATGGAAGAAGCTGGATGCAAATTGAAACTTACAGAGCAAAATACAGCTTTCTATTCGAAACAGAAAAAATTAAAATTATTGCTCCTTCCTTATCTGTAATAAAACATTTTAAAAAAATCTTTCCAAAAGGAAAATACTTCGTTGAGCCTCATGAAAAAATACTTTTCCCGGTAGAAAGAAAAATTCAAAAGAAGAAAAAGGGCGTAATCCGAATTGGAATTCTAGGTCATCTTACTGTTCATAAAGGAGTAGCTTTGGTTAATTACTTTATTCAATATATTAAAGACAAAAATCTTAAAATAAAGTTAATCTGTATAGGCTATTCCGAACCAATCATTTCTAATTCAATGTTTTATGAAGAAACCGGGACTTATAAGGATAGTGAACTCGACGGGTTAATCAGGAATTATGCGCTAGACTTAATCTGGTTTCCGACTAGAATTCCAGAAACCTATTCATTCACTTTAACTAGTGCATTGCTTACCGGATTACCGTTATATGTTCCAAACATTGGGGCTTTTCCTGAAAGAATTGGTAAGAGGAAAAACGCTTACATGTTCTCTTATTCAGATGACATGCGAACTATCTCTGAAAAATTAGTTACATGGACCAAGCAAATAGGCTCAAGTAATTAAAGTTTGAAAAAAATGAAAAATTTTTTAGCGGCAATTTTAAAAATAATTTTGTTCTATGGGAAGTCTCCTAAAAATATTTTACCGACTATTCGAAAAATATATTGGCGCATCCAATTTATTGGACTGAAAGGAATTTTATTTTTTTACTTAGATAAACTTCGTTTATTAACTCCACGTAACCAATCCTTCGAAACTCAATATAAAAACTGGATTCAAAATCAGGAACACGCTAATTTTGTAAACTTTGAAACTATTCAAAACTTTGTGAGTAATCTGGATAATCCTCCCAATTTTTCAATTGTAGTCTCAGCCTTTGATGTTCCAAATTTCTATTTTATAAAGTGCATCGATTCTATTTTTGTGCAATCCTATCCTCACTGGGAATTATTAATTCTTATTTCTAATCAGGATATAAATAAGAATCATTCAATCATTAAAGAATATGAAGCAATGAATAAAAGGGTGAAAGCATTGTATTTCGATGATAATTTTACCCGCGCATTGGCTTTAAATTCTGCGATCCAAAATTCCAAACACGAATTTGTTTGTTTCGTGGCGGGAAGCGATATAATCAGCCAAAACGCTTTGTATGAATTTGCTTCTTTAATTTTAGAAAAAAAGGATGCAGATATTATTTATTCTGATGAAGACAAGCTTGATAGGAAAGATCGTCGTAGTGAGCCCTTTTTTAAACCTGCCTGGTCACCCGAATTACTTCTTTCAAAAATGTATACGGGTTATTTGACGTTTTATCGCAAGGAAATATTAGAAAGAATAGGCATGTATAGAAGTGAATTGGATGGAGCGGAAAATTATGATTTAATGCTAAGATCATCCGAAATAGCAAAAAGGATTTATCATATTCCAAAAATACTCTATCATAAACGAATACGTCCAAAAACCTCTCTCGATAAAACAGAATTACTTTTGAAAAACCAAAGAAAAATTTTAGAAGAAACTTTAGAGCGTCGTGGTTTGACCGGATCGGTTTTAGAGACTCCTCCTAATTTCGAAAACTGGAGAGTAAAAATTGATGTTAAAAATTCCCCGTTGGTAAGTATTATTATTCCTACTGCGGCTAAATCTGGTTATGTCCGGGGGAAACAAATTCATTATCTTCTAAATTGCATAAATAGTATTATTGAAAGAAGTTCCTATAAAAATATTGAGATTGTAGTATTGCATAATGGTGATTTATCCCCGGAAGTTGAATTGCAACTAGCAAGCATGAGTCAAGTTGTGCTAGTTCATTATGATAAAAAAGAATTTAACCTTTCGGAAAAAATGAACTTGGGTGTTGAGTTTGCACGCGGAGAATACGTAATTATTTTTAACGATGATATTGAAGTTAAATCTTCAGACTGGATTGAGTCCCTTCTCGGTTTTGCTCAGTTGGATGGAGTTGGTGCGGTAGGCGCTAAGCTTCTATTTGAAGACGAAACTATTCAGCATATAGGCGTTGTGTGGACGTATGGAGGTCCCAGCCACGCTTCTTATAAAGGACGCGCCGATTCTGATATCGGTCATGGATTAATAAATATTTTGAATCATAACCGCCTGTGTACAACAGGCGCATGTATGATGATAAAAAAATCTATTTTTATAAAATTAAACGGTTGGGATTTAGATTTCCCTCTCAATTATAATGATGTTGATTTTTGTTTGCGATTAATCCAGTCTGGCTACAGAAATATTGTATGTCCTGATTCAGTTTTGTATCATTATGAGTCAGCGAGTAAAGAAGGAACGCATACATTAGAATTACTCCTCCTTCTAACTAAATGGGGAAACGTAATTGATCCCTTTTATAATCCTAATTTTTTTCCTGCTAATCCATTTTATACATTGCATTGGGAAGATTCGAAAATACTCAAGAAAAATTATGAATTTTGGTTCCTTCGAGAAATTGGAGCACGCAAAGATAGTTACCCGGTACTTAATAATTCAATAATCTTTTCCATTATCACGCCCGTTTATAATACAGATAAAAAATATTTGGAAGAGTTAGCTAAGACTATTTTTAATCAAACATATCAAAACTTTGAATGGATTATCTTAGATAATAATTCTACGAGAAAAGAAACGCTTGATGTTTTAAAAAAAATATCTCAGCATAGAAAGGTCAAATACATTCGTGCAGATAAAAATTACGGTATAATGGGTGGAACCCGCCTTGCTTTCGAAGAGGCATCTGGTGATTATGTGTTACCTATTGACCATGATGATACAATCAGTTTTGATGCTTTACAGATAATATTGCATTTTATTGTTAAAAACGATTATCCTTTTTTGCTTTATTCAGATGAAGATAAGACAAATACAAATAGTCGGATTAGTAATCCTTTTTTTAAACCAGATTTTGATCCGGTAATGTTTTTCAATAATTGTTATATTGCTCATTTATGTGCAATTAACAGAAAGAAGGGAAATGAATTGGAAATTTACACGGATGAACAATCTCATGGCTGCCCGGATTGGGATACATTGTACCGATTTATTCGAAAAGGCATAATACCATATCATATTCCAGAAATTTTGTATTCTTGGAGGATTCATCCTGAATCTACAGCTTCAGGATTGCCTAGTATTAAACCCTATACAGTAGCTTCACAATACCATGTTTTAAAAAAACAAGTTGAATTTTTGGATAAATTCAAAGACTACGATATAGTCACAAATAAATTACTTATGGACACAGGAATGTGGTCTATCAAAAGAAAGAATGATTTTACAAACAAGATTGCAATTTCATTTGAATACAATGGAAAAAATTTGAAAAGTTTGGTCGGACTATTTGAATTACTAGAAGAAAGAAAAATGACGGAGGTTTGTGATATATTTATTAATCTTAATACTAAAAAATTTTCCGATTCTGAAATGTTGAGTAGGCTCTATTCTAGAGGAAAAATCATTTTCGAAAATTTCTTTGAAACCTCTCAGTATTTGTCAAAATATGAAATCGCATTTTATATTTCTGATAAAATTAAATTTACCGATGTCAATTCATTTAAAGAAGCAATGAGCATGTTTAGTTTTTTTGAGGATTGTGTTATGGTTTCAGGAAGAATAGTTGTTAATAAATTTTATCTCTTTGCTGATTCCTATTTTGATCGTGATGGAAATACAATTAATTCGAGTTTTGGAAGTCTCACAAATTCTGGTGGATACTATGCAAGCAGAGTTGTTCAGAAAACAGTCGATGTAGTTAGTCCAGATTTTTGGGCAGTTAAATTAGATTATTTAAACGCTGTATATAATACTGAAAAAATTAATGTTGAGAGTAGCAAACTTGGACTAGTTTTGTCGATCCTTGCAAAAAATCAAAATAAGAGAATTATATATTCACCTTATATTGAGTTAGAATTACTATATACAAAAGGGGATAGTCATTATTCTGCGCTAATGAAGAATACAACAAACTATAATATAATTAATTTTAATAACCAATATCTTCGAATTCCTGAATCTTTAGAATTGGAATTTTAAATCGAAGATAAAAATTGAAGCAATAACTTGGATCTGAAAATATTTCAAATATACTATAATGAAAAGTCTAGTCAAAATCTTGACTCAACTTTTATTCCTTATGATAATTCAAATGGCTATGCGAAATGGTTTGAATATGGTGTATTTCGGGAAAATTTTTTAAACAATAATTATAAATCATCTGAATATACTGGCTTTCTTTCATGGAAATTCAAAGACAAGACTAGAATAGACAGTCAAAGATTTATTTCTTTTATAGAGCAGAATGAGGGTAATGATGTGTATTTTCTCAATCCTTTTCAAAGTCTAACGAACAGATTTCGCAATGTTTGGGAAAGTGGAGAATATTTTCATCCTGGGTTGAAAGAGATAGCAAATTATATTTTTAGGCGTTTGAATTATAATATTGATATAGATAAGATTGTAAATACTCATTCAGATACACTCTATTGCAATTACTGGGTAGCAAATGAGAAATTCTGGACGTTATTCATGAATTTTACTGATCCAATTTATTCCTACATTGAGTTTTCAAAGGATCCATATATAAATGAAAAAGTTTTAAGGAGGGCGGATGCGAGCATTGATGCAAGCTTTATTCCTTTTTTAATGGAGAGAATGTTCTCTACAATTCTTTTTTATAATCATGGGATAATTAAGAGTAAACCTCTCATACTAAAGCCTTGGAATGCATATTCATTAAGCCTATATCCGATTTATTTAAAATTAGATAAATTAAAAAAAAATGAATTGGATGGAAAGGAGATTGAAGTAGAAAGAAGTAAACTTCTTCCTTTTCTAGATGATTATACACTGATGGCAGAAAGCGAAAAAAACAAGGGCATTGTTCAAAAAATTTTAAATCGGATTTTATTTTTTTTTAAATGTGCCTATATTTTTTTACACCTTTCTGAAAATAGAAAAACTAGTTCAGTATAATTCACAATGTCAAATCAGCAGAAAAAAATTCTAATTCTAAATTTTGGACTAGAAACAAAAGTATTTTCTTTTATCCCAGAAATTCTTATAGATAAAGTCACCTTTCGGATTATTGAGTTTCATACGAAGTATATCGCGGAAGGTTATTCTGAATTTTTAAAAAAAGAATTTGCCTATTTAGTGATTATTAAACCAGACCGATGGATTGATAAATCGCTTGAACTTACTTCTATTCTTTCTTCCGCAATCATTTCATTAGAAGAAATAGAGCATTATGCCCTTTGTCAACCTGCGTTCATTTACGGAAATTTGTTAGAAGAGCATCGAGATCTTATTTTACAATCAAAGACACATTCTTATCTTCGTTTTTTTGATGATGCGTTCCTTATAATAAAAGGATCTATCGCCAGAAATTTTTCATTTAACTCATTTATCCAAGCAGGGAATATGAATTGGTCTAAATATAACGATGAGATTAATTTATATGGTTTTGAGTCCTACCGATTAAATTCTTGTTATATCGAAGTAGAAAAGACAGACGAATTATTGAAATCTAAAATAGAGCCATTTGATTCTATTGATCTGGTTAATCGAAGTTACCTGCGAAATACATTTGATGTAGGAATTGAATTTTCCTACGTCGCACCCATTTACAATGGGACGAGCGAATATGCAACGAGTATTCTAAGTTTTTTAGTTGATACACTTCAAGAAAAAAAAATTAGCTTTCAGATCATTGCGGATACCCATGTAATCCGTAAATTCAAATTAGAGGAATATTCTAATTACCTTGTAGACCCCGCAAAGAGTGAAGAAAATTTTTATAAATTACTCTTTATTCCGCAGCAAGTTTATTCAGTTGCAGCACTCGAAAAAATAAATAAGATTTGTTTTAAATTCGTTTTTACAATGTTAGATGTAATAGCGCTGCGATGCCGATACCTTGGTGAGCCGCGCGGACTTGATATTGCAGCTTCAATTTCTTATAAATATGCTGAGGCTGTTCTGGGCTTATCAAAAGCTTCTGCACGCGATATAGAACTTTATTTTGATGAAAGATCTATTTATAAAAAAGTGATTCCAGTTCTATTGACAAAGGAAGTGGAATTAGTTAATCATGAAGCTGAAAAGAATTTAGAATTTTCTGAAAAAGATTTTATTCTAGTGATGGGAAATGCTTACAAGCATAAGGCAATCGAAAAAGCTCTCGCTGAACTTTACGAATCGAATTTAAATCTAATCATCTTAGGCGATGAGCTGACCTCGGATAAATTCAAGAAACGGTTTAAAGTTTTTCCAAGCGGTAGGTTATCGAATCGTTTAATGGATTCTCTGTATAAAAATTCTAGTCTAATTTTGTATCCAAGTCTTTATGAGGGATTTGGCTTACCGGTAGTAGCCGCTCTACAATTAGGAAAAAAAATTCTAGTTTATGATTCTGATGTGAATCGAGAATTAAAATCTGAATTTGATAAAAATGATCTAGTTTATTTTTTTAATGAATTTTCTGAACTTCCAAATACTATTGGAAGAATCCTGAATATTCCAAATCAAGAAAAAAAAGATTTTAAAGTTTATCGTTCTTGGAGAGATGTAAGTCTTGAAACTACGAATGTTTTACTAAACGGTCTTTTAGCTAAACTGGATTTTAATAGATTGAATCAACGGATTTACGATGTGAGAGAGATTAGAAAGATTCTAGAAAATTCGCATTGGATTAAGCTTCACCATTTTAAATTCTTAGCCAAGTTATTGTTTGAAATTTTAATGAGAAAAATTAAATGGTATCTTGGAACGTTTAAAAAATTTCTTTTAGGTTTAATAGGGCGTCGTTAAGAATGATAAATAGAATCAAGAGGTCTCTTGCTTATAGACTTAGAAATTTTTTACATAGACCAACAATTCCGATCATAAAAATCAAGCATGAGATCATTGAGTCATTATCTTACAAACCGTTAATCAGCATAATCGTTCCTGTTTATAATATTGAAAGTAAATACTTAATAAAATGCATAGAGTCTGTAAAAAAACAAGTTTATTCCAATTGGGAGCTTTGTCTTTTTGATGACTCTTCTACTTTGAAAGAAACTATTGCTACTTTGAAAAAATACGAAGGTACAGATAATCGAATAAAAATTAATTATTCCGATAAAAATCTCAATATCTCAAACGCGATGAATAGATGCGCGGAGCTTGCTACTGGTGAATTTTTATCTTTTCTGGATAACGACGATGAGCTGCAAGAGAATGCCTTGTATTTTGTAGCAGCAGCATTAAGTAAAAATCAAGATTTAAATTATTTTTATTCGGATGAAGATAAAATTGACGCAAAGGGTAAGCATAGTGAGTTTTATTTTAAGCCTGACTATTCACCTGAATTGCTTACCACGGTTATGTATTTTTTACATCTAATAACCATTCGTAAAAGTCTTTTTCAAAAATTAGGCGGATTTAGGCATGAATATGCAGGAGCGCAAGATTATGATTTGGCGCTACGTGTTATAAGGGAAACAAAAAAAATATATCACATTCCAGAAATTTTATACCACTGGAGAAAAATTCCTGGCTCTGCTGCAGCTAAAGTAAACGCAAAGCCACAAGCACTTCTAAATGCAAAAAAAGCATTAGAAGATCATGCAAATATTATTGCAAAGGGTAATGCTTACGCTGAGGCAGGACTTTTAGAAGGAACTTTTCGTCTGCGATATAAAATTTCACCCGAATCACAAGTCACTATTTTAATCCCAACTGATAACGGAAAACGGACATTACCCACGAGAGGAAATTTTAGTCTGGTAGAGAATTTAGTTAAAAGTATTATAGAGAAAACGGATTTTAAAAATTACAAAATCAAAGTGATTGACAATGCAAATTCCACGGATGAAACGAAAGCTCTCTATAAGAAACTTGGCGCAGAGCTAATTCACTATGATTTAGATAAATCGGGGAGCTTTAATTTTGCTAAGAAGGCTAATTTTTGTTTTACGCAGGCTTACTCTGAGTATGTTTTATTTTTAAATGATGATATGGAAATTAGAGATAGTGGTTGGCTTACTGCTCTTCTTGAGCCACTTCAGAACAGGGAAGTGGGAATTGTAGGGGCTAAGTTACTTTATCCAGACGAATCAACTCAGCATGCCGGTATTATAATGAATACTACAAATTTAGTGAAGCATGTTTTTCATGGGCTCTCAAAAAATTCGATTGGTCATTATGGCTTTTCTCATATGATTAGAAACTATTCCGCAGTGACGGGTGCGTGTATGATGACTCGAAAAAAAATTCTAGAAGAAGTAAAAGGATTTGATTTAGATTTGGGAATTGACTTTAATGATATTGATTTTTGTTTGCGAGTAGGGCAAAAAGGATATAGAACAGTTTATACTCCATACTGTGAAATATTTCATTTTGAACAAAGCACTCTAAAACGCTCTGATCAAAAAAAAGAGGAGAAGGAATTATTTGTTTCCCGTTGGAATTCTCTTTTAGAGTGTGATCCCTTCTCAAATAAAAACTGGAATATATAGAAATAAAGTATAACAAATAAATATTCGATTTTACAAATACCATAGAAAGGAAATAGAAAAATGAAAGCAGTATTATTGGCGGGTGGACTCGGTACAAGAATCAGTGAGGAAACTCATCTAAAACCAAAACCAATGATTGAAATCGGTGGAAAGCCTATACTCTGGCACATAATGAAGATTTACTCCTCGTATGGTATTGATGATTTTGTTGTTTGCTGTGGGTATAAAGGCTATGTTATCAAAGAGTATTTTGCAAATTACTTTTTACATATGTCTGATGTTACATTTGATATGAGTCACAATAAAATGGAAGTACATCAAAAATATGCCGAATCATGGCGAGTAACTCTTGTGGATACTGGCGATAATACCATGACCGGTGGAAGGCTTAAACGTGTAAGAGAATATGTCAAAGATGAAGAAGCATTCTGTTTTACCTACGGAGATGGAGTCTCGGATATAAATATTTCCGAATTAGTTTCTTTTCATAAAGAGCACAAGCAACTTGCAACGGTTACTGCCGTTCAGCCTCCAGGAAGATTCGGATCACTTGCTATCAGTGATAAGAAGGTAACAGGCTTTCTTGAAAAACCGAAAGGTGATGGTGATTGGATTAATGGTGGTTTTTTCGTATTATCCCCTAAAGTAATTGATTATATTGGTGGCGATGAAGATAGTTGGGAGTCGAAACCTTTGATTAATTTAACAAAGGATAACCAGTTAATGTCTTATATGCATCATGGATTCTGGCAACCAATGGATACTCTTAGGGATAAAAATCATTTGGAAGATTTATGGCAATCGGGTAATGCGCCCTGGAAAAAGTGGAAATGATTACTTACAACTTAGGATTAAAATTTGTCATCTAGTCTTATTTTAAGCAACAGTCCTATCAAGGATCTTTTTATAATAGAGAGAAAGATAATTGCGGATAACCGGGGATTTTTCTTTCGCATATTTTCTAAGCAAGAGTTGGAAAATATTGGGCTTAAAAAAACACTTTCGCAAATTAATTTTTCTCATTCAAATTCTATTAACACTGTACGCGGTTTGCACTTCCAGTATCCTCCACATTCTGAAACAAAAATTGTGACCTGTCTCAAAGGAAAAGTTTTTGACGTAGCTGTAGATTTAAGAAAAGATTCTTCCACTTTTTTAAATTGGTTTGGAGTTATATTATCCCCGGAAAATAATCGAAGCCTTTTTATTCCTGAAGGCTTCGCTCATGGTTTTCAAGTTTTAGAGGAAGACTCAGAGTTACTTTATCTGCATACAGAAGAATATGTAAAAGAAAGTGAAGGGGGATTACATGTATTAGACCCTAAAATTGGAATTGAATGGCCTAACGAGCCTGAGAATTTATCTGAGAGAGATAAAACTTTTGCTTTTCTAAATAATAATTTTAAAGGTATCGAAATTTTATGAAATGTAGACATTGTAATAATTCACTTGAACATGTATTTGCTGATTTGGGAACATCACCTCCTTCGAATTCCTATTTGCGAGAGGATCAACTAAATAAGCCGGAATTATTTTACCCGTTAAGGGTTAAGGTTTGCGAATCATGCTGGCTTGTTCAGGCAGAAGATTTTACAAACCGTGAGGAATTTTTCTCAAATGATTATGCTTATTTTAGTTCTTTTTCTACAACCTGGCTCTTACATGCAAAGGAATATGTGGAAAAAATGGCAGCTCGCTTTGAGCTTGGGAAAGATAGCTTTGTTGTAGAAGTAGCGTCTAATGATGGTTACCTACTTCAATATGTTAAAAATCTTTCTATACCTTGCCTCGGGATAGAGCCAACCAAAAGCACTGCAGATGCTGCCACAATTAAGGGAGTTCCGACCTTGCAAGATTTTTTCGGTGTAAAATTAGCAGAGTCGCTTGTTCGTGAAAACAAGAAAGCTGATTTAACGGCGGCAAATAATGTTTTGGCTCATGTTCCTGATATTAACGATTTTATTTCCGGATTTTCTATTCTACTTAAGGATAATGGAGTATCGACTTTTGAATTTCCACATCTATTGCAGTTGGCGGAGCATACTCAGTTCGATACGATATATCATGAGCATTATTCTTATTTGTCGCTAATAGCGGTTCAGAAAATATTTCTAGCCAATGGATTAGAAGTATTCGATGTAGAGGAAATTCCAACACACGGTGGAAGTCTTCGAGTTTTTGCTCAAAAGAAAAATGTAGGGAAGCACAGTATATCTGATAGAGTTAGAAAGCTACTTGAGGAAGAAAAAAGGCTGGGAATTGATACTATTTCTTTTTATAACGGATTTCAAAATAAAATCAATGATGCCAAGAACCGAATGCTAGAATTCTTAATCCAGGCTAATCGGAATAATTCGAAAGTTATTGGGTATGGTGCCGCAGCCAAGGGAAATACTTTTATAAATTACGCAGGTATCAGGACTGATCTGGTTTCTTTTGTAGTCGATAAAAATCCACATAAGCAAAACAAATTTTTACCCGGAAGTCGAATTCCGATTTATAGCGAACAAATGATTAAAGAAAAAAAGCCAGAGTTCGTAGTCATATTTCCCTGGAATTTAAAAACAGAAATTAGTAGCCAATTATCCTATATTCGAGAGTGGGGCGGCAAATTTGTAGTAGCCATTCCAGAGTTAGAAGTATTCTAAGATGCAGAAGAAAAAAGTTTTAGTTACAGGTGCTACTGGATTCATTGGTCAATATGTAATCCAGGGGCTACAAAAAAAATCTAATATTCAAATCTTTGCCATAACTCGAAATGCTAAGAAAGCTGCTTCACTCGAAAGTTTTTCTAAATTAAATGTTATAGAGACTGATATTGTAAATTTAAATGCTCGAGCCTTGCAAAACTTTGGAAATATAGATGCAGTTATTCATCTTGCCTGGGATGGACTTCCTAATTATAAAGAATCATTTCACATAGAAAAAAATTTATTTGATAGTTATAATTTCTGTAAACGCATTATTGATTTAGGGATAAAAAATCTTTCTGTCGTTGGTACCTGCTTTGAGTATGGAATGGTTAATGGCTGTTTGCCCGAAAGTTTGGAGTCCAGACCGAACAATTCTTACGCAGTAGCAAAAGATTCACTTCGAAAATTCATTGAATTACTTGCTACTAAGAATTCATTTTCGTTTAAATGGATTCGACTTTTTTATATGTATGGAAAAGGGCAGGCAAAGAATTCTTTAATCTCACAATTGGATGACGCTATTGTAAGAAAAGACGAATCGTTTAATATGTCAGGCGGTGAGCAGCTTAGGGATTACTTGCATGTAAGTGAGGTTGCGGAAAATATTGTTAGCTGCTCTCTTCAAACTGACATTCCCGGAATTATTAATTGCTGTAGTGGTAAACCTATTTCTGTTAGAAGTTTTGTAGAAAATTACTTAAAAGAGCGTAATGTAAATATGAAACTCAACTTGGGCTACTACCCGTATGCCGATTATGAACCGATGGCTTTTTGGGGTGATAATACAAAGCTGAAACGAATTTTAGAAAGTTCTAATTAATACTCATCTTACGCCATCGCTATTATCATTTCTTCACAAAAGAAATGATTGAGTTCAGGTGAGTGCCAGCGTTCCCAGCGCTGATGGTGGGGTTACACCTAACGGTGGGTTTTCCTCCCATCGCTTGACGCTCACCTTCAGCCGAGCTATGCCGCAGGCTATTG
>JANYCR010000132.1 GCA_025360185.1 Leptospiraceae bacterium | reverse complement strand
ATTTGGGATAGGGATACTACATATAAAGGAGATAAAGGAATACGCAAGTGTAACCACAATTCCGATGATGCCGGAGTATGTGAAGGGAGTAATAAATCTGCGCGGGAATGTAGTGCCTATTATTGATTTGCCTGTACGTTTTGGAAGAGAGAAGAGTGTGATATCGAAGCGTAGTTGCGTGATAATAGTAGAAGTGGAGCATGAGGAAGACTCAATTGATATTGGAATATTGGTAGATGCAGTGAATGAAGTAATAGATATACCACCGACTGCGATTGAGGCAGCTCCCAGTTTTGGATCAAAGATTCGAACGGAATTTATCCAGGGAATTGGAAAATTAGAAAACCAATTTGTGATATTATTAAATGTAAATAGAGTTCTTTCTGTCACCGAACTTTCTTCTCTTGAAGAACAGGTTGGTATGGAAATAGCTACATGATGGATGCTATTGCATTTTAAAAATGTTCAATGCTCAGTAAGATATTTATTATAGTGTGTATTTTTCAAATGATTAGGGGTATCAATGTTTAAGCAAATAAAGTTAGAAGCAAAGTTTTCGATAATTACGTCAGCCTTCGTCCTATTATTATTAATTATAACATCTGTTGTATATTATCAAATTAGTGGGCTTGGTAATATGAATAATCGTTTGATAGAAGAGGATTTAGTAAAGCTCTCTTCGGTGAAAGAAGCTATGAATGCTGCACGCGATAATGCAATCGCGACTGCTGAGTATTTCTTTGTTACGGATAAAAGTCGTTATGCTCAGATTACTGAAAGAGTTACTAAAAACAAAGCTGCGATTGATAAAAAACTCGATATTCTGAATGCTTTAATTATTTATCCGGAAAATAAAGAACGATTGGCGAAAGTTATTGAAAAGAGAAAGCTCTATGTTGCAAGCTTTACAGAAATTCGTTCTATGATCGTAGATCGAGGGGAGATTAAAGAAGCTACAGCTAAGTATGTGAATGAATTAAATCCGAAGCTTTATACCTATATGGAATCCTTCGATGATTTACTAAAAGGATTAGATGCGGTTACTCAACAAAACCAGCAGAATAATAAAGATAGTATTCAGTTTGCAAAAATATTCCTTGTTAGCCTCAATTTAGGCTTAGTCGTAATAATTTTGGTTGGATGGTTCTTTGTTAGAAATATAATAAAAAAAATGGAATTGTCCAATATAGAAAATTTAAAATTTAGAGTCACCCTTGAATGCACTAGCACAAATGTTATGATGGCAGACAATGATCGAAAGGTTACCTATATGAATAGGTCGATCAAAAAAATGTTTAGCAATGCGGAAGCTGATATACGAAAGCAATTTCCTAATTTTACTACAACTGCTGTAATGGGTTCAAACATTGATAGTTACCATAAAAATCCTGCTCATCAGAAAGGAATTTTAGGTAATCTGAATGGCGAATTCAAATCTTCCATAGAAATTGGGGGGCGGACTTTTAATCTTTTTGCCAATCCAATTATTGATGAGCATGGAGTTAGATACGGAACCTCTGTTGAATGGTATGATGTAACAGCAGAAAGGGCAGCCAAAGTTGAACTAGATAGAGCAATGAAAGAGAATCTTCAGATTCGTGTAGCGCTCGATAACGTGGCAACTAACGTTATGATGGCGGATAATGACCGTAATGTTGTTTATATGAATAAAGCAATTACGAGTATGTTCCAAAACGCAGAAACAGATATAAAGAAGCAATTTCCTGGTTTTAACGCGAATAATATTATGGGTATAAATATTGATATATTCCATAAGAATCCTGTGTATCAAAAACAAATTCTTGGAGGTTTTACTTCTAGTCATAATGCAACTATTAACATTGGTGGCAGAACATTCACATTAGCCGCAAATCCAGTAATCAATGATAAAGGCGAAAGACTGGGTAGCGTTGTTGAATGGAAAGATATTACATTGGAATTAATTGCCAAGCAAGAATTAGAAAAAACCATGAATGAAAATTTGCAAATTCGTGTAGCGCTCGATAATGTAACCACTAACGTTATGATGGCAGACAAGGATATGAAGATTGTCTACATGAATAAAGCGATTATGGGAATGTTTCAGCGGGCAGAGTCTGATATAAGAAAGCAATTCCAGGGATTTAGTGCTGGAAATATAATGGGAGTAAGTATTGATTCCTTCCATAGAAATCCTTCTCACCAAAGAGGTGTTCTCGGTTCGATCACCTCGACTCATAACGCAACAATTCAAATTGGTGGCAGATCATTTACATTATCCGCAAATCCTGTCATTAATGATAAAGGAGAAAGACTTGGTAATGTGGTTGAATGGAATGATATTACAAGTCAACTTCATATCCAAAAAGAAATTGATGAAATTGTAAATGGCTCAGTCAAGGGTGATTTTACAAAGAGAATTGCTCTGGCAGGAAAAGAAGGATTTTATAAAAATCTAAGCGAAGGAATTAACAAGTTAATGGAAGTTAGCTCCGTTGGTCTTGAAGAAGTTGTTCGAGTTCTTGGTGCACTGGCTAAGGGTAATTTGACGGAACGCATAACAAATGAGTATGAAGGAACTTTTGGAAGACTGAAAGACTATTCTAATAATACTGTAGATAAGCTGACGGAGATAATCAATGAAGTTAGGAGTAGTACGGATGCGCTAGTGAGTGCAGCAGAAGAAGTAAGCTCCACAGCCCAAAGTTTAAGTCAGTCTTCGAGTGAGCAAGCAGCAAGTGTAGAAGAGACAAGTGCATCACTTGAAGAGATGAATGCAAATATC
>JANYCR010000116.1 GCA_025360185.1 Leptospiraceae bacterium | reverse complement strand
ATCGTAAATCTTTTCAGCGTAGCCTACCCCACCCTCATGAGCATCATAAAGGTAAAGCGCAGATTTCCATTCGTTGCGAGTTACCTCAGTCAAAGAAACGTCAGTGTGTATATCAGAAACATCTGCCATACAAAGACTGGGAGCAGAACGCTTTAAAATATAACTCAAACCATAGAGAGCAGCTTCCGAATAACGCTTGTCAACCGCTTCGATTGCTTTTAGCCAGAGTGAGGGCGGATAAAGGCAAAGTCCTGTTGTATCATAAATAAAAGGAGGCAAAGTAATCGGACCATAACCAATGTTCTCATGCGAGCGCTCTTTGATTTTTTTGTAGAGCTTGGGTTGTTTGTTCACATTGACTTCACCAAAATTTAGAAGCGCACCTTGCACCTCTTTGGTCTCATCAACCTCAGTCATATTAAGCATAGTTTCCCAAACAGCTTCAGTATAATAATCTACATTAACAAGATCAACTTCGCACAATTTCTTTTCCAAATCGAGGTTAAGTGATATATACCGCTTGCCTAGATGTTGATAGATTGCATCTTTATGAAGAGCAGCACGAGCACTGATTGGATCAATTTCTCCAATGACTTTTCCATCGTGATAAATATCAACATTGTAATCCGTCATCCCGCGAAGATTGACGCCCATGGCAGGATAGTTTTGCAGATTATAACGAAAGGATTCATGGTAAGGTTTCAAGGTTAAATTTTTAACAAGAACGTCTACCGCAGAATCATAAGTATCCCCTGCGTAATGAGATTCTTCTATTTGTAGCGGATACTCATAGGCGGCGCAGGGAAGGTGTTGGAGGATAATATAGGGATTATGCGACGAAAGCCATGCTTCTTCCACGGGTGCGCTCGTGACAAATTCGGGATGATTTACCATATACTGATCGATAGGCGAATCTTTGGCAATAAATACGATAGACGCTCCCTTACCTTTTCGACCTACACGACCGGCTTGCTGCCAAAAGCTCGCCAATGTTCCCGGATGCCCCGAAAGAATACATAAATCCAAATCGCCAATATCAATTCCTAATTCTAATGCGTTAGTCGATATGATAGTATTTATTTTTCCAGAAAATAAATTTTCTTCTATCTGGCGGCGCTCATTTGGTAAGAGTCCACCGCGATAAGGTTTAACCTTCGAGCGAAGGTGATGTGCCGAATCAACAACAGCTGTATAAAGCCGTTCTACCTCTTGACGGGCGCGACAAAAACAAATGGTGCGAATATCATTTTCCGCGGCAAAGCGAATTAAGGGAATAGAAAGGGAAGCGGGACCTTTGCGATACATTTCTCCACCATTGCTTTTAAAAAGAGATGGATTCATAAAAAATATATCTCGCTTCGGTCTAGGTGATGTATCATTGTCGATGATTTGAAACGATCTTTGAAACAAAGCTTCTACATGCTCGGACGGATTACCAACAGTAGCCGATGAACAAATAAAAATTGGAATTGCTCCATGCACACGGCATATTCGTATTAGCCGACTAAATACATTAGCAACATGCGAACCAAACGAACCACGATACGTATGCACTTCATCGACTACAATGTATTTCAAACGAGAAAGAAAATTTTTCCATTTGCGATTGTGATTGGGCAAGATTCCTGAATGCAACATATCGGGATTTGTAATAATAAAATCAGCATTATCCTTTAACTTTTCCCGCTCTTCCTTTGGAGTGTCGCCATCAAAGGTTCCCATCTTTTTGCCCTTAGCCACTTCCTGCATGAGTTTACCAAGTGTTCCCTCTTGATCCCGCGAAAGCGCCTTAGTAGGATAAAGCAAAAGTGTGGTAAATGGCTGTTTTGCGGTAACATAGTCATTTAAGATCGGCAACAAAAACGATAACGTCTTTCCACTCGCTGTCCGCGAAACCATAAGCGTGTCTCTGCCCGAAGAAATAGACTCGAACGCCGAAACCTGATGACCGTATAATCTCTGTATACCGCTACTCGCTAAAACATTTCGTAACGAACCATGCAAGCTCTGCGGAAAATCGGAATAAACTCCCTCCTCCGCCGACAAAATTCTATGCGCCTTGATATTATCAAAATAACGATCACGTAAAAAAGAAGAGAACTGGGAAAATTTATCCATGTAAATAGATTTTTGCTAATCAGAAAATAGGTCAAGAATTTTTGGGCGCGTCTTGTCAGGTCAGCTTTCTCTCTTTTGCTTCGATTTCTTAAAGCTAGCGACCCGACAAGATCGGGCTATCCGAGGGTTCCGTTTTTTCCTCGACCGGGTATACTGCACCCCGCTCTCCCAAAAAACCAAGCCTCTCCTATCCCTCGCGCTCGGGGTAGTTTTACTTTGTTTGGGTATGGCTTCGCCGATTGGTTTTAGTTCTTTGTTTGGTTTTTCTATTAAAATGGTTTTTGTAGTCTCTTTGTTAAACTCTGACGTAATACTCTCGTGCAAAAGTTGACCTTACACGCTCCAAAGTCCACGAAACTCGTAGGAGTAATTGAATATGGGTCGGAACTGAATCATTTAATCCCGACTCCAGTAGCATTTCCCAAAATCCGGTAAGATCTAGCTCTAACAAAAAAGTAAAAACCCAACAGCGAGATTTACCAAAAGCTAGAGCCAGCTCTCCAATCTCAACCCAATCCGCGTTCGAAACACGAAAGCTAACACGCCTTAGCTCCAATCCCTCTTCCTGGTATTCGGTTTTAATTTTTCTTGGATCGGGGAGCATACCCGAATGAGTAAGATTCCGATACTTCCAGAGAAGATTTCTAAAATAAATCGCAACGCTTTTTCCGTGGTCTTTCTTTTTTTCTTTCAAAGCTTCGACTAGGTGAGCAGGCACTAGGAGAGTCGAAACAGTTTTATCTTTTTTCCAGAGTTCGTTAATTTTAAAAGAAATAGAATTTCGAAAAGTAATCATACTAACACTGGGTAAAAAAAGTTTCCAAGTGTGCGCTAAAAAGAGACTTTTTTCTAAAAATTATCTTTTACTTTCAAACTTTTTTTCAAGCTCAATGCATTGTTCCCAAATAGATTTTCTGCCTCCGGGTATATGCACGTAAACCGTGCATTCGCATTCTTTCCATTCGCTTCCTTGAAAATTACGATTAGCAGAAGTAGTCGGCTTGCAGTCTGAATATTTTACTTTTATTTTGTTAATTATTTCATTAAATAGTTCACTTAGCGCTGGATTATAATAGTCAGTTGGGCAAGCTACAAGTTCTACAATTGATATTCTTACCTCAGAAAAATCATCTGGATTTTCTATGCAACCCGAACATCCACAAATACTGTTGCAATCAGCAAGGATTCCACCTTTAAGAACTATGCTCCCCGCCAAATCAACTTTCGCGATATATATTGCGTGTTCAATACAACTCTGTTCCATCATAAACTTACTTTTTTTCTCAATTGCCTTTGCAGAAGAGTTCCCCTTGCTTTTCATATAAAAATAGTCGAAAGATTTGCTATGCGGATTATCAGGACTACCCGCCCAGCCAAATAAAATTTCTCTTTTATTGGCAGCATTATCTTTCGCACATCCCAAAAGTAGAATCGCAAAAATAAAAATTACAGATAAGAAAAAATCTCTTTGATTTAAATTATATTTTTTCATAAAATATTCCTTCGTTATTTTCTAACCTGTTAATGAAGAGCATTATCAATTCAATGTTAGGGTATCGATTAATATTTGAGAGGCAAACAATCTGTCATTCCCAAAATTCCACCCAATGCGATACTTCTGCATCCGCTACCGCCAAGCGATATTGGGAATCTCTAGTTCTTAAGACCCCCGACAAAAAAATTCGGGGGTGGCAGAAAGAACGATTTCTTAAATCGAACTTACTCTAATTGCTTCTCTCAAAAAAAAATCCTCTTGTCATTCGGTATTTTTCCTTTCTTGGTATGTAAGACTTTTGGTTTTTTAGTTTCAATGAATCCAGTAAAGTATCGAAGGATTTTTGCAAACCCCAACTATGTCCCTTTAGTTCGAAAAATCCCGCGATAGCGATGTGAGGGCTTGGTCTAGTTCCATGATGCAAGCATTAAGCGAGCATCATGGAACTAGACGGAACCCACGAACAGCGCGGCAATCGCCCACATTTCGACTTCGCTCGCTCTCGCTAATGACCGAATCAAAAAAAGGTTTATACCTAGACGGTCTAAGAATTAATAACATTATGAATTCTTTTTTTCCCAACCGGTTTGATTGTATCGTCGTGGGTGCTGGGCACGCGGGCTCGGAAGCTTCGTATATCGCAGCGCGTGGCGGCTTACGCACATTACTCATCACAATGAACATGGACACCATCGGGCAAATGAGCTGTAACCCCGCCATCGGCGGAATCGCCAAAGGGCATATGGTGCGTGAAGTAGATGCGTTAGGCGGACTCATGGGGCGCGTAACCGATGCAACTGGAATTCAGTTTAAAATGCTCAACACTTCTAAGGGTCCCTCTGTCTGGGCACCACGCGCACAAGCGGATAAGAAAGAATACCAACTCAAAGTTAAGCACACTCTTGAAGCCGAGCGGCTACTTTCGATTCGCCAAGACACCGTTGAAGATGTTCTGATTGAGGATAATCGTGTAGTTGGTGTACGTACTGGTCGCGGGTTTGAAATTTTTACGAATCATTTGATTTTAACTACTGGGACTTTTTTGCAAAGTATCATTCATATCGGGACTTACCAAAAAGCTTCTGGGCGTCTGGGCGATGGAACTGTTCAGGGTTTGTCTGAGTCTTTGCGCTCTGTCAACTTTCGACTCGGTCGTTTGAAGACTGGAACTCCGCCACGGCTCAATAAAAATTCTATTGACTACTCTGAATTAGCCGTTCAAGATGGAGACGAAGACCCTACTCCATTTTCTTTTTCTAATGATCGCATTACCCGTCGTCAAATTCCTTGTCATATAACTTATACCAATGCTGAAACCCATAAGATTATTAACGCCAACTTGGAATTATCCCCCATGTATTCAGGGCAAATCAAATCTACCGGACCTCGTTACTGTCCCTCTATTGAAGATAAAATTGTTCGTTTTGCTGAGCGGGAACGTCACCAGATTTTTTTGGAGCCAGAGGGTTACGAGACGATGGAAGTCTATGTAAATGGGACTTCTACTAGTTTGCCGGAAGAAGTGCAGTGGAAATTGATTCGTTCGATCAAGGGTTTGGAGCAAGCTGAAATTATGCGCCCCGGTTATGCTGTCGAATATGACTTCGTTGATCCAACTGAATTAAAACCAACTCTTGAAACTCATCGCGTCAAAGGGCTTTACCACGCAGGTCAAATCAATGGAACTACCGGTTACGAGGAAGCAGCCGCTCAAGGTCTAGTTGCGGCTTACAACGTTATACTTTCTGTTCGTGGACTTGAGCCTATGATATTTTCTCGTGCGGAAAGTTATATCGGCGTTCTTGTAGATGATCTTGTTTACAAAGGTGTCGAAGATCCTTACCGTATGTTCACCTCTCGCGCCGAGCACCGATTACTCCTTCGTCAAGATAACGCCGACAAACGTCTTATGAAATACGGTTTGCAGCTAGGCGTTCTTAGCCGCGAAGACTATTCACGCATGGAAGAAAAATATGCACGAGTAGACACGCTTCGTCAAAAGATTTATGCAATGAATTTAAAGCCGTCTCCTGCTTTGACTGAACTTTTGCAGTCCAAAGGAATTGATTCTATTAAGTTTGGTTCTGATATGGATTCTTTTATTCGCCGTCCGGAAATTTCTCTTCTCGATTGTAAGTCAATTATTCCAAGCTTGGATTCCATCAGTGATAAAGAAATTAAAATTCTCGAAATGGAAATAAAATATGAAGGCTATATCAAACGCGAAGAACAAACAATCAATCAGCGTGCTAAAAGTCTCTCTGTCAAGATTCCGGAAAACTTCGATTATTCTCAAATTACTGCTTTGAAAACAGAGGCTATTGTGAAGCTTACTCGCCATAAGCCACTCACTCTTGAGAAAGCCGCACAAATTTCTGGTGTCGATCCTTCGGATATTGATATCTTGTTGTTTCATTTGACAGATCGTGCGAAACAGGAAGCGAAGACTTAGTAAGTCTCGACAAGCTCGAACTGACGCTATGCTATTATGAAAACACTTCTTTTAGAAATTGATAACTTAAAGCGCAAACTTGATAGTTTGCGCCCATTGACTAAATCTCAAGTTAAGAATTTAAAAACTCTTTTCGATGTTGATTTTACTTTTAACTCGACGGCTATTGAAGGTAATACGCTCAGTTTGAACGAAACCAAATTGGTTCTCTTGGAGGGAATTACGATCGGTGGGAAATCTACCCACGAGCATCTAGAAATCATCAATCATAAAGAAGCAATTGATTATATCGAGAAACTCGCTTCAAAGAAAACTTCCGAGATCACTCGTTCTGATATTCTTTCCATTCACAATATTATCTTGCGAGGTATTGATTCCGAGAATGCTGGCATTTACCGAAAAGTTCCCGTCTATGTAAAAAAGAAAGATAATTCTATCTTTAAATTCCCTGAACCTTTTCAAATTGACAATTTGATGAACGAGTTTTTCGAATGGCTTATCAATTCTCAAAATTTACATCCCGTTTTATTTGCAGTCGAAGCGCATACCCGGTTTGTTTCCATTCATCCTTTTGTGGATGGTAATGGTCGCACTGCACGGTTAATCTTGAATTTACTCTTATTTCAGTTTGGCTTTCCACCTGCTGTTATAAAGGTAACTGAGCGTGCAGTATATTTAGACGCAATTGATGGATGGGATAGAAATGTAAATTTAACTCCTATCGCAACGTTAGTCGCAAACTGTCTCAAAGAAAGTCTTTTACTTTATATCGAAACTATTGAGAAAAAGATTATTTGGAGATGAAATAAATATATGATTCTTATGTTAATTTTATTGACTACTCGCCATTCTCCGCTTTTTTAATTCTTCTATTGTTGTCTTCGCATTCTTTTTTAATAATTCCATATCGGGTTGTCGATTGCATTTGTGCTTTTCGCAAATCGCTTGGATTTCTTTTGTCTTAAATTGAATACCATCTTTAGTAAGAAAATACTGATGCAATTCTTCGTAATTCGTAATCTGAAAATCGAGTGCAGCGGCAAATTCATCGAAGCCGGGAATTTTATTTTCTTTGTCGTTGATTAGAACATAGTGAGTTTCATTTAATAATTGTTCACTGCCAGAAAACCTTTCCTCATAAAAAAGCATTTTCTTTTTGCCTAAAAGTTCCTTTACAGTATCTCGATCGTTAAGTCTATTACTAAAAAACTTATTTCCAAGCGCAATTAATCCAATAAGGCATTGTCCTGAAATAAAATAGACAAAAGACTTGTACGGATAAATGAAATCCTGATACTGGCAAATATGGCAAGTATTAAGGCAAATAAATCAAAGAGCAGTGATAGGTCGAGAAAGAAAAATAGGAAAGAGTTGGT
>JANYCR010000112.1 GCA_025360185.1 Leptospiraceae bacterium | reverse complement strand
TCCAACTGAAACAAAAGAAGAATTTTTAGACACTCTCGATGTAGTCAAGCGAGTTCAGTTTGATATGGCATTCATGTTTAAGTATTCAGAAAGAGAAGGAACTGTTGCGAAAAGACTTATGAAAGATGACGTAAGTGAAGACGATAAGTCAGCGCGTCTTACGGAACTAGTCGAATTACAAACTGGAATTTCTGATTACCAGAATAAATTAAGAATTGGTAAAACATTTGACGTTCTTGTAGAAGATAGATCTCGCAAATCAGCAAAGGAACTTTCTGGAAGAACTGATAGCGGTAGAATGGTAGTATTCTCTTTACCCGAAAATAAATCTGTACAAGAAATGATAGGACAAACCGTTTCTGTTAAGATAGACAGAGCTACAAGTGCAACCCTAAAAGGAAAAATGATATGAATGAAGTATTAATTACACAAATTCTCGGAACTGTTGAAATAACAGACGGTGGCAAAAAAATTCCTGCAAAAAAAGGAATTAGAATTTCCCTAGAAGCAAAAATCAAAACCGGCTCCAATGCAAAAGTAGAAATAGAAATAAACGGTGTTACCTACATGATTCCAAATGATCAAACTGTCATAGTAAAAGATATCATCAAATCCGCTGGCGGAGACTCCGATCCTACTCATGCGGCAGGCGTAAGAGGGTAATCAAATTTACCGCATTGGACTCGATGCAAGACCTCTTTCTACCCGTGTTTCAGGTGTCGGTAGACTTATTGCAGAAACAATAAAACATTTTGCGGATAAAGAGAATTACACGTTTGTATTATTTAGTCATCTTCCCATTCATGAATCTCATAAAAGTATATTAGAACTTTCTAATATCGAATTCCACTTGGGGACTGGATTTCTTTCTAAAAAAGGTGCTACTTATTTTAATATAAACCTGCCATTATCCTTATCAAAATATAATCTGGATTTATTCTGGGGCTCACAACAGGTAATCCCTCCCCTCTTCTTTTCAAAACTTCCAATCGTATTAACTTATTGTGATTTAGTTTTATATAAGTATCCAGAGACTATGCGTATGTTAGCCGCAGTTCAGCAGAGACTTGTACAAGGTTATTCAGTTAAGAAGGCTGATTTTATCCTTTCTATTTCAGAGCAAACAAGAATAGATTTAATTTCACATTTCCACTATCCAGAAAATAAGACAGGTGTTGCCTACCCTGGTGTAGATATAAAAGAAGCAGTAAATTTCAGCCTAAAAACACCATCGGATAGAGTTCAAAAACTAAAAAAACCTTATTTACTTTCCGTATCAACCATTGAGCCCAGAAAAAATTATCCTTTCTTATTAGAAGCATTTAAAGCTTATCGAAAGCTAACAGCAGATAACCGCTCAAACTGGGTGATTGCAGGCAGGGTTGGCTGGGAGAAAGAAAGCTTTTTAAGCGAACTTAAGAAAGAAATCGAAGAGCATAACGATATTATTCTCCTAGACAATATAAATGATATAGATCTACATAACCTTTACAAAAACTGTGAAATATTTTTATTCGCTTCTGTCTATGAAGGATTCGGAATTCCACTTCTAGAAGCACTCGCACATAAGCGTAAATGTATAGTATCAGACATTCCTACATTCAGAGAAATTGGAAAAGATAAAATCTCTTATTTAAAAACAGAAGACGCTACAGTTTGGGCTAAAGAAATAATCGCATTAGAAAAATCTAACATTATTCCTTCGATTGATTTAGATTTTTTTAGCTGGGAAAATTCCGCGCGTATCACGAAAGAAATTTTCGATAACGTATTGAAAAATAAAAAATGAGAGATAGAGAGACTATAGATAAACTCTGGGGGATTGCGTCTAGACTTCCTTTCGAATCAAAGTATTTCATCGAACTTAATCGCGAAATTAAGATTATCCCCTCTGACTACTTCGAAAAAGAGATTCAGCACTTTGTATTAGAGCTTGGCTCTGGCTGGGGAGAAGTTGCAATCGAACTTGCCAGAAAAAATCCGAATACTGGATATATCTTGATGGAAAAGAACCGAGATAGACTGCAAGTTACTGTTCGCGAAATTGAAAAATACAAGCTTAAAAATATTAGGCTAATCTGCTGTAACTTCAACTGGTTTCTAAAAGAATTGTTTTTAGAGGAAAGTTTTCATAAAATCATTCTAAACTTTCCAGACCCCTGGCCTAAGAAAAAACATTGGCACAATAGAACTGTAAATGCAGAATTTATTCCCGTAATATATTCTTTATTGCAGTCAAAATGTATATTCTTATTTGCCACAGACCATGGCGGTTACGGAAGATTTGCCATTCGAACATTTCGCAAATCTGTTCTTTTTAAGCCTTCGGGATCGGAATATATTTTTATTAGGAAGGAATTTCCAATTTCCAAATTTGAAAAGGAAAAGCAAAGTGCAAACAAAACTATTTACTACTTAGAAAGAGAAAAACAGTGAAATTTAAAACTTTACTTTTAGGTCTGGGACGAATAGCTTCTACTTTAGAAAAAGACAAATTACGCTATCACCCCTGCACACACGCAGGAGTTTTATTTTCTAGCTTTGGTAAAAAGTATTTTGATATAACAGCAATATATGATTTAGACGAAGAAGCTATTACCAATTTTTACAAGCAATGGAGACTAAAACCGAGTGGGGTTAAATCGACATTAGGCGAAATTAAAAAAGAGACTTTTGATTTTGCTGTGATTGCAAGCTCTTCAGAAGCTCATTTTGACAATGCAAAGTTTGCTATTTCTCTTGGAATTAAAAATCTTCTAATCGAAAAACCGGTTTGCATGAATACGAAGGAATTGAATTCACTCCTAGTACTTCAAAAGAAACACAACTTACGTATTTGGGTAAACCATGAAAGACGATATCACTTTCTTTATAAGTATGTAAAAGATTTAATAAAATCCAAAGCTTACGGAGAACTTCGAACGATCCGGGCATCAGTTCTGACTTCTTTTCGTGATCCAGGAAATGCATTTCAGGAAGGTGGCGGACCACTACTCCATGATGGAACGCACGCTGTGGATTATATTGATTACCTTCTCGAAGAAAGGCCAGTTCATGTGACGAGTAAATTATTAAAAGCAAGTAAAGATTCAAAAATAGAAGAGCAGGCTCTTGCCGTTTTACAATATCCCGAAAATGTATTTGTATTTCTTGAAGCTGGTGGAAAGAGAAATTATTTTCAATTTGAAATAGATATTCAGACTGAAAACGCACGATTTATTTTAAGTAACGATGGGCATAAGTTCTTTGAAACAAAAGAGTCGAAACTTTATAAGGGCTTTAGAAGTCTCGCCTCAGTGCAGCTTCCAAAAATTCCCAAACAATTGTCTAATCCTTGGATAAACATATACCGAGAAATAGAAAGTGTTTTATCTGGTAGATCTGACTTGATTTTGGGCTCACTAGAAGTAAACCAAAGGATTTTTTCCACAATCCAAGCAATTTATCGGGGGAATGTTGGCAGGTAAATTTAGAAGCCAAGAGATAAGAAATTCTTGCTTTTCTTTGAATATGCTAGTCACTGGTAATACTTTTAGAAAATGAACCAATTTATTGACAATACACTCAGCACGGAAGTATTTTCCTATAGAAATAAAGGGTATTTTGCCCGTTTTTTATTGGTTTATAGCTTTGTATTAAAACGCTCAGCTACACTTCTCTGGCATTATAAAATAATGAAGCGGGTCTTGCCTGCCGAAAAAATCCAAGCTAGGGAAGAGGAAATTTATTCCAAATTAGGTAGGGAATGCAAAGAACTTTTCTTAAATCTAGGTGGCGTCTATATCAAGCTTGGTCAATTTCTATCCAATATGGGTCATATCCTTCCAGATTACTTCATCTCCGCATTCAAGGATTTGCAAGATAGAATCCCTCCTCACTCCTTTGAAGAAATTAAACTTCGTTTCTACAAAGAAACAGATCAAAATATAGAGGATGTTTTTCCTGAAATAAGCAAAACTCCATTAGCCGCTGCTTCAACAGCGCAAGTTTACATGGCAAAACTCGGCGAGGAAAAAGTTGTAATCAAGATTCTCTATCCTGGTATTGAAAAATTAGTAGAGAAAGATTTGCGAACTGTTCTATTTGTAATGAAAAGAATCAATCGTTACCTAGTAACATTTGATTATAAACAAATTCATAGCGAAATTAAAACGATCATCACAAGAGAAATGGATTTATCGGAAGAAGCAAAGTCCATCGAAAAAATGGCTGCCTATTTTGCGTCCGAGTCTGACTATGTATTTCCAACGGTTTATCATGATTATACCACGAAAGGGATTTTAGTTACCAAATTTATAGAAGGCGTAAAAATTTCTGAAACTCGTTCTGTTATAAAAAGAAACGCGAGAAAGTCGCGTCCTTTAGATTTACTTGTCCGTAGTTATATCTTAATGGTATTTCAATACCGATTCTTTCACGCAGACCCGCATTCGGGTAATTTAATATATACCACAGATGGAAAACTTTGCTTTATAGACTTTGGCGCTGTTAGTGAAGTGAATGAAATTACTGCTGTGTCTTTAAAGAAAATTATCTCATCTGCTATGAGTAAAGACTACTATGGTGTCGTCGAAGGCATGGAAGAAATGGGTTTCTTTGATAAGAATGTAAATAAGGATAAATTAGAACAGATTGTAAAATTCGCTCTAGAAAAATTAGAAAGATTTGTTACTAATACTGATTTTTTTAGAAATATTTCTATCGAACAACTTAACCCCGAAGAAGCTTATATTTTTCTTAAAGGGATTAATTCTAGTCTCTCTGAAATTTTAAAAATAGCAAGAGTCCCTTCTAATTATGTAATGCTTGAAAGAACTCTGGGACTCATTATGGGCAATATCGCTATATTAGATCCTTACAGATCTGTATTTGATTATGCCGAAAACTATTTTCAGACGATTGCGATTGGAGAAACCGGAATTATCGATAAAATGTTGAGCGATGAAGGCAAAGAGCTATTAACCACTTCTTTTTTAATCCCAGGGGAGCTTCATAAGGCACTTCTTACACTAAATCGAGGACGACTTGTTATTCAGAATAAAGATGTTGAAAGGCAAACAGATATTATATATATCCTTGGACATCAATTTCTCTACACACTAATAGGAATTGCCTCGGTGTATTTTGGTAATTATTTTATGGGATTTTATAATCTTTATCCTTCGTTATTCTTTTATTCATTAGCAGGCGTAAGCGGAATTTCATTATTGACCTCATTGATAAAAAATCGTTTAGGAAAATTCTAAAATAAATCTATCTCGCAATAAAACAAATTAAGGATTCACCATTGAAGTTTTTCGAAAAAAAAATCTTAGAAGTTATTAAGCCTCAGTATATTATTTTTATTTTACTAGGGGTGGTCATAGATCTCGCTACGAAATATTGGGTAGTTCAGAATTATTCCTATCACAATAGCGAATGTTATATGGGGGAGTTCTTTTGCATGACGCTTACTTTTAATACTGGCTTTGTGTTTGGAATCTATCAAAATAATTCCATCATCTCTCTATTCTCCACAGCGTTTGCCATTATCTTCTTGATATTATATCGCTTAAAGAACTTTGAAATTGGAAATGCCTGGGGCTGGAACTTGGTCATGGTTGGCGCGTTTGGAAATTTTATAGATAAATTTTTTATAAAAATGCCAAAAGGTGGCGGAGTCAAATTTGGGTTTGCCCCCATCGAACATGGTGAATTTATTGGTGTCGTAGACTTTTTAGACTTTGACTGGCCTGATTTTTTACTGTTTTCACGTTGGCCTGCGTTTAACTTTGCCGATTCCTGTGTATCAGTAGGTCTAGTAATTCTAATTCTTACCATGAAAGTAGAAGAGACAAAGGTAGTAGAAGAAGCAAAACCAAAAATTTAATAAGCATTTTCTAAAATCTCATTTAATTTTTGACAAACATTCAAAAGAAATGACTCATGGTGAAATAGAAATACTTCCTAGGAGTCAAAAATGTCCGAACCAAAAATAGCTCAAAAAGGTCCTTATGCAGTTGATGTAAAAGAGGGCGAAAAAAAAGCATGGTGCATCTGTGGTCATTCCGCCAAACAGCCATTTTGCGATGGAGCGCATGCTAGAAACCAAACTGGAATGAAACCTGTAATGTGCCAAATTGCGCAAACTGAGACGGTTTATTTTTGCGGTTGCAAACATACAAAAAATCAACCATTCTGTGATGGAACGCACAATAGCTTGTAATTTAATTTGACGCTTGAGTCTCTTTAAATAATCTGGCATTAGCAATGGCTTTGTAGCTCAGTTGGTAGAGCAGAGGACTGAAAATCCTTGTGTCGTAAGTTCGATTCTTACCGAAGCCAGTTTGCAACCCTCCTTTCTTATCAAAAACTCAATTTACGAATTTTTTTATTTACGAAAAATCGAAATCTAAAGCATATACTATTATTAAAGTTATTATTTATTAGGATGTAATATGGCTGTTGAAATCAAAGTGCCTGAAATGGGCGAATCAATCACGGAAGCAACTTTACTTAATTGGACAAAGAAACCCGGCGAAGCGGTAAAAGCAGATGAAATTCTAGCAGAACTAGAGACTGATAAAGTTACAATGGAAGTGCGTGCTCCAGCAAGCGGTGTTCTAAAGGAACAAAAGAAAAAAGCGGGCGATACAGTTTCAGTTAGAGAAATTATTGGACTTATCGAAGAAGGAGCATCAGCTACGGTTACTACCCCTACTCCACAATCTCAACCAACAGTAGAAGCCAAATCACAAGTAGCCGCACTAAAAGCAGATACTCCTAAGAATGAAACTCTTCCACCATCAGTAAGAAAAATGACCGCTGAAAATGGAATCGATCCAAGTAATGTCACAGGTAGCGGTAAACACCGACAAGTCACTAAAGGCGATGTAATTTCTTATATGGAAAATAAGCCTGCTGCTACTTCGCAAGCCCCATCAAAGGTTACTCCGCGTAATCCGGGCGAGAGGGAAACGATAGTTCCTATGTCTCGATTACGTAGGGCTGTAGCAGAAAGACTCGTAACCGCACAGCATACTGCCGCAATACTGACTACATTTAACGAAATTGATATGTCAGGTGTAATGAATTTAAGATCTCAATACAAAGATAAATTCAAAGAGCAACACAATGTAGGACTTGGCTTTATGAGTTTCTTCACAAAAGCAGCAGTAGCCGCGTTGAAAGCTTACCCAGCGGTAAATGGAGAAATCCGTGATACTGATATAGTTTATAAAAATTACTATGATATAGGTGTTGCTGTTGGTGGACCGAAAGGACTTGTTGTTCCTATCGTGCGCGATGCAGACCAATTATCATTTGCTGGAATTGAATCAGAAATTGTGAGACTTGCTGGTCGCGTGAAAGACGGTAAGATTTCTCTCGATGAAATGCAAGGTGGAACTTTTTCCATTTCCAATGGTGGAACTTACGGATCTATGATGTCTACGCCTATTCTTAATTACCCGCAAGTAGGTATATTAGGACTTCATAATATTGTCAAACGGGCAGTTGTCATAAACGATCAAATCGTAATTCGTCCCATGATGTATGTAGCTCTGTCTTACGACCATAGAATCATTGATGGAAAAGAAGCAGTTCTCTTCCTTGTTAAAATCAAAGAAATGATCGAAGATCCAACAAGACTCTTAATCGAAGTATAAGCATGATTAGCCGGTATGATAAAAATCCGGCACAAAAGGAACTATTATGAATAAAGAATTTGATATAACAGTGATTGGCTCCGGACCGGGTGGATATGTTGCTGCTATTCGTGCAGCCCAACTCGGAATGAAAGTAGCCATCATAGAAAAGCGCAAGACTCTTGGTGGTACTTGTCTTAACGTAGGATGTATTCCGTCAAAAGCACTTTTAGATTCATCGGAAGAATATCATAAAGCCAAACACAAATTAGCCGACCACGGAATTAATGTTGGCGATGTTAAACTAGATTTAAAAAAACTGCTAGAGCGTAAAGACAAAGTAGTAAAAGATGTAACAGAGGGTGTTGATTATCTTATGAAAAAAAATAAGATAGAACGTTTTCTCGGGCATGGGAAACTTACATCGACTACTGAAATTGAAATTACCTCTGAATCAGGAACCGAAAAAATTAATTCAAAAAATATTATTTT
>JANYCR010000157.1 GCA_025360185.1 Leptospiraceae bacterium | reverse complement strand
TGAAGCTAGAATTTTATTAGTGTGTTTAGAATCCAATTCATTGGAATAAAAATCTATTTTATCCGAATAGTCTGCACGCTTTAGTCGTCCCTTCGTTTCAATTATAAGGTCAATATCCGTATCTTGATATAAAATATAATGCAAATAACCCAATTGAAAGGCACAATCTAAGGCTAATTTATAGTATCCCTTTTTCTTTGCCTCTGTGTAGGCTTCGTCAAAATAGCTCTTAGCTATTTCATAATCTTTATAATCTGAGAAAACATATCGAGCACCGAACGGCAATGTATTAGCTAAATTTTTTTGTGACTTATCCGCTTCTTCTTTTGATTTTTCAACAGGCTTTCCGGTCTTATAAGCCCAAAGAGTTTTATATGTTTCACCAAGAGCAATCTTATTTGCAACTATCCGTTTATTAGAATCCTGATTGGCGAGAAAATCTTTAGAATTTAGAATTGTTTCCTCTTTCAAAAATAAATCTATTACTTTATAAAGCTTTGGAGTCTTGGAATCAAAATTTTTTTCCCCTCCATTTTCCAAATACGAATCAATATATAATGTTAATGCATATCCCTGATTAGGCAAAGCTATTGATAAACTGTATATGTCACCCAATGATTCAAATATTTTCAAAGAATTATTATAGAATTCTTCTGCTACTAAATCGTTATCTTTTTTAAATAAATAATAATCCCCATAATCATGCAACACCCACGCATAATGCGAATTATTCGTAAGCCCAGCCTTTTCATAAATAGATTTAGCTTTATCCAAGTTCGTAAGCTTCCCGTCAATCCTAGCAAGTGCTTTTAGAACGATTGGATTAGAACTTTCCTTTCCAGCAATTTTTTTAAGTTCGTCTTCTTTTCCTTCAAGCAAAGAGTCATTCTTATCAAATAATTTCTCCGCGTCTTTTGTTTTGAACGCTAGGATGGATTGTAGTTTATCAGGATTATCCCCCGTTTGTTTCGGAGGGAGTTCGTAACGGATAGTCTCGCGGCTAACGCCGCAAGATAGGAGGAAGAGGATGGATAGTAGGTGTAAGGGCTTCATTTTTTAGGCTCCGAGGAATTATCTTTTTGGTCTTTGCTAGATAAAAAATTTAATGATTTAGATACGGTTACTCCCCATCCACTAAACCAACCGTCAATTTGTCTAGTTGGCACAGTCAAATTAGCATTTGCGATAATTGCTTCTGGACTGCCGTCTTTTCTTATTCCTGGGTATGGATAAGGATAATATCTATAATACGGATATTGCATTGTAGTGACTTTATCATAGAATCCGCCATGCGTAATTGTGAACATTAGATCATCATCGAGAACAAAACCAACATTAACCGCCATTAGGTAAGAGATTCCTTTGGATTCAGATGCTTCATTGACACCAATAGTCACTCCGAAAATAATTGGTTCGCAAATTTTATTAGTTTTATTCCAAGGTTTAAAATATCCAGTTAAACCAACGAAAGCTTTATTTCTTAGTCTGTCCTCTGTCTTAAATTGAATAGAACCAAAACCATCTACATAAGGATCGGACACATAACTTTTATCGCCTTTAGCAATCAGGTAAGTAAAAGAACCCATAACACCAAAGTTACTTTTTTTGAAACTGTCATCTGGAAATAAAGAGCACGTGACTAGCAGAATAAATAGTATAGGGAGTTTTATTTTAAAGTTCATTGATAGAACTCCCTTCCGTATTTATCATCTCGAAACGGATCACAGGAGAATATTCCTACCAATAAATCTAAAGCTTCAGCCAAATTAACTTCTGCTTCTAAGGTAAGAAATACCAGAGCCAATTTAAGTCCGACTCTCCCATATTTATAGCTAGGTAAACCGTTTTCTGAATTATATAGTTTTCTTCTCTCTAATAATTGTTCATTGCTAAACTCTTGATAGCTTTCTCGATGACCTAGTTTATCCGAAGAAAATCCAATTAGATATGTATAAGATTTTTTATTATGAGAGGAAAAAGAGCCTCCGCTCAAACCGTACAATTTTTTTTCAGTTCGTTGGTTTTCGATTAATAACCCAAAAGATGCTATCGAAACATTCAGTTCAGCACCTAGTCCAAGACGAACTCCACCCGTTAGAGTAAAAATATCTAATATATCCATACCACGATTATAAAGATAATTTAAGAAAGGTGAAGTCGGCTCTGCTGGTGCTGGCTTTTCAGATTTGTCTTTTTGTTGTGTGGAAGAACAATTTACCACAAGGAATAAACTTAGAAACAGAGTAATTAACATTCTGTAGATACTCATTTGTAATCTCCTTTCTTAATTTCTTCATTTACTTTTATTCCCATGAATACTCCCAACAAATAATAGGCTTTAACTAGTTGATGTGAATAAGACGATACGAATGTATCAGAGTGTGGAAACCCAGTTGAATTACTCACTAAAAATTTAAGAATATGAGGGGCATTCAATTTTAGATATTTTTGAAATTCAATTGTCCACTTAGGTTTAAGATAAATAATTTTTCCAAGATTTGATTTCGAATTTAATCTAGGTGAGTATTGACCTTTGAATAAAAATTTATTACTCTCGATGGAATTATTATCTGTAACAAATTCAGGCTTTACTTTTAAAACCTCTGTGTTCTCATTAATCCTTACATCCATATCCAAAAGAACATCAGCAAGGCTTTTAGTTTTTAGAAAATCATCGAACGTAAAGGAAGGATCGGCGGAAGCATCAGAAACAATAATTACATCAGGGTCTCTTTCTAAAAGTGATAGCAAACCTAAATTATCGAAATGTCCACCATCGGTTAATGTATAGTAATCTCTAATAAATTTTAATGCATCTAGATTTCCCATATAATCACTTGGACATATATCCCGAAAATGGAAGTATTGCTCTAGCCCTGGAACATTTATTAGGTCACTATCCAAAGGGGCAATGCGTATATCTGGAACAACTGCACTTGATGCAAGACCAATGTAAGAAAGAAAATTCATATCCGTCTTCGAGTTTGTATAGAAAAAACCAGCCCGACCAGACCGACTAAAATATTCTGAAATCTTTGGAAAATTACAAAAACTTACCCTAGCACTACCCACATCAGCAATAGTTCCAAAATGGTATGGATTAAATTCAAAGGGAAAACCAACCAATCCTCCGATAGTGTAAGTTGTAGAATGCGAAGCATTAAAAATAGGGAAAGGTCTGAGATTAGTATTTTTATCACTTGCCAACTCAAAAATATCTTTGTCTCCTGAAAAGAGGAAGTGGCTTAGAATCATTTGCCTCCACTTTTCTCTTATTGTATTGCCTGGAACTCCTCCGCCAATAATAGCTGGCATTAAAACACTTGTTCTTTGAATTTTATGATAAGAAGCCCAAAGTGGTTTTTGAAAGTCCTTACATTGATTGAATGAAACATTTTCGAAATCTAAGCAATTTGATTCTATAGTCCTTTGAGACTCGATGTTATTATTTATAACATAGTCATACATATTCTTGAAATAGTTTTCATCACTCGGTTTTTTATTTTTTTCATCTATAAATTCATTCGCTCGATAAGTTAAATGTGCCCAAGTTCCTCCAGATACAGAAGAAATATAATCTATATAATTAATAATTTTTGATCTATCTTTTTCATTTTTATCTTGTAATACACCAATATTGTGCAACGCAGTTAATAAACCCAGTTGAATTGCATTGGATCGAATTCCTCCACCTGACAATGCCAAGCCAATTTTAAAATTCGATTCTCTCTTTAATTGTTTATTCCTGTTTTCTATGTATTCGTTTTCCTTTGAAAAAAAATGACTCCTACATTTTCTTCTGGCTTGTGGATCTCTAAACAAAGTAAAATTAATTAGCTTGGTTTCATCTGAACTGGGACAATCTCGTTGAGTTTTTAATAATTTTGAACAACTCTTATCATCGCTATCTTTGTCAGTTCCAAAGATTGAAGTACAATAGAATATAATTAGCAACATCGAAAAATATTTTACTGACTTCATAAAAATCTCCTTAGATTATGTGGTTTATTAAAAGTAGGCGTTAAATGTGGAGGATTAAAAGAAAAGACAACTTGCGGATAACCCAGAGTAATCTTCTTTTTAGAAAAAAAGAATAAAGCTGATATAGTTTTAGTATAGAAGAACTGAAAGTATTTGCGGCATCTCGATACAAAATTTATTGCATTCGCAATAAATTTCACACATTCGACAAAGCTCAGTGCACCTCTCGATTGACCAGACTTTATACTGTTGTAAAATTTATGCTTTTCCAGTCGATAACGGAGCTTTATTTTAGTTAAGCGAAAAAGTCCGGTCGCCGAGTGATTTTCGCTAATTACTCGAAAATCCTGCCAACGGCAGACACTATCTAATAAATTGCGAAAATTGTATCGAGGTGCCCGCGACCACGACTTGCTTGCTTGCTTGCTTGCTTGCTTGCTTGCTTGCTTGCTTGCTTGCTTAAAAGAGTGGTCTTGGATTTCATGGGATTGCCTTATGCAATGAGAAAAAAGTTAAACTATAAGGCAAGAACTTTATAGTGTGAAGTAGAGTTTTTTAATAGGAGTTGACAAATTCATAGATTTTGGTTTTATTCAATGTATGGAAATGCTAATTCGAGTTAAAAATGAACAAAAAGCGATTCACCTTTTTTCGGTATTAAAAGAGCTTTCATATGTAGAAATAGAATCTTCTCCTAAGAAGAAAACAAGCGGAAAGAAGAAAGCTGCTTCTGAAAAAGATTTCGAAAATCTATTTGGGATATGGGCTAACAGAGATATTACTCTAAAAGAAATCCGAGAAAAAGCTTGGAAAAGAAAATTTTGATTCTTTGCGATACCGATATAATCATTGAGTTTTTAAAAGGTCGTCAAAATCTCAAGGAAAAGTTCAATGAAATAGGATACGAAAATATTTATGTTTCTGCAATTACGCTTATGGAATTGTACGTCGGAGCATTCAATAAAAGAGAAATTAAAAATATAATTAAAGTCTTGCATAAATTAAAAGTGGTACACTTGAACGAAAACATTTCTACTCGATCACTAGAACTCATTGAACGATACACCAAAAGTCATGGATTAGGTTTGCCGGATTCAATCATTGCTTCAACGGCTCTCGAGCATAAAATGCCATTATTCACTTCTAATACAAAAGATTTTAAATTCATATCCTCTTTAGAATTATACAAATTCAAAAAGATAGATTCGTAATTTTAATTTCTTATAGCGGATAACAAAGAATCTCACCACACCAACTTGCTTGTAAAGAGTAGTCTTGGATTTCATGAGATTGCCTTATGCAATGTCAGAAAAGTTTATAAATAAGGCAAGAAATTAATAGGTAGACATGGGGTTTTTATTTTGGGTAATTCTTGACAAAGTAAAGGATAAAGGCAGAATATCAACATGCAAACAGAAATCGCATTTTCAATTGATAATTCAATCTTACTTTCTTTAAAAGTAGATAAAGAAGAATTTGTTAGGGATGCATTATTTCAGTATTCATTATTTCTCTATCGAAAAGGAAAAGTGAGCCTAGGAAAAGCGGCACAATTAGCTGGTCACGATAAGATCGAATACATCTGGAAGCTACAATTAGAGAAAGAGCCAATCTTTGATTATGATGACAATGAAATGAAGGAAATGATTTCTACTGCAAAAAGAATTTCCTCTAAACTATGATCGTTGTATCCAATTCTTCTCCTATTATTTCTTTGTCTTCGGTTGGTCGAATTGATTTATTAGAAAAGCTATTTTCAGAAATTCACATTCCTTCTCATGTATACACTGAAATCAAAGCCAAGAATAAATATGGACATGATGAAATTGATTTTCCTTTTTTTAAAGTAACAGAAATTAAAAATAAAAATAGTTCTCTCATTTTGGAAACTGAAATTGACCGAGGAGAAGCAGAAGCAATTGAATTGAGTTTAGAATTAAAATCCGACTTGCTTATTCTAGATGATCGCTTGGGGTTAAAAATCGCAAAAAATTTAAACATCGAAAGTATGGGAACATTGGGCATATTGCTGTTAGCCAAAGAAAAAAGATACATCAAAAATGTGAAAGGCTTACTCGATGAAATGATTGCTAAGGGCAGATGGTATAGTCCGAAAGTAAGAAATTATTTTTTATCACAAGTCGGAGAGATTTAATTTTTTGTTGTGTAGAAATTCCATCATGAGCAGAATAAATAGGTGCACAAATTACAGTAGAAAATTTTGAATTGATTAACAATTGGCGGCTAATGACAACAAATACTCTAAAATCTTTTGTGTCTGTATTATTTCCTCGATAAACTCGAAACAAATCTCCTCGTTTCATAATTGAACTTGAAAGTTTAAGACATCAATCGCTTCTTTATTTAATTTAGCAAATTTTCTATTAATTATTTTTAAATCATTATTTTTATTTTTACCAATTTTAGAATTCGATTTTGTTTTTTGTATACGCAGATATTGTAATTCCAATAAAATTCGTTCTGCCATAAGCTCTTGCTCTTTTTCAGAAAGCACATCTAACTTTTTAAAAGTTTGTGTAAGTAAGGAATTCATAATGCAACGATAATGTCCAATTTTCTTTTGACAAGTAAATTAATCCTAAAGGGCTCAGGCATCTTAAAACTCCGACAGCTCCCCGCACACAAAAAAAGCACAGGCTATTACCCCGATGCTTTATCTTAACTTAAGAACATAAAAAGTAGCGTGACCAAGAGACTTGATTCAACCTAGCCGTCAGTAACTATCTTCGTGAAAAGGTAGTTACTAGATCGACATATTTTCCTTTAAAAAAGGAGGTGATCCAGCCGCACCTTCCGATACGGCT
>JANYCR010000032.1 GCA_025360185.1 Leptospiraceae bacterium | reverse complement strand
AAACTAGCTATTAACCTCGCTAGTAAACATAATTTCAAATCTGTTCAATGTAGAACTCTAATGGTCTATGCTTGTGCTGTTAGCCACTGGACAAATCATGCAAGAATCGGTGAAGAGTATCTTTTGAAATCCATTCAGAGTGGAATTGAAAATGGCGACTTGGAGTATACGAGTTATTCTTTGATTCATATTTGCTTTCAAGCACTCGCGATGCGTAAACCGTTGAAAGAAGTAGTTGATGTTTTTGAAAAGATGCAGCCTATTTTTCAAAAGATTAAACAAGACCATGCTTATTATATTGCTGCAATTGTAGGGCAAGCCACTATTAAGCTTAAAAACTTATCTCCGGATTCGAAGCGGTTACAGGGGAGTATTTTTGATGAAGATAGTATTCTTCCGACCTGGATAGAGAGTAATAATGCGAGTGCACTTCATTGTTATTATACTATTAAGTGTTTGCTTGGTTATTTTTTTGAAGATCCAAATTCAGTGGAGGAATATTCAAGTAAGGCGTTAAAGCATGAGAAGAGTAATCTAGGTACCATGTTTATTCCTGAAATTGTTTTTTTTGATTCACTAAATCTCCATAAACTTTATTTGGTTACCGCATTTAAATCCCAAAAGAGAAAATATAAAAAGCGAATTTTAAAAAATTCTAAGCGTATGAGACTATGGGCTAAAAGTTGTGAGGCGAATTACGGTCATAAGTATCATATTATTCAAGGCATAGCCTATGAAATTGTGGGTAATGAGAGTATGGCGCTAAAAAAATATAAGGCTGCCATTGGGCTTGCTAAAAAACATGAATATATTTTAGAAGAAGCGATTGCAAACGAGCTTTCTGCGGCTATTTGGAATAAGTCACAGGATGAACAATATGAAATGCTTCACTTAGTAGAGGCACACTACGCCTATATAAAATGGGGGTCTGAGTCGATAGTAAAGAAATTGGAAGACAAGTATCCACAGCTAAAAAGAAAATACCAAGCAACATCCGGTGATATAACGGTTACTCATAATAAGACAATAACGACTGGAAATTTTTTAGATTTGAATACGGTAGTAAAAGCCTCGCAGACTATTTCAGGTGAGATTCATTTTGGAAGACTCCTAGAAAAAATGATGAAAATTTTATTTGAGAATGCCGGTGCCGAGAGAGGATTTTTTATTTTAAAAGAAAAAGACAATCTCTATATTGAGGCAGAGGGAAATGCAAATACAGGACATATTGAAGTTTTACAAGCAAAACCTGTTCAGTCTACTACAGAAATTTCTACTGGTATTATAAATTATGTAGCTCGAACAAAAGGCTTAGTATTGTTAAACGATGCTTCAAAATCAGGAATGTTCCTAAGTGATTTGCATGTGAAGACTAACGCTCCAAAGTCTATTCTTTGTTATCCGGTTATCAATCAGGGAAATTTAATTGGACTTGTATACTTAGAAAATAATCTTACCACCGATGCATTTACGCCGGACAGAGTAGAAATTCTAAAAGTATTATCCGCTCAAATCGCAGTGAGTGTCGAAAACTCACTGTTATACGCAAGCCTCGAAGAAAAAGTGGAAGAGAGGACGCGTGATTTGAATGAAGCACTTATCGAAGTGCGGACTTTAAAAGAACAGCAAGACGGGGATTATTTTTTAAATACACTTCTGATTGAACCACTGGCAAAAAATAATGCAAGTAGTCCTAACTTAGAAATTGATTTTTTTATTAAGCAGAAGAAACAATTTATTTTTAGAAAAGGACAATATGAATTAGGCGGTGATATAAATATTTCTGAAAATTTAGAATTGCAAGGAAGTAAATATATTGTATTCTTAAACGGGGATGCAATGGGTAAATCAATACAGGGTGCCGGCGGAGTATTGGTATTAGGCACAGTTTTCAAATCTATTATCCAGCGCACTCTATCTACCGATTACGGTAAGACAGTTTATCCAGAGAAATGGTTGAAAGATGCATTTATCGAAATGCACAAAGCATTTGTAAGTTTTGATGGATCTATGCTCATGTCGCTTGTGTTTGGACTTATTGAGGAACGAACAGGTGCGATGTATTTTTTAAATGCAGAGCATCCTGATATTGTTCTTTATCGGGATGCAGAGGCAAGCTTTATCGAAAATCCAACTCCGTATACCAAGCTTGGTACTCAGGGGCAAGCAGGAAGTATCTCCATACAGGTATTTTCTCTTTTGCCGGGTGATATAATTGTATTAGGCTCTGATGGGAGAGATGATATTATCATTGGCAAAGAAATGGATTCCGAATACGATATTATCAATACAGACCACGAATTGTTTTTGCGTCATGTAGAACAAGCGGAGGGCGACTTACAAAAAATTTATAATTTAATTGCGGCTACAGGTAAATTAATGGATGATATTTCTCTGGGCAAGATTTATTATAAAGAGTTTCCTATAAATACAACAAGGATTAGCCTCGAAGATACTTTGAAATCACTTTCCAAGTATAAAAATGAACGTGCCTATGAAGAGTTTTTAGATTTAAGCCATAAGTTAATATCTGATTATCCCCATCTTACAAATTACTTATTTGAAATTTCTGTCGTATACAAAGAATTAAAACAATATGATAAAGCAATCGCAGCAGCCGAGCGGGCGAGAATTCGTTATCCAAGAAATTTTAATAATCTTTATGTACTATTGGAGTCGTATATTTCTGTTGGTAACGTAGAAAAGGCACGGATAATATTAGATACCTGCTTGCAGATAAAACCGGATGATGAGAAACTATTAGAGTTAATGCGAAAGATTGGTAAGTAACTCACCTTACGCAAGGTGAGTGCCAGCGTTCCCAGCGCTGAGGGTGGGTTTACACCTAACGGTGGGTTTGCTGCCGCAGGCTATTGATTTTGTTAGTTCATTAGGTAAATCTAATATTCTTAGTTTTTTAAG
>JANYCR010000022.1 GCA_025360185.1 Leptospiraceae bacterium | reverse complement strand
CTGAAGGGCTCTGTTGCTATAAAAGAAGTAGCGGATAAGGGCAAACTTAATCCTGAAATGATTACTCTAAATGAAATACTTTTACCAATTTATATCTATCACAAATTACCAGTGCCTGATTGGATGAGAGTTGAAACACACCATCACCATTGAACGCAGACTTTTAGGTATTAGCATCAATTCGAATGACAGAGCAGGGAAACACCGAGATAAACGATGTTATTCTCTCTCGGTCTGTGATGTTTTTGCTTGACAAATTAAAATGTTAGAACGATAATTAATATATGAAAATGCATTGGGAAAAAATCGTTTTTTCATCGTCGGAAGTATTAGGTGGAACTCCTGTATTTAAAGGCACGCGGGTTCCTGTTCTAAGTCTGTTAGAGCATTTAGAAAATGGAATCAGTTTAGACGAATTTCTGGAGGATTTTCCTTCTGTTGATAAATTCGTTGCCATTCAATTTTTAAAACTAGTAAAGGAATCGACTATGATAGATTTAACTGCTGCATGAAGATTCTTTTAGATGAAAACTTACCGAAGAAGCTAATGAGAGATTTGCGCAACATAGGATTTAGGGTTTCCTGTGTCCCTGATGAAGGCTGGAAATCATTAGTGAATGGATCTTTGATTCAAAAGATGATAGAAAATTCTTTTACTATTTTATTAACTTTTGATCAAAATTTACAATACCAACAAAATCTTTCCAAGTATAGCATAACAGTTATTATTCTTCATGCTAAAAATAATCAGTATCTAACTTTAAAGAGCCTCATTCCTGATTTAGAAAAATTATTAAAAAGTCCTCTAGAACAGAAAGTCTACCAAATTATAGAAGAAAAACTTATTTAGCCTCATAAGCAACAGGCAATTTGATGAGAAGTATTACAGAAAGCTATAAATAACTGCGAAGGTGAGCCAATGAAAATTGTACTCCCCTGGTTTGGTGCAGCACTAGCGGAAGTCCATGAATTGCAATCCAATAAATCAGTATTTGCAGATGTTGTTGGGGAGGTAATCCAATAATTGCCAGAGCCTGGTAAACTTATTCCTAATTGAAGTGTCATAATCATCTCATGTGCAGTACACATATGCGCATTTGTATTTCCACAAGCAGTCTCGCATAATGCTTTTGCTGAAGTAAATCCACCGATGTTTCCTGTAAAACTAGAAGCTGTTATTCCACAATAAACACCGAGTATGCTAGAACTGATTCTTCCATTCACTGTCACATTAGCCGAGTTAGCCGTTGTGGTCGTGTTGATGATTACATTTCCGCTATTGAAAACAGCATCGCTACCGCTCTTAGTCCAGTTGGGCAAACTCTCAATAGCCGCTTTGAGTGAATTAAAGTTTGTGTTTAACTTTCCTGCGGTTAAAGTCTCTCCATCTTGAAAAGAATTCATTACACCTGTTACGGCTACTGCGAGTAAACCGGCGGTTGCGAGTCCAGAGGCAATTCCTAAACCGCTGAACCAACCTTTGATAAAAATTTGTTTAATGTTTTGTGTTAAAGTAAAAAAAGAGTCTCTCACAGAGGGCACAGAGTTCACGGAGGTATTGATTCTTTTCTCTGTGATCTCCGTGTGCTCTGTGAGAAAAAATCTTCTAAAGTAATTCAGAAGGCTAAACGATGTTACTCTCTCTCTCTCTCTCTCTCGGTGTGTGATGTTTCTTCCGGTGTCATTGGGGTTCCTATTATGTCATTCGATTTTATTTTTTTATTCATCCAATTCACCGAGTTGTTGTTCCAGTTTGCATTTTGGGTAACTACCTGGTCTGAGGCTAGTACCTATATACCCGATTGCTTCTTGTGCCGTGATTACATTGATATTCCAACCGGAAATATAATGAAGACAGGTATGGTGGTTATTCTTACATAATATCTGGACGGCTTTCGGCTTTGGGTATGCCCATGCAGATGGAGGATGCAAACATAGATTTTCTAGTTTTGCAACTTTGCGCATTCTCTTGATTATCTTCTCATATTGACGGAAGCAATCTATCATAGGGTCTGCAATTTCTGCGTCGAAGTTTTTTTTCTCCACATTGTAGGCAAACATAGTAATTAATCGCTGGACTATATCATCGGACTCGTCTAACTTTTTATTTGCCTCCGAAATGAATCGTGTTATTTTTAGAGCTTCTGTCAATATTTTAATTGTTTCTTCATAGTATTCATTATCCGCAGCACTGGTATTTTTTTCTTTTTCGTTTGATGAGGTTGCAAGAAATTGATTTTGTTTGATAAGTTCAAAGTCCATTGGTTCAGACATTTCCACTACATAGAGTCCACGGACAACATGATTTTGAAGAGCATAAATAATCTCTTCCGACATACCGAGATTACCCGCAACTTGAACGTTTAGCTTGGTGAGCTCAAGCATTAACTTATCATCTAGATTAGAAGTTTTCCAATAATTAGTTTTATATAAAATCAAATCTGCACAGAGCCCTGTTAAGAACGCATTACGATGAATTAACTTAATTGCATAGCTTTTTTGAATTACAGTTCCGAGACAAATAAGACCCATTCGAACAATATGTTGAAAAAAAGCGTTGTCCTCGATCATAATTTCATAGAGTGCAAGCACTAGCATATCGGTATAAAATGCATTATTTATTAAGCTTTCTACATTTTGAAGGCTCGAGGTATTTTTACTAAATAAGATAGAGATAAAACTTTTCTCTGTTTCGTTCACTATGGGAATAATGGCATTAGCCAACGCTTTTCGGATTTTTATAGTTAATTCGGGAGTTGTTTTAATTTTAAAAGAAGGGGTATATTGATCGGCAATGGATTCCAATTTTTTTACACTTGATTCTCTCACATAAACTAAATCTTTAATGAGAATGTTTCCTTTTTTGTCTGTGAGTGCTTCTCGCAATTGAACGGTGCCCAATAGATCAAGATCACTTATAAACTTTGAAAACTTTTTTAATTCATTAAATTCGATGCCTTCTGAACTGATTATCATAAATCTTCTCTTTTTACCATTGCTTTATTTTGAAAAAATCTTTCATACTCATCTATGCAAATTTTTTCTCGTTCCATACATTTAATTTATTAAAATAAGTAAGTAATTAGTAATTAAATAAAGCAAGATAAAAATTTTATCAAATTTTAGCCCATTTATTTTACCAATATTTATTATTAATCTCTTTGGATGATTCTTGTTGACGAATACCGTTAGGTAGGATACAAAACTATATTGTGAAAGTTGGAATCATTGGAAGTGGAATTACCGGTGCTGTTTTAGGTAGCTTGTTACCTAATGCTATTGTTTATGAGCGAGCCACTCATGTAGGTGGCAGAATGACGACAAGATTTCTAAAGGATTTCGAACGTTTTGATATTGGGGCAACAGTCTTCAAGGATAAAATTCATTATATTGAGAAGGGAAAAGAAAGCGAATTTGATTTTTTAAAATTTTTAGAAACACAAGCTCCAGATTTAAAGATTAGATCGCATAAAACCTATCCTAATTCTTTTCATTCTACATATTGCATGCAGGGTTTGGCAGAAAAATTACTCACAAAAAATAAAGTTGAACTTCTTCATTTTGCTGAATCGATTACTAAGAGTCCTGACCAAAAACAATGGACTTTGACCTTTGCGGGCGGCAAAATAGAATTATTTGATAAAATTATTTTAACAGCACCAATCCCACAAATTATTTCTTTGTTAAAAAATTCCGGACATATGACTCATTGGGATGATCTTATTCGATTTAGGGGAGAATATCGCTCTTGTCTCGTTTTAACGGGAGTCTGGAGAAATCTTCCTCCAGAGATAATCCAAAAAATAAAATCGCTTAAGAATCAGACTTTTCTTTTCAAAGATGAAGAGGCAGAATATTTTTCTATTGAAAGTGAAAAATACAGACAGTCAGAAGCGGATGATTCTTTAATCATCACAATTCAATTTTCTTCTGCCTTTAGTTCTAAAAATCTAGAACGTTGGTGTGATGCCGACCAGAAGCCTATGTATTATATCATCAATAGTAATCAGTATTTTTTTAATCGAGTCTTTCATATTCTAGATATTCCCGAATTAATTAGCAAAAAACCAGATCATATGGATACGCATAAATGGCGTTATTCGCAAGCTGACTTTGCTTTATTCAAAGACAACGATATTAATTTAGACCATCCCAAGTTTTCAGAATATCTTGCCCTCTGTAAAAAACACAATCTCTGGATGACAGGTGATTGGATTTGGGGATCTCGCATTATCCGTTGTGCATTGGGTGCTACGATTATCGCGAGAGAAATAATCAAGGATTAGAAATAGACTAAAAGGTATATAACAATTAACCGCTTTTAAATAGAAAATTCAGGCTGTTCGCTTTTCCATTTTCTATGAGCTTGCATAATTTCTAGAACTTCCTCTGGATCATCGGTTATTTTGATTAAGTTAACATCCTCTTTTGAAATAGTCTCGTATTCAACGAGAGTAGTTTTAATCCAATCCATTAAACCTTCCCAAAAATGTTTGCCAAATAAAACTAGCGGCAGAGGGTAAATCTTATTTGTTTGCATTAACGTTAAAGCTTCAAAGAATTCGTCTAACGTTCCAAAGCCTCCGGGCATACATACATAACCCATTGAATAGCGAACAAACATTACTTTGCGGACAAAGAAATACCGAAAATCTAACGAAATATCCTGGTATGGATTTGGACTTTGCTCCATAGGTAATTCAATGTTTAATCCAATAGAAAGTTGGTCGTGCTCGTATGCTCCTCTATTGGCAGCTTCCATTACACCGGGTCCGCCACCTGTAATAATGGCAAATCCATTTTGACTCAGGAGCGTAGATAATTCCATTGTTTTTAGGTAATAAGGATCATCAGGTTTTAGTCTTGCAGATCCAAAAATAGAAATTGCATCATGAACTTCCGATAGCTTTTCAAATCCTTCTGTGAATTCACTTATAATTCTAAAAATTCTCCAAGATTGATCCCCTTTCAAATCTTCAATAATACTGCTCGGGTGATTTTTTTTGTTACGCCATGCCATTTGGTTGCTCCTAAATTCTTTTTGGTTTTAATGTATCCTTACTTATCTAATTTATGCAAGAATAAATCGAAATAATCTTAGTCTACTTTTTTTGGGGAATGAGAATACTGTCAAATCCGATTATTTTTGTCCGTATAAACAGATTACTACCGATTAGCTGCTAGAAGGAAAATAGAAAAAGACTAAATTTGAGATGGTTATTTGTTTTATTAAAGGCTGAACCGAGGTTTTAAATTAACTGTAAAGCAAAATGCCTGCCATTTTTAAATGACAGGCTTTGTTTATTACTTTTTTTTAGCAGCTGGCTTTTTTTTAGCAGCTGGTTTTTTCTTAGCGACCATTGGTTTTTCCTCACTTTAATATTTTATTTATCGACATAATATTAAGAGCTAAAGAATTTTTTTTCTAATGTCTTTAACTTGGTAACAAAGATTCATTAAAACCTTATAGATAAAAGATAAATTATATTAGCCGCTTCTTTTATTGAACGCCAAAACTGATTTCAGTAAAGTCCGATTGGAAAATTATTTTTGTCCCGGATGTGATTAGAAGTTTTATGGAATATGGCTAATATCAATTACCTTCTTTGTAATTGTTGCGGTTTGATTGAATTTAATTTAAGCTAAAGGTATATATAGCTCATCCAATAGATTAATTTTGAATATTAAATTTATTCTTATACGGTTATTTTATAAATGTAAGTATACAATATTGGCTACTTAAAGAATATTGAGAGAGGAGTTATATAAATGAAAGGTGCTATTCACAAATTTTTATTAGATTATTTTAAAAGTATAGGTCTTTCCGAGGATTCTCTTTCTGGAAAAACCAAGATACGATCAATCCGTATTCAAATTTCTTTAAAAGGAATTAATCTTTCTGACCACGGACCTGAATCTATTGATGATCCTTCTGAATTGGATAAATTGAAGACTATTTTAGCAAATTTAAAACTACCTACGGCGGCTTAACTAATGAATCAATATATTTCATCACAACTTTTTAAAAACATAAATGAAATACCTTCTTTTATAGAAGGAAAGAATGCAGGCTTGATACTGTGTTTTTATGGATCTGATTTTGACTATACGACACTTTATCATACCTTGAAAAAAACAGGCGTTCCATTTCTTGGATGTATGGATATTGCAAGGCTTTCTAATTCTGAATATTCTTATGATACTAACTCGGTTGCAATGATGAGTATCTCCAAAGATATTTTAGAAAAAGTTGGAGTGATTGCATTTGATATGAGAAGATCAATCAGCAATGATACAATGTATCAAGGCAGTAAAGACGAATACTCCAAAGTTTTAACTAAACTTGGTTTTGATTTGTCTTCTCCGGATATGGAAAGAGAATTTTCCATTAATATTCTTTATGGACTACAATCGGCTAATGCAGCGTTATCTGCTCAAAATGAAGTTAGTTTATTTTTGCAATCTGTAGGTGGCAGTTCTGGTGGAAAATTAGACTTTAAGAGTTCGAGTGTTATTTGCAGCAAAGGGATGGGTTCCATTGGGGCGACAGCAGTTATCCGACTCAAACCAGATTATTCATTTTTAATTGATCGAACTTCCAGTTTTGATAATATGGAAGGAAAGTTAGTGGTTACAAAGCTGGCTAATCCTCGTTATATCCTAGAATTTAATCATAAACCAGCCGCCTTAGAATATGCTCGAGTCATTGGAAAGTCTGCGACAGAGCTAAGTCCATTGGTATATGCAATGTATACTCTCGGAGTTGAGCCTGGTGACGGTGAAAGATTAATTACGAGTATTATGAAAGATGATGGGAATAACGGTCTCTTGACTTATAATGATTTAACGGTGGGTACATCTCTTAATATCTACAAAGCAAAACCTCAATATGAAGATCGTTTATCTAAATTAAATTCTATAAACAAAGATAGCTTGCTTGGATATATTTCATTCGACTGCGTTTTATGTTATTTAGCAAGAGATACGAACAAGGAAATAGAAACCATTGCATCTCTCTACGAAGAAGAGTTGCCTGGAATTCCTAAAATTGGCTTTGGCACTTTCGCTGAGAATTTTTGCGGAGCGAACGTAAACCAGACAGAGACATACCTAGCTATTCTGAAGCGGTAATTTCGAAAGTTTTAGAATAATGGTTTACCTTCCATAATAAACTTATTAGCTTTTAAGTTTATTATGGATTAGATTGGCAATGAAAAGTCCAAAGAGGATATTTCCTCTTATTCCTTAATGTGCTCGAAAAATATAAATTTTAAATAGGCTTGACTTTTATGTTTCGGGGGAATAGCTATAAAAAGAAATTGGCTGATTGATATGCAAATACTAAAATCTATAGAACTTAGTCTTCAAAATTTAACGCCCGAGCAAGCCTACATCGAAGATTGTAAAAAGAATGACAAGTTTATGTTGTTCTTAATGTTTTCTCATCTTCCCTGGATTATTATTTTTGCCTACGATTACGGGACATTAATTCCCGGTCTTATTTTATACACTGTTCTATCATTGATTTCCGTTGCGAATTACTTTCTTTTTAAGGGAACAGCAATTTCACGCCATTTATTCTCAATGATTGTAGTTAGCTACTCTTCAATTCTGATTTTAGTGCAGTTAGGTAGAATTGAAATGCATTTTCATATTTTTGTGACCCTTGGCTTTTTACTTATCTACAAAGATTGGAAGTTATTTGCCACCGCAACCCTTACGGTAGCATTACAGCATGGTTTGCTGAATTTGGCACAAGATTATAATCTTACGATAGCTAATATTCCTTTAAAAATTTTCAACTATGGACATGGATGGGATATAGTTTTTTTACATGCGATATTTGTAATATTTGAAAGTGTTACTATGGGCTATTTTTCTCGTCGTCTAAAAGAACAATTTTTAAAGTTTGAGTCCTTAAGCCTTGTAAATAAGATGCATGAAAAAAACGCACAGGTTTTAACGGAAATAGATTTGATCTCACAAAAAACAAAGACTTCTGTTAATAAAATATATTCGTATTCAGAAAAAATTTCGACAGAAGCAAAAAACCAGGTAGAGTCTGTCCAAAAAATCAGCGAGTCTCTAAAAACTATCTCTAAGAGTATTCAAAATGTTTCTGATAGCACAAAATCGCAATATACCAGCACGGAAGGATTAAGTTCTAATCTTAAAAGTTTAAATGAGGAAAATCAAAATTTGCTTCTCAGGATTGAAAACTCAGAAACTGGAATTTCAAATACCAGAAAAGTTGTCAAAACCGGTCAAGAAACGTTAAACACAATGCAGAGTTCCATGAGTAATATTTCGAATACTTACCGTAATATGCAAACTATCATTCAAGGAATTCATGAAATTGCTGATCGAATTAATTTACTCTCTTTAAATGCATCTATTGAAGCTGCTAGGGCTGGAGAGTATGGAAGAGGATTTGCTATTGTGGCACAGGAAGTATCTAAGCTTGCAGAGCAAACAGGTCGAAGCATCCGAGAAAGCGATTTGCTAATGAAAAGCATTCAAATAGAAGTCAGACAATCCGTAGACTCTGTGAGTTTGGGAATGGGCGTGTTTGTTGAATTATCTAAACAATTTAATAAGCTCACAGAAGAATTTAAAATTGTAATTCATAGTGCCGATGAGCAGACTAGAAAGTTTGGAGAAATTCAAAAAAATATAACTTCAATCAATGGAGAAGCATATATCATTCAGAATTCAACCGGTGAACAACAAAGATCAATGGAATCAATTCTACAATCAATTACTAACTTTCATCAAACGACAGAAAGTTTTGTCATAAACTCTCAGGACTTAGTTGCGCTAGGAAAAGCATCAGAAGAAATTATAACAGATCTAAATCGGGCGATTGAATCTTTAAAAAATGACACCTGAAAAAAAGAAAAAACGATTTCTAATAGTTTTTCTTTTACATATAATTGTTTTTTTTATTCTATACATATTTCATTTAAATCAGAGCTACTATGGATTTGTCTCTTCTTTAAAAATAAATCCATTCATACTAGAAGATCACCAGGGAATAGAATTTACTGAAAAGGATTTGGGTAGTTACTATAATTTCATTTATTTTGGATTCTTACATTGCGATAAAATCTGCCCTAAGGGAGTAAGTGTCTTATCTCGATTAGCCGAACAAATTCCAGATTCAGATTTACGATTTCTTTTTGTTTCTATTGACCCTGAGCGAGATACCGTAGAGTCCTTAAATACATTTACCCAGAATCGAGATACTCGTTTTATTGGATTAAGATATTCTGAACTAAAAAATATTGAAAATTTTGCCGGACAGTTTCATATTCAATTTGCAAGAGAGCTATTTAGCAAAAATAATTCCGCGTATCAAATTAATCATCCCTCGGCGATCATTTTAGTCAATAAATCATTGACTAAAATGATTCAATACCCGGAAGGAATGGAACAATTGGATAGAATCAAAAAAGATTTTGAAAATTTCAAGAAAGAATAAGGTTACTCTTGGATAGTTGGTAGATAAATGATTCATAATATTCTAATGCAAAGATTCTTTGGGAGTTTACGGCAAGAGATTGGCAGAGGAAATCTTATTTATTCTTGTCAAATAGTGTGGCTATTCAATCCTTAGAATCATGGAAGATGTTTTATTATTATCAGAAAAAGTCAAAAATACTTTAATCCTTCATGATTTATCAATTGCCCGATGAAAGATGCGTTAGGCGAAAAGATAAATCAACAATGCCGGTCTCTGTCGATCAAATTCAATTTGAAAGACAAGAAATCAAGAGAATATGATAGTCAGTTTGTGGATGGTGCTTTAGTTACGGATTTAGGTTTGAAATTACTGCAAGGTATCGCTGACCAATATATTAAAGGTTTGAGTATAGAAAGGTATCTGCAACAAATTGGATTAGCAGAATATGGATTAAATGGTTTAAGATTAAAACGTGCTGCTTTCCAACCTTACTATTAAAAATTTGTATGAACTATAAGGGTCACACGAATCTAGAAATTCCTTAATCGCGAGAGTACTCCGAGAAAACAAACTAATGCGTGAGCATGGAGAAGGCATGAAGCGAATTTTCAGCCTGATGCAAGAACACGAACTCGCAAAGCCTGAATTGTATTCAAATGGACTTTGGTTTCGAGTGACGTTGAAGAAAAACCCTCTAAATTTTTAATCCTCAAGCCACTTTTTTTCTCTTGACCTATACCTTTTCTGCAAATTTTAATCGGATAATCACAAAATTCAATTTTTAAATCAATCAATCAAGTAGAGGTTTTAATGGAAGTATCAGTAATAATCATCATAGCCATGTCCATACTCTCGCTTTTAACCGCAGTAGTTTTCACTAGTAAAGTGGTTACGATCAAGGTAGGCGGAGTAGATGGAAAGGACACCCCGGAAGATGTAAAGTTAAAGACCATCTCGGCTGCGATCGCCGAAGGGGCAATGGCATTTTTAATGAGAGAATACAAAGTAATTAGTATTTTCATCGCTGTAATGACAGTCGTTATATTTTTTCTCTTAGACAATCCTAAGACTCCAGATTTCAATGAAGGACTTTTCACTGCTATAGCTTTCATTTCGGGAGCAATTATTTCTTGTTTCTCTGGATTCATTGGAATGAGAATCGCAACCATGGGTAATGTTCGGACGGCACAAGCGGCGAAAGAATCTATTTCCAAAGCATTTAGAGTCGCATTTGATTCTGGTGCGGTAATGGGATTTGGTCTTATTGGAATGGCGGTTCTCGGGCTAATAGCACTTTTCCTCATATTCACAGGCTTTTATCCTGGAATGGAAAAACATATTCTAATGGAAGCACTCGCTGGGTTTGGTCTTGGTGGATCTTCCGTAGCACTATTTGCTCGCGTGGGTGGTGGTATATACACAAAAGCCGCTGATGTGGGTGCTGACTTGGTTGGTAAAGTAGAAAAAGGAATTCCTGAGGATGATCCACGTAACCCCGCAACCATTGCGGATAACGTTGGTGATAACGTTGGTGATATCGCTGGTATGGGTGCTGACTTATTTGGTTCTGCTGCTGAGGCAACTTGTGCGGCTCTAGTGATCGGTGCTACTGCAACTGCTCTTAGTGGAAATATGGATGCACTTTTATATCCTGTATTAATTTCTGCCTTTGGAATTCCTGCTTGTTTACTAACTACTTTTTTTGCTCGAGTGAAAGAAGGCGGAAGCGTAGAAGGAACTCTCAAAAAACAACTTTGGATTTCTACTATCATTGTAGCAGCAGTAATGTATTTTGTAACAGATAGATTCATGGTAGATTTCGAATTAGCCGGAAAAACAATCACTAAGATGAATGTATATTTTTCTTTAGTCCTTGGACTTTTTTCTGGAATGTTCATCGGTGTAATCACTGAGTATTTTACTTCTCATTCTTACAAACCTGTTCGGGAAGTGGCTGATGCTTGTAACACAGGTGCGGCAACTAACATTATCTACGGTCTTGCACTTGGTTATAAAAGTTCTGTAATGCCAGTTGTATTACTCGTAATCACAATCGTAGGGGCAAGCACAATGGCTGGAATGTATGGAATTGCAATCGCTGCCCTCGGAATGATTTCTACAATCGCAATCGGTCTTACCATTGACGCATACGGACCAGTATCCGATAACGCCGGTGGGATTGCTGAAATGGCTGGTCTTGGAAAAGAAGTAAGAGATAGAACAGATACGTTAGACGCTGCGGGTAACACTACTGCTGCTGTTGGAAAAGGTTTTGCTATCGGCTCAGCAGCATTAACCTCACTTGCTTTATTTGTTGCATTTATCACTCGTTCACGTTTGCAAGATTCTACTATTGGAACGATTGAACTTTTAGATCCACTCGTATTCGGTGGACTTTTATTTGGTGCAATGCTTCCGTTTATTTTCTCTGCTTTCACAATGAAATCCGTTGGCGATGCAGCGAAAGACATGGTAGAAGAAGTTCGTCGCCAATTCAAAGAAATTCCTGGTCTCATGGAAGGAACTGGCAAACCGGACTACAAAAAATGCGTAGACATTTCTACAACTGCTGCTCTTCGTGAAATGATTGCTCCGGGGCTACTCGTTATACTCTCCCCGCTTTTAGTAGGTTGGCTATTTGGAATCAAGACTCTTTCAGGAATGCTCGCTGGTGCGTTAGTCTCCGGAGTAGTGCTTGCGATTTCTAGTGCAAACTCAGGTGGTGCTTGGGATAATGCTAAGAAATACATAGAAGCTGCCGGCAAAAAAGGAACTGATTTACACAAAGCTGCCGTAGTAGGGGATACTGTTGGTGATCCGTTCAAAGACACTTCTGGTCCTGCTATCAATATTCTAATTAAACTCATGGCTATCATAAGCCTCGTGTTTGTGGAATTCTTTGTTACTCATGGTGGACTTTTGACCAAGTAATCCATCATGCTTTTTGTCACCCCCGAGATTTTTAATCGGGGGTCTCAAGAAATAGAAATTCCCGATTCAATCCCCGATAAAAGATTTCGGGGACAAGTTTCGGGAAATGAAATTATCGAGCCTCTCTTAATTCTTTTTGTATCAAACTCATGTTCCTGTAATTTCCTATCTCACATGGAATTCTATATCCTTTGGGGCTGTGTAAAAACATGATTTTCTCACAGAGCACACTGAGAACACAGAGAAAAAAGTCAATAAAATCAGTACTCTCTGTGAACTCCGTGCCCTCTGTGAGAGATATTTTCTTTGCTTTTACACAGTCCCTCTCGAGCGGTCCAACAGCGGTTACTCCTTCGGTAGTTGTGCGGTCTATGTTGGGGCGGCTACCCCTTGTTAGACCGTAGCTGAGAGCGCTTCTGCACCGTAGTTGATTCAAGCTTTTAATTTGTAGAATAGACATTATGGGGGAAGTTGGATGCAATTTACTAGAAAGAAAAGGCTTGAAATATAATAGCTTATTGTTCAAATTGAGTGTATGAAAGTTTTAATTGATATACCTGATAAGAAAGCTGATTTTATAATTGAAGTTTTACATAATTTTTCGTTCATAAAGACTACTACAATTACGCCTCAAAAAGCTGAACTTCTTAAAGATTTAAAAGATTCTGTAGACCAAATTAACTCCTTTAAGAAAGGCAAAATCAAATTAAGAAGTGCAAAAGACTTTTTAAAATCCTTATGAAATTGCACTATGCTATAAAGACAACTTCTATATTTGAGAAGCAATCTAAAAAATTAATCAAGAAATATAAATCTTTAAAAGAAGAGTTAGCCGAATTAATTTTAAGTTTAGAAGAAAATCCAATACAGGGAATACCGCTTAGTAATCACTGCTTCAAAATTCGTATATCTATAAAATCGAAAGGAAAAGGAAAATCAGGTGGAGCTAGAATTATAACTCACTTTTTCGTTAATGATGGAATTGTTTTCTTATTGACTATTTACGACAAATCAGAAAAAGACTCTGTCACAGATAAAGAATTAATTGAAATATTAACTCACCTTACGCAAAAGAGTAAAACTATGGAATATTTTCTTAAGTTAATAATATTAGATAAATCTAATGAATTAATAGAATCAATAGCCCGCGGTAGCGAACCCACCGTTAGGTGTACCCCATCTTCAGCGCTGG
>JANYCR010000017.1 GCA_025360185.1 Leptospiraceae bacterium | reverse complement strand
TGATTATTAATAACCAAGGAATGGATTAACAAGAATGGAAATCACAAGAAGAGAGAACAAAAACATAGTAATTCTTGACATTAATGGTGAAATAGACTTATACAATGCACCTGAAATAAAGGATATAATTGCTAAATTGATCGAAGAAAAAAGATACCAGATCATTATCAATTTAGAAAAAGTATCTTACATTGACTCTTCCGGAATTGGTGCTCTTATTTCAAGTCTATCAAACTTAAAGAAATACCAGGGTGGGCTAAAAATCATCAACGTCGCTGGTTCTGTTAGGAAAGTTTTTGAGTTAACAAAGCTTACATCTTTCTTTGAAATTTTTGATGCTGAGGCTGATGCTGTTGGCGCTTTTAAATAATCAATGTTGATTTTTTAAAAAAAGTTCATGAGAGACTCAATTCCCAAGTTTGCTAGGTATTTTTTCCCTGCGTTATCTTTTTGTATAATTTCTTGTGGAGCAACATTGCCTCTACAAGAAATCACCACTGCAAAGCAAGAAGTAACAAGAGCAAAGCTCTTCAATGCAGAAAAGTACGCTAAATCCGAATTTGACGAATCTAGAACAAACCTCTTAAGTGTTCACGAAAATGTATCTGGACAGAGTCCAGATTTAAAAAAAGTAGCACAACTCGCACAAACCTCTACAGAAAAAGCAAAGTCAGCAGTTAATAAGTCTTTGCCAAAATACGTAAAAGACCTTCAAAAAGAAGTTGAATCTTCACTCGAATCAGCAAATGCAGCTTTAGCGGAATCGCTTGCAGCAGATATCTATGAACAGGCTTCTCTTCTAAAAGCAGAAGGCGATGAGATTGTAAAAAATGCCGATGCAAAACTTGCAAAGAATGATCCAGCAGGAAACGAAATCGCTTACGATGAATATGAAAAGGGAATTAAGCGATACAAAGAATCTATATTAGTATCAGAAAAAGCAAAGGATTTAAGTCTAGCCCAGACACAGGCAGTAATAGACTCCACTTCAGACATTGAAACGAATTTAGACTTAATAGAAAAATATTCGAATAAAGATAAAACTGTTTTAGCAAAAATTTCAAATCTTAGAGAAGAGTATAAATCTTCTACGGCAATGATGGAAACTGGAAGCCTAAGAGATGGGTTTAAAAAGGCAGAAAAAATTCGAAGCGACTCCAATGAACTAATGACAACTGTTATTCTTCCGTATGCAAAAGAAAGAATCAAATTAGCAACTACAAAAATTGAAGATGCGGATAAACTTTTAAAATCATCCGAGAATAGCAGTAAATCCTCAGTAGCCGCTGATAATTTAACTGCATCGAAAGAAGCATTTACCTCTTCAGTGGATTTGTTGGGCAAAGAAAGATTTTATGATTCTATCCAACAAAGTGATGAGTCAATACGATTAGCCGAAGAGTCTCTTAAAGCAGACGAGGCAAAAGACAGTGATTTATCTACAAAAAAACGCTCCAGTGATAACGCTATAGACAAAGCACGAGAAGAAGCAGACGCAAAAGACTCACTCCCGGTTAAGAAGAAAAATAAGACAGAGAAAGCAGAAAAAAATTCTCAACTACCAGAAAGCACCATACATTGGAAAAAACATATTGTAAAAAAACGTATTCCTCCTGAAACACTCTGGAGAATTGCTGCTGACAGAAAATATCTTGGTAACAAAAATCTTTGGAAAGAAATATATAAAGCGAATCAAAAAAAGATTTCCAATCCAGATTTAATTTATCCGAACCAAGTCATTTTAATTCCTACAAAAACTGCTAAAGCAAAAAGCAAATCGAAAAAGTAATTTACTTTCGACAAATTGAATAGGTATAAAATTTGTTTTATGGACAGATTTTATACAACACCAATCAGCAAATTAACCCCGTCTAACTTTACCGATCTCGTTCAGCTAGCTTTAAAAGAAGATATGCCTGAAAATGATATTACATCCGAATCTATATTTTCGCAGGGGCAAAAGGCAAATGCAACTTTGATTGCAAAAGAAGCAGGAGTTCTTGCAGGAACTAGTGTCATCGAAGAATTAAAACTACAAACAGGAAATTTATTTTCTTATCACATCCTAAAACAAGATGGTGAAGCATTTCAACCCAAAGAGACCCTCTTAAAATTAGAAGGAAGTCTAATCGTAATTTTGCGTATAGAAAGAATCTTATTAAATTTTTTACAATACCTTTCAGGAATTGCAACAGAAGCAAATAAAATTTCCAAGAAATATGAAAACCGTTTACTAATTTTTGATACGCGTAAAACGCTTCCGGGTTATCGTAAGCTTGCAAAATATGCAGTCTATATTGGCGGAGCTTGTAACCACAGGCAAAATCTTTCCGATATGGGGCTAATTAAAGATAACCACGTTGCAATGTCCGGATCTATACTAGAAGCAGTGGGAAAGCTAAGAGAAAATTTCCCAAATAAAAAAATCGAATTAGAAATTGACGACTTATTCCAATTAGACGAAGCTTTGAAAGCATCGCCCGATATTATTATGCTGGATAATTTTAGTATAGAAAACACAAAAATTGCTATAGATAGAATTAAATTAGAAAAACCGAATATTCGAATTGAATGTTCTGGGGGGATTACGCCTGAGAAACTAGATGCGCTTTCTCAAATTGGCGCCATCGGTGTAAGTATGGGTTACCTAACGCATACAACTCGTTTCCTTGACCTTAGCCTAGAGATAGAGAATCGCTGATGGGTTTTTTAAAAAAAGAAGTTACCGCCGAGACCTTCTTTCAAGCAATTGCAGAAAGATTAAATGAAGAAGATCAAGCTTTAATCAAGCGGGCTTATAAAGTAGCAGAAAAAACACATGCCAATCAAAAACGATATTCGGGTGAGCCATATATTATTCATCCGGTTAATGTCGCTTATATCCTAAATGATTTACGACAAGAGCCTGCTGTTGTTGCTGCTGGTCTTCTACACGATGTAATCGAAGATACAAGCTATTCAAGAGAAGACATGACACTTGATTTTGGAAAAGATATTACCAAACTCGTAGAAGGTGTAACAAAAATGTCAAAGGTTAAAAACAAAACTAGAATGAACTTCGAATCTATTGCGGCAGAAAATCTTCGAAGAATGTTAATGGCTACAGCAAAAGATCCGCGGATAATTGTAATTAAACTGGCAGACAAAACACATAATATGCGAACATTAAAATTCCATAAGCCAGAAAAACAAAAAATAATTGCACAGGAAACTCTTTCTATCTATGCACCGTTAGCCGGAAGACTTGGAGTATATAAAATAAAGTCAGAACTAGAAGATCTAGCCTTCCAAATTTTAGAGCCAGAAGAATACCAGGACATTAAAGAAAAAGTAGCCGCAAAGAAAGCAGAAAGAGATAGTTTCATAGAAACTGCCAAGATTATCATCAAACAACGATTAGCCGAAATTAACCTAGATGTTCAAATCGAAGGACGATCCAAACACTTTTATTCCATCTATAAAAAAATGAAAGATAAAGATAAAAATTTCGATGAAATAAATGACCTTCGTGCAGTTCGAATCATTACAAAGGAAGTGAGGGACTGTTATGGGGTATTCGGTGTTGTCCACAGTATCTGGACTCCAGTTCCTGGAAAATTCAAAGACTATATTGCAACCCCAAAAACAAATCAATATCAATCTTTGCATACAGCAGTGATTGGTCAAGATGGCAGATCTTTTGAAATTCAAATTCGCACACAAGAAATGAATAATATCGCCGAACATGGAATAGCCGCTCACTGGGCATATAAAGAAGGAACCAATTCTAAAGATGTATCAATGACGGCAAAATGGATTGAGCGAATCCGCCACTGGAGTGAAACCAGCTCAGGTTCGGATTCGAAAGAATTCCTGGAAGACCTAACGCATGAACTTCATGAAGACGAGGTTTATGTATTCACTCCAAAGGGAGATATTTATAATTTTCCAAAGGGATCAACTATTCTAGATTATGCGTTTAGAATACATACCGACGTAGGTCTTCATGCAAAAGGTGCTCGGATTAGCGGTAGAATGGTTCCCCTTAGAACAGAACTCAAATCTGGAGATCAGATCGAAGTAGTTACGGATAAGAAGGTGAAACCGTCGCCAATCTGGTTACGAATTGTTCGCACGTCTTCTGCGAAACAAAAGTTACGGCAGTATTTTAGAAAGATTCAAGATGAAACAGCGAATGATGTTTCTGTTTCCTATGTCGCAAAGCTACCCAGCGAACCGGTTCCCGAAATAGACTTAACCACCTTAAAAAAAGTAAAACCCGATAAAAAGAAGAATAAAGAAAAGCGAGAAGTGAGTATTGTAGTCGCCGGAATAAAAGATATTCTAGTTCGTCTTTCTTCTTGTTGTTCTCCCCTTCCCGGAGATGAAATCATCGGCTTTATCACCCGTGGTCGAGGAGTGAGTGTTCATAAATCAAATTGTGATATTGCAAGAAATCATTCTGATAAAAAAAGAATTGTTGCAGTTCGTTGGGATGGAGTTAACAATCCTGTTCCTGTTAGAATTGAAGTCAAGGCATACGATAGACAAGGAATTTATTTAGAAATGGTTGAGTCTATTTCTAAGACAGAAACAAATATTCTGGAAGCAGGAGCAAGCTCATCCGGCGAGGGAACACTACTCGCAAGATTCTTAATTGAAATCGAACACCTCGATCAATTACAAGAAATTTTGGATAACATCAGATCTATCAAGAATATATTATTTGCTGAAAGAGTTGTAGAAAAATAGTTTTTCGAAATTTCCCTTGACCAGTATGAATAGTAAAAACTAGATTACTAATAGATTTCTAATGTCGAACATTATCAATAAAAGGATTTATTATGAAAGGTATTATTCTTGCCGGTGGCTCAGGCACACGGCTTTACCCTGTTACAAGAGTTGTTAGTAAACAGCTCATGCCCATCTACGACAAGCCAATGATCTATTATCCGTTATCTACATTAATGCTAGCGGGGATTAAAGATATTTTAATTATTTCAACACCTAATGATAGTCCTTTATTTCGATCTTTGCTTGGTGATGGTTCTGATTTTGGAATTAAAATTTCTTACGAAATTCAACCATCGCCTGATGGCTTAGCCCAAGCATTCATCATTGGGGAAAAGTTTATCGACGGGGATAATTGCTCTTTGATCCTAGGTGATAATATTTTTTACGGTCATGGTATGATTGAGAGTCTAGTCGATGCGACAAAGCTAGAAAACGGAGCAGTCATCTTTGGTTATTACGTTAATGACCCTGAGCGCTATGGTGTAGTCGAATTCGATAAATCAGGAAAAGTGTTGGGCATAGAAGAAAAACCACTAAAACCAAAGTCAAATTATTCCATTCCTGGATTATATTTCTATGATAAAAAAGTCTGTGAGTATGCAAGAAATTTAAAACCTTCTCCGCGCGGTGAATTAGAAATTACCGACCTCAACAAAGTATATCTACAAAAGGGGCAACTTACCGTTAACCTCTTAGGTAGAGGGATAGCATGGTTTGACACTGGGACTCATAACTCATTACTCGAAGCTTCGCAATTCATTGAAGTAATTGAAAATCGTCAGGGGCTAAAGGTGGGTTGCCTCGAAGAAATTTCTTTTCGTAAACATTATATAGATAAAGAGCAGCTTTTAAAATTAGCAGAGCCAATGAAGAAAAACGGATACGGACAATATTTAATAAGGTTAGCCAATGAACATCCAATCGACTGAATTTGAAGGACTCTATGTAATCGAACCAAAAGTGTTCAAAGATGATCGCGGTTTTTTTTACGAAAGCTACTCTGATAAAGCTTTTGCAGAAAAAGGTTTAAAGTTTGACTTCGTACAGGATAATCACGCTAAGTCGACAGACACTGGAGTTATACGCGGATTACACTACCAGAAACCACCATTCGATCAAGCAAAATTAGTTCGCGTTACAAAAGGTGCTGTCTATGATGTAGTTGTCGATTTAAGACAAAGCTCTAAGACTTATAAAAAATGGTTTGGAGTAGAACTAAGCGGCGGAAATTTTAAACAACTCTTAGTCCCGCGCGGCTTTGCTCATGGCTATTTAGTTTTAAAACCAGAAACAGAATTTTTATATAAAGTAGATAATCTCTACAGCAAAGAAAGTGAAGGCGGAATTTTATGGAATGATCCAACTCTACAAATTGATTGGATGATTGGCAAACCACTATTATCCGAGAAGGACGCAAAACTCCCATTACTCGCTGAATCTCTTGGAATCTTTCCATGAAAATCATCGGAGAAAAAAAAGAAAGAACTCCACTCGAATGTTTACTAGCTCAGGAGAAATTAATCTCCGAGCTAGAAAGACTTCGTCCTTTCAAAAAAAAGAAAGGCATCATCCTAAAATTCAAAACATACAAAGAGCTAGATGATTTTAATTTACGACGGGCGATAGATTACGTTGAAGCTAGATGATAATTTAGTTCGAGTTTGTTTGTTACTTCGAAAGAACAAAGTAAACTTTGTAATTATCGGTGCGAGAGCCTGTGCGTTGCACGGATATGTCCGTGCAACGGAAGACATTGATATTCTAATCCAAAAAGAAAAAAGCAATTTAGAAAAAGTGATTCAAGCGGTTAAAGAGCTTTATCCGCAAATGGAAGAAGAAATTACTCCCGATGATTTTTATACAAGCATTGTAATTAAAATATTGGATGAACCAGAATTAGATTTAACTATCAGTGCCTGGGCATTAACTTATGAAGAAGCACAAAAGGATATTTGCAAAATTATTCTGGATGAAGTCGAGATTCCCTATCTCGGTTTAGAATCTCTAATCAAAAGTAAAGAAACGGAAAGAGAACAGGACATCTGGGATGTAAAAGTTTTAAAAGAAATATGGAATAAGAAAAAATAATAGATTCGCAAGGGAATTAAAGATGAAAAAAAGTTTTTTAATAATTCTTTTAGGCTTAGTTTTAAACTGCAATGACTTTAATGAGATTTCAAACGAATTAAGAGGCTGCCGTCAGGAACCAATTGAATATATTCCTTGTTTAGTCTACCTAGAAAGCGTCGCTAGAAATAACTCGACTAAAGAACAGATTGATGGCTGTTTAATTCCGATTTATTTTCACGAGAAATGTAAAAAACGATTACAAGATAAAATAACATTCCATAATAGTGATTCGATATACAAAATTAAAATGATTCAATCAGCATTCAGTATGTCATTCCAGAAATCTTTTATCTGGAATCTCTATTTATTGAGATCCCCGATATCGCTTGGCGGTAGTGGCGATATCGGGTGGAATTTCGGGGATGACAGAAACAGTAAATCTACTTCTTCCCCAACTCACTAGCAGTTTGCAGAATTTCTTCTAAGTAAGAACCACCGCCAAGAGATAGAGAATGAATGCGTCCTTGCTTATCTATTAGTGCTGTCATAGGAATTGCGGAGACCATAAAAGTTTTGTGTAAGTCGCCTGACGCATCGCGGACTGTGGTAAATTTATGTTTTGTGCTCTTCATATATTTTTGTATTAGTTCAGTCTCTTCATTTGATACAGCTAACACTTGAATGGATGGATTCTTTTCGGCAAATTCAGAAAGTCTCGCGTGTGATGCACGACATGGTCCACACCAGGTAGCCCAGAATTCTACAATGGTTACTTTATTCGCGATATCTTTTTTAGTGAATGTTTTCTTTTCATTCATTCCTTCTAATTTAAAATCGGGCATTGCTTTTCCAGTAAGTTGTTTTTTAACAACTGCAAACTCATCCGGTCTTGCTTCTAATTTTATAGAAAGCTTCATTGGTTTTTTCTCACGCTCAAATTCGACTAATACTTCGTAGCCAACACCTTTGGATTGGATATAAGCGATTAATTCTTTTGCTTCCTTCATCGGAATTGAATCTATTTTTTTAATTAAGTCTCCCGGTTTGAGTCCAGATTTTTCTGCTGGAGTTCCTTGGATCGCTTGTTGTATACCTACTCCGT
>JANYCR010000016.1 GCA_025360185.1 Leptospiraceae bacterium | reverse complement strand
AGTATTCTATCTATGTCCATAAGGACAATATTTTAAATCCCAAAATTTGTACAAGTCTAATTTACCAACAAGTCTAATGCCATTTGTAACCTATCTACATCGAAAGGCTTTGGAATAAAATCTAATACTCCGTATTCAAATGCGAGCAGCGCCTTATCAATATTACCCGATACAACAATTGTATGAAAAGAGGATGCAACAGCCTGCTCCAATAATTCAAATCCGTTTTCTCCATTTAGATTCAAATCAAGAATTAAAAGATCAATTTGATTTTCCAATAGAAAGCATTCTGAGCTTAATAGGTTTGATTGCATGGAAATAGAATATCTTTTGTTATGGTATATTTCTTCCAAAAGATTTTTTATATATCTCGCCGTTACCGGTTCATCTTCTACAATCAATATTCTCATTGTTTAATCCCAATTTTTACAACCCAGACTTTATCCTCCCATCCCTGTGAAAAACTCCACAAGTTTGGATAACTTTCCTCTAAGCGAGATTTAATATAAAGAGTACCTGTCCCTTTTTTAATTCCCTCCGGTAACTTGCCATTAACCACATAAGAATCATCATACTTGCAGCGAAATTCATAAACAGTTTCTTCTTTAATGCTCTCTTGACTTAGATCAGTAGAAAGATTTTTTAAATCGGTTTCAAAAGTTAATTTTCTGAGGAAAAATTCTATATTCCCTGTATATTTTGCTGAGTGGGTAAATGCATTTTCAATGAGTGTTTGTAAAATTAAAGGAGGAAATTTTTCTTCGCCTGTCGTACCTTCCGTGTTCAGAATAAAATTTCTTTCGAGGCGAATCGCCATTATATCCAAGTGAGACTTGCAAATTTCAAGCTCCGTAGAAAGGGGAATAATAGGCTCACTTGAAACATCAAGCATAGTTCTAACTTCTGCTCCTAAAGAGTTAACTAATTTTCCGGCTCGAACTGGATTTTCCCGTATAAGACCTAATAGTGTGGACAGAGAATTCATAAGAAAATGTGGTTGTATTGTTTGCTTAAGCATTCCAAGCTCTAATTTCTTCTTAACAGTTTCTGCTTCTTTTAGTTGAATCTCTCGTTCGAGTAATCGTTGTTTTGCGCTCTCAATTTCTTTTTGAGCTATATTATATTGTTCTTCCATTGCAAATGCATGTGTAAATCGAATGGCAAGAACAATCGACTGTGCTAAAACGAATGATAAGAATCCGTAAATAGATAGGTTGATTGTATAGATAATCGCACCACCATATAGAACGTCATTGATCATGGTCATGTAAAGAATAGAAAGTCCGATTAAGAAGGCAATACAGCCCATTCTTTTTTTCTTAATAGCGCATACTAACACGTAACCTGAATAGACAATGCTAAACAAAAGCAAGAATTGAAGACTGCGAAAGAGTGGAGTATCATAATAATACGGTGTTGAAAGAATAGGGACAAGGCATGCAAGGGCAGAAAAATATAGAGTTATTTTAAGAATCGTCTTGGAAATTTCTTCAGGGAATAGATTTTCTATGAACAGGAAAAAAAATGCGATAGTCACATAGGCTGTTATAAATTCTAATTTATAAATTGCTTTGAACGGAAAAAATGGAAATATATCTAAGATAACTCTTTCCTCCATTCCTATTGTTCGAAGAGCCAAAGCAAAGCACATAACTGCAAAAAATAAAGGAGACTTATCTTTTTTTCGGAGTAGATAAATTGCAAGATGATAAAGGCTCATGATAAAAAGAATTCCGAAAGTCAAAAATGTTAAGGCTATTTTATTTTTATAATTATTTTCAATTTGAGATCTGGAACCTATAGAAATTTTATTCCAGAGACCGGCTCTGACATGATAGAAGTTGGAAATTAAAAAAACGATTTCTAATTCTTCTGCATTCTTTTGCAAAGGGAATATTCCATGGCGTTGAAATGGAATTGACTCATCCTCTGACTTACCTACTTTTCCATTGGTATGGTGCAATGCTCCATTTATATAAATGCTATAAGACATACAAATATCTGTCATAGCAAAACTAATCGGAATTTCTGTTTTGGGCATAAGAACTCTTAGCCGGTACATGGCATAGCCCTTAGATGGAAGTTCTTTACCATCTATCTTATAGTTTTGCCATTCGGACGGAATTGTAACATAATTAATATTAGCCGTATTTGGACTTTGAAAAAACTTTCTTTGCTCTTCTGGATTTTCTATAAGTTCGTTCCAGTAAAATTCCCATTCGCCGGTCAAGCTTACTATTTCATTTCTGGTCGTTTCTTTTGAAAAATTCCATTCTCGTAGATCTATTACTCCATGCATTGCCTGTGGAGATTTTTTTTGTCCTTCCCCGGAGCAAGAAAGAAAACAGAGTAGTATTATAACAATAAGCGTTTTCATAAATATCAGTACGAAAGAAATATGTTTTTAGTTCAAGTTAGAAAGCGTCAAGAATAAATCCCTTTTTCTACTGTTTTTTATTTGACTAATCATTCCTGCAAGTAGGATTAACAATATGGCGATAACAAAAGATGATTTCAAAAAAGCAATGGGGCATTGGGCTTCGGGGGTAACAATCGTTACCTATTCAGAGAATGGAATTTACGGCGGACTGACTGCTTCTAGTTTTACTTCCCTTTCCGTCGATCCATACCTTGTTTTATTCTCTGTCCTAAAGACAGCAGCAAGTCACGATAAAATTATCAATCTAAAAGAATTTGCGATTAATATTTTATCGGTAGAGCAGGAATCTCTTTCTAATAATTTTGCAAAACCTGATTTAGATAGAGATGCGATTGTTCACGAAAATGGATTTACGCATCAAGTTACAAAGTCCCCGCTATTGAAAAACTCACTCTGTCATTTGGATTGCACTCTCGAAAATGTATATGAGGGAGGCGATCATTCTATCATCGTGGGTAAAGTTCATTATGCGCATACGGATGAAACAAAGCGTCCACTTCTTTATTTTTATAGAAAGTATTACAGTATTTAATTTTTCTGGATGACAAATCTTCTTCTTACTTTAATCGGATTATTTTTAATTCTTAATTCCAAAGAAATTTTGTTTTTTATTCTGGGAGTTTTTTTAGTTGTGATTGCTGTGAGGCGAACTCTAGATGAATTTAGTGGTGAGACTGTTGCGGATAACCGGGAGTATCTGAGTGCATTAGTATTTAAGATTCGAAACGAGATAACAGGCTATTCGATTATCGAACAGTATGCGGCTATACTTGCATCTGCCTGTATACATATCGCAAAATCAGACGGAAGAATTTCTGAAAAAGAAATTTTAGTTATACGTCAGGCGATACATAGAGAATTTCAGGGCAATGTAGATGAGAATCTTATTGCCCGTATCGTAGGGTATACAAAACAACATATTCAAAATTTTTCCAAGGAAGAAATTTTTCAATCTCTCATTGAAGTTGTAAACCTTTATTTTCAACATCTAAACACAGCAGGGTGGGAGGCACGCATTGAGCTAACAAGTATGCTATTTCTTATGATCTATGAAGTTGCCCTTGCTGACGGTGGTATTACACAAACGGAAGAAGAATTATTCAATCGACTTTGCTTTCAATTTTCTCTCCCCGGTCCATACGTACAGAATATCAAACGCACCGCACAATACAATGTAAACGCTCGCGCTAATCGTGATTCGAGTTCCAATTATTCTAGGCAAGCGTATAACTATGAGTATGCGGATAATTCAAAATTAAAAAATTCTCTTGCCTTATTTAATCTAAAAGAGACTTACACTTTAGAAGAACTCGAAAAAGCCTGGAAGCAAATTGCGATCATGTATCACCCAGATAAATTTCACAATGCTAAGCCAGAAATCTACGAGCTAATGAATAAAAAATTCATTGAAGCCAAAGATGCATATGAGTTTTTGAAAAAAAGGAATGGATAGATCTTAGATGAACTAACTCAATTGCAAAACCATGCAGATAGAATGAGTCTTTTAAATGAAATGACTCAACATATTAGTTTGGCACTCAGTGAGGAAAACGTATTTAAAATTACTGCAAACTATACGTACAAGATATTTAAAGCTGATAGGGTGGGAGTGGTTTTCCTTATTGGGAGCTAAGACTTGGTATCCACACCGGTTCTCTTATTGCGGGCGTTATTGGAGAAAAAAAAATTGTTTACGATGTATGCGGCGATACTGTGAATACTGCAAGGCGTATGGAGTCTAGTAGCACTCCGGGCAAAATCAATATTAGCTTCAGCACCTATGAGCTCGTAAGGGAATTATTAGAATGCAATTACCGTGGAGAAATTTCTGCTAAGAACAAAGGTGCAGTTGGGGAGCCCTTGAAGTAATTCTTCCTACTGGAAATACCCTAGCTAATTTTTTATTGAACGCTTTTACCTTCAATAAAAAATCTTAATGCGTATAAATCCTGGATATACCTGGTATTATTAAATTTATAAAAGACTTCTTTGTCTTCTTTTGAAAATGCCTGACCACCCAGGATAATCGGTAAATCAGGATATGCCGCACGAATTATTTCTAATGTTTTTCTGAAGCTTGGAAGATTCGTACGAATGCTTAAAGATAGAGCTAGTATATCGGGTCTATTTATTTTTATAGATTGTATAATAACTTTATGCGAAACAACTCCTGTTAGTAAAAAAGTTTCCCATCCGTAACTTTCAAACACATCGGCAACCATCTTTATGCCAACGTGATGAACTTCATTTTCTGTATTGGCAATCATAATTTTTTTTCCAATCTTATTAGTCGATTGAACATTTTGAAAAATATGATTTAAGAGTGAGTCAGTCGTGGAAGTTGCTAAATGTTCGGAGGCAACAGATATTTTATTCTTCTCCCACATTTCCCCTACCAGATAGAGGGATTTTTTTATTACCTCTTCATAAATTTTTATAAAATCTGAATTATCGTCCGAATGCTTTTGAATATAATCTAGACTGTTTTTGCGATCACCAGATAGCAAAAAACTGATAAAGTTTGATAGATCAAAGGAGGAAATATTCGATGATGTATTGTTCATAAAAAGATCCTTATAAAAAATTACCTGTGCCTAGTGGGAGACCATTGTCTTCGCCGTTTGAATTAAGTGCCTTACAGAATCGATCCAGATTTGAGGGAATCTTTTTTCATCGGTAGCCCAGGACTCGACACTCGATAGGGATTTTTCAATTCCAATATGTTCATCACAAACAGCTGATACCAGGATCGCGCCCATATTTTTGAGACGATGGCTCCATTCTAGTCCTACTCGATTTTCAAATTCTAAAATTAATTCTTCCTGTTTTTTTTCACTTAATACTTGATTAAACGTCATACGCAATGCTTCGCTGGCTTTAATTAATTTTCTATATTCATTTATTTTTTTTGGATGAACTTTTTCTAATTCTTTAACCAGATTTACGAGGTGAATAGCAAGTAGCCACTGAGGCATTCCTCTGGATGCCAACACGCGACCTAGCCAACGAATTTGTTCAACTACAATTTCATCGTCTAGTTCGCATAACGTTACAAGCCATACACTATCGCTTTTGGTGTATTGCTTTCCTCTGAGTCCATATCTCCACGCATAATAAGGAAACTGCTCCCATGTAGTGACTCCGGCTTGGAGCGCAGCCTCAATTTCTAATTTGTCATCGGGTATATTATGCTTACCCGCTTCTGGATTCAAAGTTGTCACATTATAAAAGGGCACGGTATTATAAATTGGGAAAAGATATATGAAAATGCTTTCTATCTTTTTGAAAAAATAGCAAGCTGTCTCTATGATGGCTTCCTGATCATTCGGGGATAATTCCAAAGCATTAATTTTAGCTTTAAATTCTTCCCAGTGCGTTTGCTTTTTTTCCTTATAGTGATCTAAAAACATTACTCCATTGTCATCGGGAAAATTAAAATTTGCGAGCATCATTTTCTTTAAAATTCTTCCACCCAGAGTAGAGCCTTCTAATACATACATGATTCCTAGCAAGCGCAAAGGGTTTTCGACTCGGCATATGCGAATGAATTTAATAGTATCAAGCATTCCATCGATTGCAAGTGGGATGTCTTCTATTTGTGTTGAGTTAAGTGATTCTAAGTCTACAAGTATAGCGGGTAACTTTTCCATACTGCTTTCCCAGACTATATTTAATAAAGGATGATCAGCATTTTGAATTTCTTTTTCAAAAGTCCCGTTAATACCTGCCATTGCCTGCAAATAGTTGACGTAACTTTCTATTGGCAAATTCTTATTAGCCAATGCAGCAAAGAAAGAGGATTTATCGAGCCTTAGGTGAATCGCATTAGTAGCAGTTTTTAATTCTTCTGTTAAACTTGGTTTCGTTGAAATTTGCATCTTAATTTAGGTTTAATTATAATGAGAAATAATACAAAGATTTTTTTACTATGATTTATTCAATTTCTTTTAAGTCCAACGTAAATTCAGGGAGGACATCTTCACCAGAAAGGATATGATCTAAGCCGACTAATACTTCTAGTGGTTTGTTATTTCGATAGATATAGATTTTTTTTTCATCTAAGTCAATGAGCCATGCAAGCAAACAGCCGTTATCCAACCATTCTACCATTTTCTTTTGAGAGGTTTCGATAGAGTCGGAATCGGAAAGTAGTTCGACTACAAATTCAGGACACAAAGGAGGAAACTTCTTCTTATCCTCACTAGAAAGAGAATTCCATTTTTTATTAGATACGAAGCCGACATCGGGAGAGCGAATTCCACCTTTTGGTAATTTGAATGCAGTGGAAGAGTCAAATATAACTCCTAATTTTTTTTTCTTATTCCAATTCCATACGAAAGATAATAAATCTGAATTTCTTCTGCCAGTTTCTCCCCCGGTTGGTGCCATGATGATGATTTCTCCTTTGCTACTTCGTTCAATTCTGGATTCTGGATTTTTCTTGCATAGGTCGAGGTATTTCTGGTCGTCTATTTTGCCGATGGAGTCTGGGATGTCTAACACGAGTGCAATCATAATTGTACCTTCTACGTAATCTTGAGCAATGGATTCGGAAGCGCAAGTTTTTTTTTGAAATATTTTTCTTGCCTATGAGACTCAGTTAAAGTCAATTACCCTTATGAGATACTTTATTGATTTCTTTCTAAGACGAACCCTCCTGGTAAACATTCTGTTAGTCGGTATTTTTATTTTGGCGATTGCAGCAGTGAGTAAAATGACCCGCAATAAATTTCCCGAGGTTGATTTGGGAACTATGATTATTACGACTAGATACCCGGGAGCTTCTCCTAAAGATGTGGAACAGAACGTTACCCGCTTGATTGAAGATGAGCTTAAGTCTGTTACTGGAATAGATATTTTTAAATCCGTTTCTGCTGAAAACGTTTCTATCATCACAGTCAATATTGATGTAAATTATCCAAATCAGCAAGAGGCAAAAGACGATATCCGCAGAGCAGTCGAAAAAGTATCCGGACTACCTGCTGAAGTAGTCGGGCGACCACTTGTAAGAGATCTCAAGGCTTCTGAAATGCCAGTTCTTGTCGTAGGAGTATCTGGTGATATAGACTACGGAGAGCTTCGTGACATGGCGAAGATTATAGAGCGAGACATCAAACGTATCGACGGTGTTTCGATGGTAGACAAATACGCGTATCGCGACAAAGAATTTCATGTTGACTTGGATCCCCGAAAACTGGAAAGTCTTTACATTGCGCTTAATGATGTGTTAGCCTCAATTAGCAATCGAAATATTCGAGCGACAGGTGGTAACTTAGAATCCTATTCTACTCAAAGAAATATTCTGACGCTTTCTCAATTTGAATCTTCGAAAGATATTAAGGAAGTGATTATCCGCTCCGAGCTCGGAGGAGGAACAGTTCACATTAAAGATGTAGGGGATGTGAAAGAAGAATTTGAAGATGAAAGAATGCGAACGATTTTTAACGGCAAACAGGGAATTATGCTCGTTATTAAAAAATCCTCCAATGCAGACATTATACGAGTCGTAGATAAAATTAAACTATACCTGGAGGAGAAACAAAAAAGCCTTCCGCCTACAATTAAGCTTTCTGCGGTTAATGATGAAACTCGCATTGTAAGAAATCGGCTAGATGTTGTTTTGTCTAATGCTTATATTGGATTTATTCTCGTTGTAATTATTCTGATTATCTTTTTGGATTTCTGGTCGTCGTTTTTGATTGCGTTAAGTATTCCGATTTCTTTTGGGATTACGTTTATTATTATGAAATTAGTGAATGCGGATATTAATTCTATATCGCTTTCAGCCATGATTATAGCACTCGGAATGATTGTAGATCAGTCTATTGTGATTTCGGAAAATGCGTTAGTATACATCGCGACTGGGAAGAAAAAGCATGAAGCAATCTTAGAAGCGACGATGGAAGTTATCGTTCCCGTGTTTGCGTCTGTCTTAACGACTATTCTTTCGTTTGCGCCTATGTTTGCAATGAGCGGGGTGATGGGAAAATTTGTATATGTAATTCCAGTTGTTGTAATTGCTTCTCTTACGGGCTCGCTTTTAAACTCGTGGTTTATATTGCCTAACCATTTGAGTCATGTGATTAAAGAAGTTGAACCGGGTAGTGTTGCTGTCAGAACATGGCAGGATAAATTCTTTGATTATATTGCGCTACCGTATGCGCGGATAATGAAGTCTGTCCTCAAACATAATTATATTACGATTGCGGTCACTATCATTTTGCTCGTCTTTTCTATGTGGTGGGCGAAAAATAAAGTATTGTTTAATTTATTTCCTCCAGACGGAGCGGATACTTTTTTTGTATACGTTGAACTTCCTGATGAAGCGACCTTTAATGCGACCGAAAGTGTCGTAAAAGAAATTGAAAAATATATCAAAGAAATTCCTGAATCAGAAATTGCTTTTTATACAGCAAAAATAGGAACGCAAAATTCAAATGAGCTTGCGATGCCAGTTGGGGGCGAAGAATACCTTGCTTATATCCAGGTGACGTTAGTTCCTTCCTCTAAACGAAAAAGAGAAGCGGGAATTGTTTTAGAAGAATTAAAACAAAAAGTCGTCGCAAATGTAAAGGGTACAAAGGAAATGCGCTTTGAAGTACAAAAGCCAGGACCTCCTGCTGGCAAACCAATTGAGCTGCATGTGCATTCTGATAACGACGAGCATAGGGCTATGTTTGTTAGTAAAATCATGGAGGATTTAAAAAATACTCCGGGGGTTACAGACGTTACCTCCAATGCAAAACTAGGACGAGAAGAATATAAGCTAGATATCAACTATGAAACGCTAGGTGTAACTGGACTCACAGTAAAAGACGTAGCGAATACTCTGCGTATTGCGTTCGACGGTGTTCGGGCAACATCTGTAGTAAAGAACAACGAAGAAATAGATATCCGAGTTCGTTTTCCGTCCGAGCATAGACAGGATGTGCGTAATGTGCTTGGATTACAAATTAGAAATAAAGAAGGAAAACTGGTTCCTATCAAATCCTTCGCAAAACTTTCTAGGGTGCGTGCAGAGACAGCGATTCATCATACAGAGGGAGATGTGACTACTAGTGTTTTTGCGCAAACCACTGTGACGACTGTGCCTCAACAAATAATAGATGCAGTGATTAAAAAATTCAGTCCTGAACTTAAGGATTACCCCGCTGTAAGTTTTTCCTACGGAGGAGAAGCAGAGAAATCGAAAGAGTCTGTAAAATCACTTCTTTTTGCATTCGTTGGTGGGATAATTGCTATTTACCTCGTAATCACGTTGCTATTTGGCTCTATTTCACAACCAACGATTGTATTACTTGCTATTCCATTTGGGTTAATCGGTGTTATCTGGTCATTCTATTTTCATGGAAGACCATTTTCTTTCTTGGGGCTTATTGGAGTAATAGGACTTTCAGGAATTGTTGTAAATAATTCTATTATGATGGTAGAATTTATCAATAAGCTAGTTGTAGATAAAATGGCGATTACAGAAAGATTTAGCTCGCTTAGCTTGATTGATGATATCATAGAAGGTGCCTCTAGAAGACTAAGACCGATTGTAATTACAACTGCAACTACCGTTTTCGGGCTATTACCCACAGCGTACGGTATTGGGGGAGCTGACCCTTTTATCGAGCCGATGGTGCTCGCACTTGCTTATGGAATTATCGTCTCAACTTTTATCACGCTCATTTTAATTCCAGCATTTTACATGGCGAACTTGGATGGGTATTTTTTTGGGAAACGGGTTTTTCTTTTTGTGAATCAACGAATTACTGCGGGTAAAAAGGGTTTGCCGGTTGTGGAAAGTATTTCTCCTGCACAAGAGCCAATTTCGATTTCTGAAAAACCAGAAGAGCAAAGTATAATTCCAACGGTTAATGAAGATAAGCCTGTAATGAAGCCCAAAAAGAAGAAGCTGGAAAGCTAATCATATTTTTACAACTTTACAAGTCTTAGATGTCTCTACAAAACTAGCTTTGCTATGATCGTATTTCCAAACACGCGAGGTTGCAACCTCCGAAGCCGATCCCCAGTAGTCGATATCATGCGTTGTGTCTTTAAAGCCTGCCCCTATCATTGCGGTAGGGTCAGTGTCAGGATCTTCGCCTTCTTGCACAATAACATACACATCAAAATTTGCGATTTCAGAGCAGTTACTCAGCGTTACGTTCACGGTAGGGAAATCAAATTCGAACCCATGATCGTCAAAACTTGTCGCATTTGGATCTATATCTAGATGAGGATAACTTGCACTTGGCGCCCAAATTCCTCCAGTTTTTACTTCGTATCCAGTCAATGTTCCATCTTTATCAAATAACTCTCTTTCTTCTTCCGTTACACTCGTATGTGTAAATTTCTGGGTAAACTCTACTAAGCCGCCACTATCATTTATCCTGCCTTTGATTTTGAACACTACATCTTTTGTTGAATCCGCAGTATCATCTTCCCGGTAAAACTGATCCATGAGTATGCAATCACCTGTAATGTCGCCCTTTGTGCATTCTTCTAAAATCAAAAGACTTGTATGATTCGTAGTATCTATTTTATAGTTATTTAGGAACGTTAGCCGCTTTTTCCCGACAGCAGAAGTCTCCAATGTAACATTTCCTTCCATAATAATTATATCTAAGCCCACTTTCATATTTTCTTCATGCCCAAAGGAAATTTTCTTAAAGTCGGAGGTAAATTTTAACCCTTTATTGAATTTGCCATTAGCCGGACATTTTTTAGCGACCATGAAATTATTCGCGAATGAATAATGTACCTGATGATCAAAGTCGCCTGAAAGTTTATTGTATAGAATTGCCGGACTTGGAAGAGTTGTGCCCACTACCGGAAGTTCTCCTTCTTCTTGCAGATAATTCAGTTCTGCCTCAGCTTCTGCCGCACTGAGTCCTGTTTCTTGAAAGGCTTCTTTTACGAGTCCTATCATTGTATCTGTTACAATAATCTTGGACGCGCCACCATTTATGCAAACACCCGGAGAAAATTTTGCATCGGCGATAACTGAATCAATTAAAAGCATCTCAAATGCAACGTCATTGGCGAGTTTACTAAATTTCTCAATGGCAGAATTAATAGTGATATATCCATCTGCTTTTGGAGCGGAGAGAGTAGCAAAGAGTGTGTTACTTGGTCTTGATTTTCGTTGTTTGATAGATGAGCTAGTGTTACTCGAAGCGCTCTTAATGCTTGCCGGTAAATTCATAGAAATACGCGGAGGAACGTTAGTTGTCCTTAAACTAGATAAAGCTAGCTTAAGTTTGAGTCTATTTAGAAGATAATATTCAATCGGAGTAGTTGATTTGTCCTTGCTGCTTTTACAATGAGCGAATGCTATGAACGAAAGTAATAGGGTTATTATAGACAGGACTCGTTTAAGATCCATATATTCTATTTTAAAGTATTGTATAACGTTAGTAAAATGATTTAGACTTTTAAATGTAACTTTATTCATGGATAATCCCTCTGAAAATATTTATGGGATAAATATCTCAAACGTCAAGCGCAATTGCTTTAGGTATTTAGAATAAAGTATGTTTTAAAATAAAAAGTAGAGAGGAGTAGTGAAATAAAAAAACCCACTGGTAGATACGAGAGAGAATGTATCGAAACAGTGGGCTATTGGTTTTGCTATATATGATTAAGCTTTTTGCTCAGGAACTAAATTTTTGATCTGAGTTTTTGCTTCTTCGAATTTTGCTTTTGCATCATTCAATACTTTCTCAACTTCTTTGAAAGCTTCATCTGTATATTTTCTGACGTTCATAGCTGTTTCGCTGTTATCAGCAGCACCTTTGTCAGCTAATTTTTTAAAGTCTGTATCTAGACCAGCAATCAGTTTTTCTGTTTCGGATTTAACTGTTGTTGCAGCCCCGATTACAAAATTTAAAGCGTCTTTTATCTCTTTTTCCATGGAAATTACCTCATTCCGAAATTTTATTCCATTCAGTTTAGGTTT
>JANYCR010000011.1 GCA_025360185.1 Leptospiraceae bacterium | reverse complement strand
AGATTATTCAGAGGAGGGCAGGATTCATGCATATGCTACTCGACATCCGGTTAAGTATTATTACCCGCTTAGATTTCTAATAGATCATATTGCAAGTCTAAAGAAGACAGAAATTCTCCCCCTTCTAACAAAGTCTATGTTATATGTAAATAAGTATCGAGGGTTTGTCGCTGACCCGATTGATGCCTATTTAGAACGTCATACGCGAAGTGGAACGAGTTATCATAACTATACTGGAGCAACTCTAACTCCGATCCAATGGCGAAAGGGTTGGACAGATCAAAAGTTTCAAGTTTCCTGTGAATTAAAAACGAAATCGCAATTTAGCGAAACTATTTTTATTCCTGAAAAAGATACAGAGGTTTTGATTTCTAATAATGTAAACGAACTGTATAAAAATTCTTTTTCAAATACAGGCTGGCAAAAAATTCAATTTACAATTCCCGAAAAAATCCAAGCGGATACTATTAATTTAGCGGTTTCAATTTCAAAGACGGTTAGTTCAAAAACAATTGACCAAAAACTTTATGGGAAAGAATACTTTTATGGAATTCGCCTTTCGCAAAATTTTTGCAAGCAAATTATCGAGAGGGATATTTCATTTACCCGCATCGACAGTATGGACGACCAGGTTTTACAACGAATGGCTGATTCAGAATACGCAGACGATTACTTTGAAAAAATGTATAAAGATGCAGATTTATTTAAGCAATTAAACGATAAAATATTAATTCCTATTCGTCCTGAAGTTCAACGGCTCTATCATCTTCACCGAGTAAAAGAATTTCTAAATAAAAAAGGTGCTTATCGTTGGTCAGAGTTTGCTATGCTAGAAAAAGCTGCTGCAAAATTTAAACAAGCCAATATCCCTTTCGTTATTGTGAATAATCCGGAGAATCCGCTAGAACTAAATTTATACAAAGATAGCGAATGGTATAAGGACTACCTAAAGTTTTTTTCTGAGTTATCTAAATACTCTGTAAAATTTTACGACCACAAAGAATCAGTCCCACAAGTGCAAGATTTTATTGACTCTCACCACTTGACTTATTTGGGCTCTCTGAAAATGATCAAAATATATTCAGAAATTATAAAGGAAAATACAAAGTAATTCTATGAGTAAAATTATATCCATTCTCGAAAAATCCTATATCAGATACTCGCTGTTTGCCTTAGTTTACATCGTAGTAACTGCGTCTCTCTGGAAAAAATACAATTATAATCCGACTTCCATGATTAACTTCGGAATGGAGTTCGCAGTTCAGAATAAAGAGAAAATGCCTGATAGGGCAGTGGTGATTCTTGGAAACAAGGATGATCTAGGTGCGGGCTATGATGGACAGATTTTTTATTTCTATTCTAGAACTATCAGCGAATTAAATATGAAGTGGCCTAAAGGTTTTGATGAAAGTTATCGTGCTCCACGCATAGGCTATCCGCTATTAGTCGGAATCATAGGTTTTTTTGGAAAGATGCCATCTGTATATGGAATGTATTTTGTGAATATAGCCTTATTTCTTATCTCTTACATACTACTCCGCAGAATCCTAGACGAAGACAAAAAAATCTTTTCTATTTTCTATTTGCTTTCTCCTTTTTCTTTAGGTAGCTACGCTGTGTTAGTCAGTGACTCGGTAATGGTTTCACTTGTAATCATTGCCTATTATTTTTATCTCGAAGAGGAAAATCTTTATTTTGTGCTAGTAGCCAGTCTTGCTATTTTATGTAAAGAGCCAGCTTTATTTCTATTTTTTCCGCTCGGAATAAGAGCAGTTATAGAAAAGCGAGTTCCCAAAGCACTTCTTATTATTTCTGTATTAGTAATCCCAGTAATGTGGCATGTATATCTCAAGGTAACATTTCCAAACTGGAGAGCAACACGGTTAACAGACTTTATCCTCCCGCTCGAAGGAATTATTACTTATTCTAAATCTATTATCGACACAGTAGGAACTACAACGGATTACAAAGATTTGGCTCGTTTACTTTCACGGTTTCCTCTTTTGGTTTTACTCGTTACTGGAATTGGAATTTTATTCACTGGGAATATAAAAAGAGGAATTGAATTTAGACTTGGAATTGGGCTTGTATTCTTCATGGTGTCGACTGCAAGTTTTTATCACTTCTGGTCAGTGTATGAAAATGTTTCTAGAATGTTTACTCTGAGTATTCCCCTTTTTATATTACTCAAGAACGAAGAAGAAGATACTAAGACAGGATTTTATTTCTTTTTGACTTTTATCATCTTACTTTTATTTCTTGTGAAAGTTATCGCGATTCAAAAACCACAGGGCTATACCATCTGGGGAATGTAGGAATTTTTAGATGACTAAAAAGCAAGTCTTAGTCGTAGGCGCAGGCTCCGGAATCGGAAAAGCATTATTAGCCGGAATTAAACAAGATCCAGAGTCTGAGGTTTATGGAATTTCGAGAAGAGGAATTGCGCTTTCTGATCAAATAAAACCAGGGTTAAATTATCAATGTGATCTCATGAATGAGACTGATATTATTTCTTTTTTTGCATTCTATGAAACTTCTCTTCGCACATTGGACGCATTGTATCTCTGTCACGGCGATGGCTTGTTCGGGGAAATTTCGTCTTTCGCAAAAGATTCTTTGGAAAAACATTTTTTTTTGAACGTAACGTCTTCTTTTTTAATTTTAAAGAAATTTTATCCTCTTTTAAAATCTTCTACTTCAAATCCATTTGTATGTTTTCTATCTTCTACTGCGGGTAAGATTGGTTTTCCGGAATCGACTGCCTACTGTGCTTCGAAACATGCAGTGGCTGGACTCGCAAAGTCTCTTCGAGAAGAATGGAAAAAAGATAAAATACGTGTATTCACTGTTTACCCCGGTGCAATTAGCACAGCAATCTGGGACGAGCGAAAAGAATTTGATAGTAAAGATATGATTTCACCTGAAGATTTTGCATTCTATTTAAAATCCTTTTTATTTCTGCCGGCTACAATTAATTTAGAAGAATCCTATGTTCTACCGATGAAAGGAATATTATGACGGGAAATCATTTTATTTTTCAATTACTTTGCCAAGGAAATATTTCAAAGAGTTATGAGAACCAACCTTCTCTCTTTAGTTCTAAATCAGATATTTTGAACCAAATATAAAATGAGTAAAAATGAAGAATTTTAAAATTATATGCTTGGCTTTGTGTCTAACGTCTTGTGCACCCAAAATTTATAAAGACCAACCAGGATTTATTCCAATAAAAGATATATCAGGAAACCGAATAGAATATTTCCCTATAGGATCAAGGTACATTGGATTTAAAGATAATTTTTTGCCGAATTTAAATGAGCTTTCTCAGTTCACCAAACTTGAATCGCTCGAAATATCTTCACCTGAGTTTAAAGATGCTTCAGGACTTCGGAATTTAAAAACAATTCAATTTTTAAATTTGAGTGGAACTTCTATTTCGACATTACAACCCATTTCAGAATTAATAAATTTGCATTCCTTGATCTTAAACGATGTGGCTATTTCTGATTTAACGCCAATCTTAAGTCTAAAAAAAATTACACGGCTATCACTTGCTAGAACTACTATTAGTAATTTGAATTTTTCGAAAGCGTTTCCGGAACTACGACATTTAGATATTCGAGATACTTTGGTTTTAGAATTAGATCCAATCAGTGAAAATAAAAAATTACTTGATTTACAAATTGGTGGCACAAAAATCCGATCCCTAAAACCTCTGACTTCCTTAAAGGATTTAAATTTTCTAGAACTAGATAAGACAAATATAGAGGAACAAGAAATTAGCGAATTAAGGAGAACGTTACCCTATCTTAAAATCGTAAAGCGTGGACGATAAAATATTAATCAAAAATATCAGAAGTTCTCTGGCTTGTAATCGAAATAATATCCCCTTGCTGAACTTTTTCAGTCGATTCAAAACTTCCCGTAGAATCAACAGTTTCTAGAATAGTTATTCCTTTGCCATTTAGAGTTGCACTCGAACCCTTCTTTATATACCTCATTCCAAGACTCCAGGCTTGTATTATTTTTTTTTCGTGAGAGACTACTATAGCGTCTATCGTATTTTCAGAAGAAATTTTCCCACGTCTAAGACTCACAGAATTCAAAATGCCAATGGATGGGCTAATAATAATTTTCTGCTCATTTTTGGTTAATTGTAAATTTATATGATCGCAATCAAAGCCCTGTATTAAAACCCATCTCTGTCCCAGTTTCTTGGTTGCATACACGTTACATATTTCTGGTTTCAATTCAATTTTTCCATCACGCTCATCGAAAATTCCAAGGACTCGAGTTTCCTCCCATTGTTTTTCTATATTATAGGAAAGTTTTGCAAAAATAAATTTTCCATCATGCAAATGTATTTGTAAGAATTCAAATCCATTTCTAAATGCATTTTTTTCAGAAAACCAGTTTCCAGAAAAAGAAACTTCCTTTGGAATAATGCTTAAATAAGCAAATAGAAAAAATAAGCTGGCTTTTCGAAGAATCATTGTGATAAATCCATCCTAATCATTTGTCTAATCTAATAACAACACATAATATTTAATTGTAAATCATTTGACAAACAAATTCAAAGGAATTAATTCAAACTATGAACTTATTCTCTTTTAACATACGCTCAGCCAATATATTGCTGATATTTTTCTTTTTGATTTCTTGCACACATTCAAATTCAAAATCAAAAACACAAAAAAACATTTTGAGCCTATTGTCACTCAAGTATGTAATCGACTCTCAGAATTCTGGATGCAATACTAGTGCTGGCGGGTTTTGGGTTCGTAATCTACTTACTAAATCGCAAGCCACCTACTGCGTTTATTCAATGCTAGTCGCATCTTCTACAAATATGGATTTATATGTTGAAAATGGTTTAACGACAAACTTGACTTATTCTAATATAACGAGTGCATTTGAATCTAATATATATCCTATCGAAAAAGCTGCCTACGGTCCTCCCTCAGATATAAATAACGATAAAAAAGTCACTGTCTTAATCCTTGATATCAAAGATGGGGCAACTGCTAGTTCTGGTTTTGTTGCCGGCTATGTGGATCCAATAAATTTTTATGGAGATGACCCATCCTTTACAATTCGTTCCAACCAGCGAGAAATTCTTTTCATGGATGGAAATGAACTTCTTTCACTACGAAATAAAGATCTGGCTAATGGCAAACCGGATACATTTTTATCAACCCTTGCACATGAATTTCAACATCTCATCCGATTTCAATACTCTCAGGGCTCAGATGATACTTGGATTGATGAAGGGACAAGTGAGGTTACTAGTGATTTGACGGGATATGGTCCACAAAGTGCTAGACTTAGTTGTTTTAAAGGAGATGCAAGTAGTTCTAGTTCCTGCACAGGTGGAATTGGAAGCACAAGCACTGGTAATCCATCATTATTTAATTGGGCGAGTAGCCTTAAGAATTATGCTTATGCCTATAGCTTTATGAGATATATGTATGAGAGTTCGGGGACAACAACAGATACCCGCAACGAGTTTTTTCAACGATCCGTTCAGGGTTACAATGGAACGAGAGCGAATACTGCCTACAACCTAATGGCGATATTTATGAATTCTAGTAATTTTAACTCTACTGTACTTAGCACAGATAACAAAACAGCATTTAAACGAATAGTTGCTTCTTTTATGGGGCAGGCTGTTGGCTATTCAAATTTACAGAATGTTTATTTCGGAAATACAACTGCGGTTAATATTGATTCAGCGCGAACAACCTACCCATTCTCCTCAACTCTACAAGCATTGGCAACTTCTCCCTTCTCTTCTATCAGCACATCTTCTTATAATCTTACTCCTTCGCAAGCAAGCCGCGTTACTAAAGTTACAACGGGTATTACATCTTCTACAACAGATTTTGTAATTGTGAGTAATGGAACAAGTGGGGCTAATACAGAGTTTGTGGTATTTAATGGCGATAATGTTGGATCTAAGTCTAGCGTTTCCTCCGGTACTGCATCTGTGCAAGATTTACTAGATTACCCAGAACTCAATTTGAATACTGGTTCGGATATTATTTGTCCTAACGATCATTTTAAGCAAATTCATCAAGTTGAAAAGTCCAGAATGAATTTAAAACTTTATAGTTATAAAGATAATAATTAGATCCATTAAATAGTGCAAATGGTGTGTTAAATAAAGCATTGAGGCTAATTATAATTACTCTGTGCCTCTGCGTCTCTGTGATAAATTCCTCACTGCCAGCAGACGATAATGCAAATCTACTAAACCAGTCAGCCCAGCTATTTCAAAAAGAGAAAAGAGAAATCAAAAACTACCGAGTTCGTCAGGAAGTCATTTCTAAAATAAAAGAATCTTCCGGTAGCGTAGTAGAAAAAAGAATACAAGCCGGATACTTTCAATCTCCAGAAGAATATATTTTTATCTGTAAAGAAATTGAAGTAAATGGAATAAAACAAATTCTCACAAAACCAATTATTGAAAGAACAAATAAATCCGAAGTAGATTGGCTTTCAATGGAAGGAATTAAAACTCATTCCTTTCAAGCTTTTTATTCAGACTCTAAAATTGTAAAGTATCTAGTCAGTCCAAACAAAATCCAAACGGGCAATTTTCGGGGACAACTTTGGCTAAATCCTAGAACCGCTCGCATTATAAAAATCATCAAGGAACCAATCATTAAGAAAAAAGAAATGATAAAGTATTCTATCGAGTTGAATTTCGAAAAGGACTTTGTCTTTCAAATGCCCACTCAGACTCTTTTGAATGCGGTCTACAGTCTAAATGGCAAGACAACCGAAATCCTAGTGGAAGCAAATTTTAAAGATTATAAATTTAATCTAGATCTAAGCCAAGAGTTACCCAAATGAATATAGGATTTTAGATTGTGCTTGCAAAATATACAGTTTTTAAACACATAGATAGATATTGCAATCAGGTTAGTTTTTCCTAGACATTGAATACAAGCATGAATCAACTTTTAAAAAATTTTATACCTCTAGGGGATACGGGTAATATTTGCTACTTGTTTGATAGTCTGAAAGACTTTGATTCTAAAAATAGTTCGTTTATTGAGTCTAAGTCCAAAGAATTTAAATCAAAAAAGATTCAAAAACTTGTCATGCTCCAATCTTTAACTAAGAAAATGGATTATGAATCTATTTCTACTACCCTGGCATCCAATGGCTTTTCTGTTTCTATTTATAAAGCAAATTTAGAATTTAAGAATCAAGTTGAATTATTTGAACGATTGTTAGATTCAGAGAAGCAAGGCAATATTGGAATTCTTTTTTTTGGAATGTCACCTGCCTTAATAGATCTTACAATTAAACTCTTAATTTATATTGATAGCCAAGTATCTACCGAAGAAATTTATTCTTACCTGACTAATGAAGAGCCAGACAACGTCACAATTAACGAATTTAAAAATTTTCAAAATTTTCTAGAAACAGACCCCTATCTAATTACTAAGCCAGATCGTGCGGAATTCAAAAAAATTTCCCCGAAACTATTGCATGCAGTTGAGACCAAATCAGCGTTATCCGCTGATGTTCCAACATCAACGACTGCGTTTACTTTGAACCTAAGCTCACTAAATTTATCCGTAATAGATGATGAACCTCTTCTAACAGAAAAGGAGGCAATTAATTTTAATCTAAATTCGTTAATAGAGTCTGATTTTAAAAAAGAAGAATCAGCAGAAGAACATTATAAAAATCTAAAGAACACAATGACTATTCAAGAAGTAGACGATAGTCTTTCTTTAGATGTAGATCTATCAGAGGAAATTGAATACATAAGTTCTCTAGAAAGCTTATCCGGACCAACGATGGATAAAATTTCTGCAATTAATATTGAGACAGTGCCTCTGGATAATACTGATTTACCCAAAATTTCATCCCCAACTATAGATTACAAAACAAAAAGCTATCTAGATTTTGACGCAATCATAAATGAAGAAATCGAACAAGGAATGTTATCTGGAGAAGTAGATACTGATTTTGCGATGGACTTTGATGATATGGTAACAGAAGAAACAGAAGATGATGTCCACCATCTCGGTGATTCTACTACAGACTTAGATGCTATCGAAACACGGGCAAATATTGATTTGTCGTTTCCCCCTCCTTTGCAAGATCTAGAAGATTTATTAGATGAAGAAATGGAATTGGATAATGAAAAATCTGGCGTAAAAGAAGAACCTGTAGATCCAAGCCAAACTTTTATGGTAAAAAGAATTAATGATGTAATTAAAAATGAAGTTCTCAATGAAGATTCAAAAGGAAAAATCCCTGTATCCAACCTAACAAAAGTAGATACGGAAAACACCGAAGCAATTCCTAAAAATACCAATCCGACCACTCCTAAAATTTCTAGTCCTAGATTTAATCCGATTACGCTTGACGATTAATGTTTTTATTAACTCACCTTACATTATCATTGCTTCTTAAAAGCAATGATTGAGTTCAGGTGAGTGACCAGCGTGCCCAACGCTGATGATGGGGTTACACCTAACGGTGGGTTCGCTGCCGCGGGCTATTGATTTTACTGATTCATTAGATTTATTTAATATTCTCAATTTCATTAAAGATTACATAGTTTTATTCCTTTGCGTAAGGTGATTTATTAATATTTAATTTCAATCAATATTTTTTTGTTGATTTAGAGTGCCATTCAGTAAGACGCTTGAAACATATATGAATCCGAAAGTATTAGTAAAGCTATTTACTCCACCGCAAATCGTTGTAAACTATATTAAGGAGAGTATGGCAATTGCACATAAGAGTTTTTTTATCACAACTCTTGCGAGTCTTATCTTTACATTACTCCTCTCAGCAACTTACTTTTCGATGATCTTTTTAGTATTTGCGATAGCTTACGAAAGAGAAACTCAAAACATGTTGCTTGGTTATTTATCTCTACCTATCGTATCTTATTTTGTATGTGGAGTTATTCGTTTTTATCTCAGGCTCGTTCGGGGACTTTCTGTGAGTCTTAAAATATTATTTTTAGGTCACAAACGTTATTTGCAAATTCTACTTTTGCTTGCTGCGTATTACTCTCTTTATATTTTGCTTTTTAAGGTAGCCTTCTTCTTGAAAGACTACGATAAAATTATGCAGATTCGTATTTTATTCGGCGTTGTTTTATTTTTTTGGACAATTGCACGTTTAATTTTCGCACCATTTTTTATAATCGATGCAGACTATAACGCAAGGCAGGCAATGAAGGCATCATTTCTTTTGACCAGTGGAAAAACATTTAAAACTTTCAGCCTACTAACTATTTCTGTTATTTTTTTAGTAGGTGGGCTTATTTTTAATATTGCACTTTCCTATATAATCCATGAAATTCTTTTTGTTCTCCAATCCTTTTCGATTTATCAAATAGGGATACCTATCATTATCCTCGGATCTGCATATCCATTCTCACTTATCATTATTGCATTTGTTGTGAGTTATGACATAAATCTCAAAAATAAATATTCTCGTCGTAAACAATTGATTACGCAAGCGGCAGTCATTGTGAAAAGAAAACTCGAAGATACGAATATTTTCGAAGCAGTAAAATAATTAGAAATTAAACTAATTCTAATTAACTCAGCTTACGCAAAATTAAGAATTAAGTGAACTAAAAATGTTTTTGACAATATTAGATAATGCTAATAAATTAATAGCTTGCGGTATAGCTTGGCTGAAAGTGAGCGTTAAGCGATGGGAGGAAAGCCCACCACTTGGTTCAAACCTCAGTTGGACGTTTGGCTCACCTTGCGTAAGGTGAGTAACTAAATAGAAAAGCATTAATGATAATGCGATAGATATTTAGAATCAGTCTCTAAATGAGAGTATAAATTTCGAACTCCTTTTTTATGCCTACAAAATAAAGCTTGACTTTTTAATTTAGAAATTTCCCTCTGACCTATACATATCCTCGTAAATCGGAACGAGACCAAATCTTAAAATGGCAAACACCTTTGTCAACGATTACACCCCGTTATCCTTTACGATGATTAATAGAGGAGAAGTAATTTTATGAAAATTTTCAAAAGACTCTCATTGTGCTTAGCCATTTTATTTTTTACAATGAGTATTATTCAAGCCGTGGAAGTTACAGAAAGTAAACTCAAATTGAGTTCAGGAAAAATTCTATTCGTATTAGTAAAGACTGAATGGGATGTCACCGCAAAAATGTCTGGAGTTGCAGATGAATTTTATGGCTCCGTCGACGTAGCCTCAAAAAAGGTAAGCATATTTGCAACAATCAAACACGACAGTTTCTATCTGACAGGTGCATATAAATATGCGAATGACCTAATGCATGAGGGCTATTTAGAATCAGAAACCTATCACACTGCAAATTTCGAAGGGCTAATCACAGCACACGATTTAACGACAGGCGATATAAAGGTCGTAGGTAAAATGCAAATCCATGGAGTAACAAAAGACAATGTCGAGATCACTGGAAAATTAAAAAAGCATGGGAAGGGATATTTATTTACTGCAAGTTTTAAAGTGAATCCGAAAGACTATAAAATGGAACCTCCAAAAATTAAAGAAGTAGACATTAACGTTAAATTCGAATTATCCGCAAATTAAAAAATCCTAAATACTAAACCCGTAATGCGTAATGATTACGGGTTTCAGTTTCAATTTCAATTATGATATATATCATATATATCATAGAGCCAATTTCCAATTATCCCATTGACTTTCATAAAATTTATGTCCGTCCTATTTATATGAGACATTGGATCAAGAATCGATCAAAAAAAACAAGAAGGTTAAAAATGCAATTAAACCATTTACCAATTATATTCATTATACTTCTAGCAGGAGTCGTTAGTTGCACTGACAAGAAATACTCCGACATAGAGAAAAAAATTGCTACACAGGGATTTCTACTTCAGATAGCCACAAACAGTAACTCTGCAAGCATTGATTGCTCCTCAGCTTCAACTTCTTTTTCCAGTTTAAGTACGGCAGGACTTTCTAGTAAATGCAGCAGTTGCCATGTATCTGGAGCTCAAAAATCAATTGTGGATACTAGCAGTTATGCCTCTGTCATGACAAAGGTAACTGCCGGTATACCAACAGCCAGCGTCTTTTACACAGCAATTAATAGCGGCTCAATGTCTGCCTATGCCGACTCTACTTTAACCAAAGCAGTATTTTGCTGGATAAAAGCAGGAGCATTAGAATGAAAACCGATACTGCTTTACTTCTTAGAGAGACTAACAAAAACAAAATGTATTCATTCATTATCAGTCTAGCTCTCTTTATGATTTACGGGGCATTATCCGCAACTACATTACCAGGAGGAAAACTAAAAGTAGAATCCGGTAAAATGCATTTTACCTTAGTTAAAACAAGTTCTTCCGGCTACGATCCTGAAATGACTGAATTTTCTAGCATGACTGGACTTGCCAATGAAATATCCGGATTCGTTGATATGAAAGAAAAGACTTTCGATATGACAATGGATATAAATTTGGACAGTTTTAGTCTGAGCGGCAAATTCAAATTTGCCAACAATAGAATGCATGAGACACATCTTGAATCTTTCAAGTTCGCGACAGCAAATTATAAAGGAACTGTTGTTTCATATGAACCGACAACTGGAATCGCAAAAGTAATTGGGAAGATGACGTCACATGGAGTAACAAAAGATAATTTTACAATAGAAGGAAAGGTAGTTCCATCTAAAACAACGAAAGATAACTATTTATTAACCGCAGATTTTAAAGTAAATTTAAGGGACTTCAATATTGAAGTTCCTAATACAAAACTTACAAAGGTTAGTGAAATAGTAAAATTGAAAATTAAAATCGAATTGAGAGCAGTAAAATGAGAACGTATTGTATTCATAAGGAGAATAAAATGAAAACACAAAACAAATTTTTCGGTATAGTAAGCTTGATAGGTTTTTTGGCATATGGTTCATTATCCGCAGGTCCAACCATCACTGAAAGTAAGTTAAAAGTAGATTCAGGTAAAATGCTTTTTACCTTGATTAAAACAATGGCTGGAACTGATTCTAAGATGGTCGGTCTTGCAAAACAAATTAGTGGTAATGTTGATATGAAAGCAAAGACTTTTGAAATTGTCATGGATATTACTCTAGACAGTTTTGCCTTAGACGGACAATACAAATTTGCCAATGATAGAATGCACGAAACTTATTTAGAGTCTGCAAAATTTGCTACCGCAAACTACAAAGGAACAATCGTTTCTTATGACCCTGCTACCGGCAAAGCGAAAGTATCCGGTAAGATGACAATTCACGGCACAACTAAAGACAATGTAGAAATTGAAGGAGTCGTAACCTCATCAGAATCAGGAAGCGGGTATCTTCTCACGGCAGGATTTAAAGTAAACTTAAATGATTTTAAAATTGCAGTTCCAGACATTAAGCTCGCAAAGGTTAGCGAAATTGTTGAGCTTAAGATAAAACTGGAGCTAAAGAGCGCAAAATGAAAAAGCTAATCTTGGTATTAATTTTAACATCTTTAACTT
>JANYCR010000608.1 GCA_025360185.1 Leptospiraceae bacterium | reverse complement strand
CTATTTCAGTTTAACAAAATCAATTGTGTTTATGTTAAAACTAAGAAACCAAAAACACTTGTCAACCAGTCACTTTTAGCACAATTCTATATCCACCCCGTTTAGCGTTAAATTTTAAACCAGCCTCCAAAATCTATCCGTTTCAATCTGTTTTGATTGAGCTAATGAAATATAGCTAGGCATGGCGCATAACGTTAAGAGTATCCGACGTGACTTTTAAACTCGAAAGTGCGGTAGCACCTTTTGAGTTTAAAAGTCATGTCTCCAAGCCGAACTATTACTAGCAAGTCCCGTGACTGAGTGTAGGGCGCAAAACTTGCATTATTCTCTTGCAAGTTTTGTGACCGGAGCGAAGGCACTGGACTTGCATAAGTCTGACAAATATACTACAAAGTTCAACAACCACAGTTAAGCCGGCTTGGAGCAAGGAGGTGAACAGCATCCGAACATAGTTCACCTCCGCAGTGGATACTCGCAGTTAGGCGAAGGAACTGGCTCGACTCCTTTAAATCAACTCTCAACTTTACGAAAAATTTTAACTAATTCATCTCCATACTCTGCAATAATTTTCTAAACTCATTGCCATCTATATTAAATGAATCTAACATATTTGATATTTTATGACTAACTCTTTCTATATTAATATCATTCATAATTGCTTTTATACACGTAAGCCCACCATCTATGTCATTATTGAAATGTATAAATATATAAAAGTAATTCTTTCCTCTTAAATACATAGGCTTAAAACAGATTTGAAGTGGCTTATGTGGAGGCGCATATATTTTATCCAGAACATTTAATTTTTGAGCAACAATTTTTACCCATTCATCATTATCACAAAGGTAAATATCATCTTCGACTTTATGAAATAACATATATTAGCCCTTCTTTCGCCTAGATGATTTTCTTACGATTATTTCCGATTTACTTTTTTTAATTTTTTGAACTGGCTCGAATATTTCTTCCGACGAATTGTCATCTTCTAATGGAATTTGTTTTTTAGATACTATTTTATAAATTTTATCATCTATTCCTTTCCATTCAGTCGGACCAACCCATGTATCATTAATCCAAATTCTTTTTCCAATATTATCTTTATATTTTTCATGTTTAAGTATCCGAAAATGTCCTCTCCTAGAATGCGCGGCTAATGTTTGCCTAATAAATTTTCCAGACAACTCAGTAATAGTTTCTTCATTTTTGGTAGCAAGAATATCTTTGTCTATAATTAGATAATGACTATTATTCAATCTCCACTCTAATATTTCATTTCTCTTATCGCGTGAAGATTTTTCAATTAATAAATTCGTTGGCTTATTAAGTTCTTGTAAAAAGCCTAATAAATATCTGATAAATTGATTCGAATTAAAACCTAAAACTTTATCCATATCAAAATTAGAATAGCCCCTGCTTTTAGCTTGCTTATTCATTTCATTTATACCAACATACTCAAAAAAATAATCGCTTCCAATGTAATTTGCTTTTAGTTGAAACGACCAAATATTTTTATGAATATTTTTAAATACGATATTATATAATTCTTTTACAGTGGTAAATACAATATTTGCTCTTCCGACAAGCGACGGGCTAGTTTCATAATATCTTTTTGAAAATTGAGCCAATAAAATAGCATCACTATCATTAAAATACTTAAAGAAGTAAATATAATTTTCTCCTAGATATTCATTTAAATATCTATTCTTTCTCTCTTCTATGATTTCATTTGAATGATTTGCAAACTCTCCGCCTAAATATTCATATAAACTCATTTTGTGCAGTAAGGTATCTATAATAATTGGGTTAAAAGGCATTAATAATTTATTATCCTCATCGAAAATTAATTCTTCAAAGTCAATATACTTAGAAAAATCTTGAATTTTTTCAATATCCACAACATTATATTCATCAACACTAAACTCGAAGTGATTAAAGAATTTAATTTCGTTTTCTTTAATAAATAAGTCCATTCGTTCCTGAAGGTCTGTTTCAAAAAAGGTTTTTTTTAAAAGTTCTACAATCTCTCTTTTTTTCATATTTTTTCCTGAAAACTCCTATTAATGGGAAATTAAATTTTTAGCCAGTTCTTTCGCCTAACGTTAAGCGTATCTGACGTGACTTTAAAACTCGAAAGTGCGGTAGCACCTTTTGAGTTTTAAAGTCATGTCTCCGAGTCGTACTATTACTAGCAAGTCCTGTGACTGAACGGATGACACACAAACTTGCTCTTCTCTGCAAGTTTTGTGACAGTAGTGAAGGCACAGGACTTGCAGGAGTTCAACAAATAAACTAAAAAATGTGGCTAATACAACTAAGCCGACTTGGAGCGAGAAGCCTCACAGCTTCCAAACATTGTGAGGCTTTGAAGCAGATCACGCGAAGTTATGCGGTGTTTTAGGTGCGCATACTCCTAAGAAGCCTTAACCAACGCCTTTATCCATTACCAGCCTCGACACGGATGTCGAGTGTAATACTTACTCCTTTACCCAATACGATTCTTTTTATATGTTGGGTTTGCGAAGTTGCTTGTCAATTCTATTCTGGAGCAATTTCCGCAAATCCAACGTTAGGCGCGAAGAAATATTTTTTATTGTATTTTCTATTCTTCTTAACTTTTTCTTATTTTATCCTTAAATTTCTTTTGGGTAATTATCTAATTTCATAATATTAAAATCAGAATCTTTTCTCTCTCGATCTTCCTACAGAACTTTCTTGCGAATGCTCCTAGCTTAATCTTTTGTTGCTAGAAAAAAACCTCTTTTTTGTTTTTTCTTTCAAGCACTTCTGCTAAATTCAATCTCACTTATTACTCCTCACTCCACAAAATTCTACGTCAATCTATTCCTTCAAACGGCTAATTGACTGTAAACCATACGAGTCATAATTAAAGTGGGTAAAATTTTATCCCTAATGCCGGACAGTTTCCATTAACACTTATAAATAGCGATTAATGCTAAATACCCAAGAACGGCTAGCGAATACAACGGACTTGATTAGGAGTATTCTTAAGGCTGGTACCAAGAAATGAACCTGTGCCCACATCGAAAGTGCGAGCTAAAAATATATTCCCGATAAAAACTACCAAAAATACTGGGGTGTATGAATTCTCGTTAAGAGTCCAATAATGTATTCCATCTTTTATCCAAGCCTCTGTAAGTTTTGCTTTATAAGCTACATTAAATTCCGCCAGAGTCGGTAACCTCATTCCAAGGCTTTCGCATTTAGCCACTGCATTATCATAAATCATTTCACCTTGGTAGTCGCTCCATTCTGGGGCTTTACTTTTTAATTGTCCAGTAGAACAGTTCAAAATACTAAATATGATTAGAATAACTATTATTAGTTTCATTCTCTTAAATTCCTTCCATCAGTATAAATGTAAATTTTTCTTTTTAGCGTCGAAGCGGCTAATTTGCATCTCACTTATTACTCCTCGCTAATCTAAGCAGTTTCCATCATCCATTACTCGTGTAAATATTTTTTTAGTCACGGTAAAGTCTTTCGAGACACGGACGTCGAGAAACCTTTACTAAAATATCTTAGCGTTGGTTCCTTTATCGAACATGCCCGCACCTAAAATGCCGCCTAACGTTAAGCGTATCTGACGTTGAGAAAATGGGAAGAAAATGCCCCAAGCATTTTTCTTTCCATTTTCTCAATGTCTCCGAGTCGTACTATTACTAGCAAGTTGCGTGACTGAGTGAAAGGCACACAAACTTGCTCTTTTCTTCCGCAAGTTTTGTGCCTGAAACGAAGGCGCGTAACTTGCATTAGTCTGACAAATATACTAAAAATTTTCACTTACACAACTAAGCTGACTCGGAGCGAGAAGCCTCACAGCTTCCAAACATTGTGAGGCTTTGAAGCAGATCACGCTTTGTTATGCGGCGTTTTAGATGCGCATACTCCTAATAAGCCTTAACCAACGCCTCAATCTACTACCAGCCTTGACACGGATGTCGAGTGTAATACTTACTCCGTTACCCAATACGATTCTTTTTATATGTTGGGTTTGCGAAGTTGCTTGTCAAATACTATTCTGTAGCAATTTCCGCAAATCCAACGTTAGGCGGTAATGAGGTCATTTCCCATAAACCACAAAAGGAGACCAATAAAACGGGTCGGTATAATCAACATTCGCCGCTTTGGATTTTTTGTAAAGATTCTTTTGCGTAAGCTTGAGTGCTTCTTCTGGGGAAAGCTTTTTGTCTATTAGGTTTTTGTAATATTCTTTGAAGAAGAGCATGGTGCCTTTGTCGTCGACTGACCAAAGTGTCGCCATCACGTTCTTAGCCCCTCCCAAAAGAAAGGCTTGCGGCAAACCAACCATACCCTCACCAGCCTTGACAGTTCCGAGAGAAGTTTCACAAGCACTCATGATGAGTAAGTCTGTCTTTAAGTCTAGTTCCGCCACGTCGCCCATTTTTAAAAAACCATCTCTTTCTATCCTACCATTTTTATCTTCGTAGGATTTCAATTCTTCTTCGGTGTATTTGGATGCGGTTTCTCGACTGGTGAATGCAAGAGAATTTAGTTCGGGAGAATCGGAGAAGAAAAGTCCGTGGACGGAAAAATGGATGATGCGATACCTCACCCCGTTTTTAATGGAACTGGTTACTGCAAATCTTTTGTATAACTCATCCTTATTCGCGCGGATACCAGAGATTACGTGGTCGCTGAGTGCGTCGGAGTTGTAAATCGTTTTAGAAAGAAATTTTAACTCTTCGAGACTTCCAGGAAGGTTGTTCATTTTTACGTCTTGTAGGTCTCTGACTTCTCTTTTATTATTTGTGGATATTCCGCGTTGTCCTGAGATTCCTTTTTTGTTGCTGTGTCCCATGCCGTAAACAGAATTTCCCATTGCGAAGAGTGGTTGCGTATACTCGCGCTTTTCCTCTTTCTGCAATTTCATCCAAGCGGCGGCTGACTGAATTAGGGAAATGGAATATTTTTCTACAAGATAATTTCCCTTATCCGTTATCAGTGCCGAAAACGGAATTGTGAACAAGGCTGCGTCGGGACAAATGATTATTTTCCCCTCTGCATATTTCTCAATCGGCTTAATCACAAGGTCATAAATCTCTTTGGAATATTGTTTTATGAGTTGTGCTGATTCGGCTACGTCAACTTTGCGTTCTTGGATGCCGAGGATGACTTCTTTTAATTTGAAATTTCCAAACTCGTCCGGTTTGGATTCGTAGTCTGTGACGAACTTAGAACACTTTTCTCCTTTGTGAAATCCTTTGCATTGTCCCGCATCGGAAAGAACTAAGGCTCCATCGTTTCGTTTGAGGGCGATGAAAGTTCTTTTATCTGGATACTGGGAGATAATAAGCCGTAGATTATTGACTCTTCTTGTGATGTCTAAATCTTTTCCTAAGTCTACAGATTCGAAACCTTTGGGGCTAATGACAAACGCATGAAGGGACTCTTTTCCATCTTTGTCGGTTGCTAGAACATACTCCACAATAGTCGCATCTGTTTTCTTCAGTTGTTTTTTTAATTCGGGGATAGCTGGAAATTGAATTTTCTTCAAGGTAATATATTGTGGATACTTCTTTTCAAACTCATTCTCCATTGACGCCAATTTTCTTTCTCTCTCACTGATAGCATTTTTCATATTGTCAATTACTAATTGAGGAGTTTTAGAGTTTCTAAGCATAGCAGTCTTTTGAGAATAGAGAGACTCGAGATTTTTCTGTAAGAAACTAAATTCATTGGACTTATCTTTGGGAATACCAGACCGATTGAGTGCTAACTGTTTTTGAAAGTCCTCCATCATCGAAAGACCTCTCATTTTTTCGGAAACCTCAAATGCTTTTTCTAGTTGATTTGTTTCTTGATAAAGCCGAATCAATTCTGTGAATACAGACAAATACCTTTGCGTAAAATCAGTCTTATCCTGTCCCATTTTCTGTCTGAATTTTAACACCAGTTCCATTGCTTGTTTGAGTGCATCAATTGCCATTTGGGTTTGTTTTTGTTCAACGTAAACTTCTTTTAGAGTTGTGTATGTTTGGATGTAAGCGTCGCGCTCTTCTGACTTTTCGTAGATGTGGATTGCTTTTTGTAAGTATTCGATTGCTTTTAGAAAATCTTTTTTAGATTTATAAAGAGTGCCAGTATTAACATAAGAGCTAGCGACATATGGGTGTTCGCCTCCAATGGTCTTTATCATTATGGCAAGAGACTTTGTGTAATACTCAATCGCTTTGTCGTAATCTCCTTTGGATTGGTAAACCATACCTAAGTTATTATAGTAAGCAGTGACATTTAGATGTTCGTCGCCGAGAGTCTTTAATTGAATGGCAAGAGACTTTGCGTAATTCTCAATCGCTTTATCGTATTCTCCTTTGGAGTAATAAACTAAGCCTAAGTTATTATAAGAACCAGCGACAGATAGATGTTCGCCGCCGAGAGTCTTTAATTTAATGGCAAGAGATTTTGTGTGATACTCAATCGCTTTGTCGTATTCTCCTTTGGATTGGTAAACAACACCTAAGTTATTATAAGAATTAGCGACATATGTGTGTTCGTCTCCGAAGGTCTTTAATGAAATCGCCAGGTCTTTTGTGTGATACTCAATCGCTTTGTCGTATTCTCCTTTGGATAGATAAAC
>JANYCR010000594.1 GCA_025360185.1 Leptospiraceae bacterium | reverse complement strand
GTTTATAAAAATCTTCTGGCAATAAACCAAGATTCGCTTGGCTACTTCTAACATCGGAAAGTATTCTATCTATGTCCATAAGGACAATATTTTAAATCCCAAAATTTGTACAAGTCTAATTTACCAACAAGTCTATTGTTCTTACAAGATCCGAGCCAGTTTCATTTGTATAATATCGAACTAGAACGCTCGTATCAAAGTAATAGATTTCTTTCAATTAGCCTCTGCTCTTTCTTGAAGAACTGCTTCGCCCCAAGAAGGATAATCTTTTAACAATTCACGAACTTCTTCTGCAGAAAGAGGCTTTTCTTGTGTAACCGCTACTGGAGAATTATCAAGTAGTATATCACTTAGTTTTTCTTCAATAAAATGATAATCATTCTTAGAAAAAATAGATACAAATTCTGTAAATGCAATCGGGAATACAATTATGAATAAAAAAAAGAGAAAGAAATTTAAGGGCTTAGTTAATAGGAAGAATAATCCTGATATTTCTAGAATATAATAGAATAATGATGAGAATAGGTTTAGTTTTTGAGATTTCGTTGGCAATGAAAAGACTTTCAGGACTGTATTATGGTCTTTCCTTTGTACTTTTTTTAGAAATTTAACTAAGTATCTGAATGATGAACCATTATCAGTAAAATTCTTATAAACCTTTTTACTAATAATCGTAAAAGGTTTTAGAACAAATTTGCCATCTGGTTGTTGTTTGAAAAGTTCTTCGGTGATTCCGCGAACTTTGATAGTGGGGGTCGTAGGTTATTTCAATGGAGGGTTGTTCCATAGTTGTTCTTGACCTCACCCCGACTTTTTCGATGTTGCAGAATAACTATAATTAACCCCTCTCCTTAAGGAGAGGGGACTACATCTGCAATACATTCCAAATCCGAAAAAGTCGGGGTGAGGTCAACATCTACTGAGTCTAATCCCGATTACCCCGACGTAAGTAAGCTGGGATATCATAGTCTTCGTTGTAATTGTAAGGAGCGTTCACGCGGTTTTGGGATTTGATAGAGCGTGTAGGCTCGATGTATTCGTGTGGTTCAGGCATGTTCACAACTTTGGGGCGAACCATTGGTTGCGATTGTTGTTGGACTTCGCGTTGGTCTTTCTGTGGTTGTTGTTGCTGGTTGTTCACAGGATTTTGTTCGCGTTTGAGAGATGTTAGAGTATGCGGAAGTCTTGCTCTGAATCCGGTTGCAATTACAGTCACACGAATTTTTTCGTTCAGTCCTTCTTCTTCGTTTAGACCGATAATGATATTTGCGTTAGTATCCACTTGACCAGTGATGACTTGCGATACTTCATTCCAATCGTTGATTGTTAAATCATTTCCACCGGTTACGTTGATTAATAGAGAGCTCGCACCTGCAATAGAAGTCTCTTCGAGTAACACGTTGTTAATCGCATGTTCGACTGCATCGGCTACTCTGTTTTCGCCTACACCTTCTCCCACTCCCATGATCGCGTCTCCCGTATCTTTCATGATAGTCTTCACGTCTGCAAAGTCTACGTTGATAATTCCAGGGTGGTTAATAATATCGCTTAATCCTTTTACTGCATTCAAGAGGATATCATCGATTACCCGGAACGCATAATCAATTGGTGCTTTTTTATCTACTACTTTGAAGATAGAATCATTTTTGATTGTGATGAGGGTATCCACATTTTGGCGCAGCATGTTAAGACCAGTTTTTGCTAGGTCGTTTCTACGTCGTCCTTCGAATCCGAAAGGAAGAGTTACCACACCGACCACGAGACATTTTAGTTCTTTTGCGATCTCTGCGATTACAGGCGCTGCACCGGTTCCAGTTCCACCACCCATTCCAGCGGTTACGAATACCATATCCGCCCCTTTTAGAACTGCGGCTATTCGATCTTTGTCTTCTTGTGCTGCTTTATTTCCAACTTCGGGATCACCACCCGCACCCATTCCACGCGTAACTTTATTTCCAAGTTGAACGCGGTTTTCGACGCTGCATTTATTCAGAACCTGTTCATCCGTATTCATCACGATAAATTCAACACCGCGGAAATTAGCATTTACCATGCGGCTAACAGCGTTCATGCCACCGCCACCAACTCCTACCACTTTAATTACTACGGGACTTGTTCTTTGTTCATCCATATACAGCATATTCTTGCTCCATTTTAAATTTTAATTTCACCTTTCACAAGGTAAGCCCAAACATATAACTGATATTTACACCTAGCGGTGGGCTTGCGCCGCAGGCTTTTTTATCTAACAACATTTTACAAATTCGTTTCCATCCAACTCCAGAGCTTTAAAAAAGGATTTCGTTTTTCTCCTGAAGATGCGCTCCATTTTTCATTTGGTGCTTTGCTTTCAATATCAATGCTTCTTACTACATATTTTATTAAGCCTACTGCCGTCGAATACTCAGGAGAAGCCACTCGTTCAGAGAGTCCTCCGAGCCCAGCCGGTCTTGCGACGATTACGGATAGTCCGAATATTTCTTCTGCGAGTAAATCAATTCCAGGAAGTAAACTCGTCCCACCGGTTAAAATTACTCCGCCGGATAAGAACGATTTTTTCCCTGACTTATCTAGTTCGTGGTTGATATGTTCTAAAATTTCTCTCGTTCTTGCTTCTACAATTCTTACTAAATCTTGTCTCAGAACTTGCCTAGAAGGTCTTCCACTTACAGCAGGCACTTCGATTTTTTTCTGTAGGCTCAACTGCTTCATGCAAACAATGTCCAAATTTTTTCTTAATTACCTCTGCTGGCTCGAGTGGAGTTTTTAATCCAATAGAAATATCACTCGTGATATTATTTCCACCAAATGGAATTACTCCCGAATAGCAAACTCCACCGTCTTGGAAGATTACAATATCTGTTATCCCCGCGCCTATATCAACTACCGCTGTGCCTAAATCTTTTTCTCCGCTTGTTAATACAGCTTCCGACGAAGCAAAGCTAGAAAGCACCTTGTCAATTTGAACAAGACCAGCACCTTCAATGCATTTGTCTAAATTATGAATTGTCGTTATACCAGCAGTAACCACATGGACTTCTGCTTCGAGTCTAACGCCCGTCATCCCCAATGGTTCTTTAATATTCGTTTGATCGTCTACGGAAAATTCTTTGGATAATACGTGTAATACCATTTGATCACTAGGAACTCTTGGTTGTGCAGCTTCAATCACGCGCCTAACGTCATCTTCCGTTACAATTCTTTCTCTATTTGTAATAGCGACTACCGCTTTAGAATTATCAGCCTTGATTGTTTTTCCTGTGATATTTACAATTACGTGTGAAATTTCTTGACCAGCCATGAGTTCAGCAAGGCTTATTGCTTCATTGATAGATTTAGTAGTTGTTTCAATATTTATGATCGCCCCGTTTTTAATTCCGGAACACAGAGCTGTTCCGGTGCCAATGATTTCAATTTCATTTTCACTGATAGCTCTTCCTACTACAACTTTAATAAGAGAAGAACCCAGGTCTATTGCGGCTATACTGTTGTCTAATTCCTGCATATGATTCTAATGATAAACTGCGTCATCTCCCCTTAAATCTAATAATCTTACATTCGAAGCCTGATTTTCGAAATATGCCAGGCTTGCATATAATTTTCGAATTTGCATACTTTCTAATTTGTTTCCGATATTCACCCGTATTCGTTGCGGATACTGCGTATATATCGTAATCTCCCCATCTTGGTCTAGTCGCACTTCTGCGATTCGATCTTTTAGCTGCGGATAAGTTTCAAACAAATTTTCTACTGACTCACAAAACTCTTTTAGCTTTTTGCTCACTTGTTGATTTTGACCGAGATTGAATTCTCCGCTTAAAATCACTAAGTTTGCATCGCGAATGTCATCGACAGAAACAAGTTTATAGTCATCGTCAATTTCATATAGATTATCATTCGAGTTAATGATGAATCTTGCCCCGCGCTCCACAATCGAAACCAAAAGCTGCTCTTTCGATCGTCTAGTTACACTCGCCTTTTTAATTCTTGGATGTTTTTCTAGTTTCTCTTCCAAGACTTTCAGGTTGTAATCCTCAAAAGGAACACCCGCTTGAACACCTAAAATGGCAACAATTTCTTCTTTGCTCAATTTCTGATGTCCAGTAATTACAAGCTTATTGACTGCTGATGAGAGCCCGGATTTGCGATTAAAGCCAAAGTCATAAATAATCACCAAAAGAGAGGCAACTATTATAAAAATAGCACCTAGCTTCATACGATTATTTCTAACTGACCACTGCTTGTCGTACTGCTCTTCCTTCATAAAAAAGCCTAAAATTACTCAAAAAAGTATATTTGTATACTAAATTATCGGATAGACATAATATTCTAGCACATTTTTATTTATGTCTACATGAATTTCATAGCTCAATTACTGACTATTTTGGTGGTTTTGGGCTAATTTGGGCGGAAAATGGGAATTTTTGGGGTTCTTGCTTCGCTGCTAATGAGACTTTAATTATGAAAAATCGTCTACGGGGATGCGATGTATCCCTATCAATGCTTTTTTTACGCTGCGTCCTTTGCGTTTCTAAATTACAGAATTTAATTTTGGTCGCAATAAAACAATCAAATGTCCACTTATTTAGTAGGGGTCATAGTTTATATATTCAATTTTTCTAATATTCGATTTCTTACTTGGTGAGCAATGGAAATTGCTTCTCGTGCCCGCTCTATACTGAGGTTATTTTCTGGGTCAGGATAACGCGCTTCTACCGCATAAGAAGTTAATTGGTCGGGTTCCAAATCTTCTAAGCTCAGTTCCTTTTCATAGTTCTTTAATTCATAGAGAAGTCGAGAAATATCATGCGTATATGAAAAATCTCCATCTAGATAAATAATTAGTCCTTTGATATACTTCTCAACTGCTTGCTGACAATGAAAACAGATAGAACGCAAAACAGGATCTTCATACCGCATCAATTGATCTGCTGTAAGTATATCCTCATTAGCCACTTGAAACCAGGATTTGGCTAATTCAATTCTTTCGCTCATACAATAATTTCCCTTTTTTTATTACTGAGGTTATGAATGCCTGTTTTACATTTTCCCATTTCTTGACTTCGTCTTCTGTATAGACAACCAAATCCTTCGGATAAGAAGAATAATCCTTTAGCATGGTATATAAATCACCTGAACGTTTGTATCTAGGAACAGAAGAATCTTTTAATATCACTAAGATATCAATATCACTATCTTTACTCGGAGTCCCATAAGCATACGAGCCAAATAAAATTACCTTTTCAGGATTCACCCTATCTACAATGGCTTTAGTTATAGTGTTAATGTATTCAATTGGTTCATTCATGGAAATGTGTTTATTATAAAAAGAATTTGCTTTATACTTTTAATGTATGGACTTTGTTTTATTTGTAAAGTAAAAATTAATAGCATCTTAATTCAAAATTCAGCTTATCTTTTAAATTAGAATTCATTAAAAGATTTTCCGTGACAGTGACTGTCTCCTATTCTATTTGATTTCCTTCGAGGACAAACAATTCAATATTTTACATATTAGGGAAATTATATTGCTGCAAGTCAAAAATAATCATCATTAACCCTGACATGCCAAACTGATAAGCACCTGTAGCAAAGTTATTGAATTTAATTAATCTGCTGAATAGAGCGATATAGAAGAAGAGAATTTTCTATTTCTAAATTTTATATATTGTTGTAAAAGAGAATACACACAATATTGCGAAATATTGGGACTATGAATTTCCTGCTCCAAAGCAGGCGGATAAAAAGCAAAGAGGATAGACGAATAGGAGTTTTCTTTAATTTCTAGCTTATAATAAAACTCTTCTTGCTCAACAAATCCCGATAATTCACAATCATGTGAAAATTTATCTATCATAGGGTAAAGAGTCATTGTTATCGCAAAGAAAAAATATGAAATCCCATCTCTTGTCAAAGTTCTAGTATCCTGAAATTTTAAATGATATTTCAAACCTGAATTTCCTGACCTTGAATACTCAGATGCATTATTCAAATTTTGAAAAGTAGTTGTTATTATAGTTTTATTATCAGATAACTTAAATTCATCATATTGATACCAATGAGTTTGGAGAATAGTTTCGATTTCCTTTTCACTTTGTATTTTAGAATTTAAATCTTTACTTTCTAATTCCGGAGAAAAATCTTTATAAACACGTGACCCGCAGGAAATAGTAAAATACAATGCAAAAATTATTAATATTTTTGTCTTTCTGTAAATCTTCATATTACGTTTCCCTTTTATATTTTAAAGTTCCAAACAATCTTATCAATCCTTTATCCTGATAAAAATTTTTAAACAAAACCACCTCCACACCTAACCCACCATCACCCTACAACGAAATTAAAATTCACAAAGGTTAATTCATCTGACTTCTTAACAGTAACCCCATTGTCATTTTGATAGAATGGCGAAGCGATAATTTTTTGCTCTAACTCTTTCAGACTAATATGCGTTATATCCTCATCGGCAAAGATGAGACTTTCTGCTGTTACACCTTCCCAATACCAGACTTCATGCAATGCATCTATATTTTCAAACTTGGTTACGCTTCGAAATTTAATTGCAGTATCTTCCTCTACTGGAACATTTTTAAATTTATCTGTCATGGTTAATACCTCTTTACCACTACCATCCTACTCAAATTTCATCGTTAGTTGCACTCGCTTTCTGTCTTTGTCTATCGAAACAACTTTTACTTTGACTGGTTGGTTTAATTGTAAAACGTCCGAAGGGCTTTTTATAAATTGATTGGAGATTTGTGAAATATGAAGTAAACCTGATTCTTTGATGCCAATATTGACGAAGGCTCCGAAGTTTGTGAGATTGTTTACAATTCCAGGAAGGACTAATCCTTCTTTTAGATCGTCGATGGTTTTGATTGAGTCATCAAACGAAAAGGATTTTGCTTTTTGTCTAGGATCGAGTCCGGGCTTTGCTAATTCTTTTACAATGTCTTGTAAAGTAGGTAGACCAATTTCATCTGTGAGATATTTTTTTACTTCAATCTTTTTCTGAAGACTTTCGTCTTTTAGAAGAGTTGGAATATCTGTTTTTAAATCCTTTGCTATTTTTTTTACGATTGTGTAGGCTTCTGGATGAACGGCGCTATTATCTAACGGATTTTCTGAATTTGGAATTCTTAAAAAAGCTGCGCATTGTTCAAATGCTTTTTCTCCCAAGCGTGGAACTTTGAGTAGTTGTTTGCGGGATTTGAATTGACCGTGTTCTTTTCTAAAATTTACAATGCTTTCGGCTAACGCAGGACCTACACCGGAAACGTAGGCTAATAGGTGTTTGCTTGCTGTGTTGAGGTTAACACCGACTAGGTTCACGCAACTTTCTACTACTTGATCAAGACGCGAGTGTAATAGCGATTGGTCTACATCGTGTTGGTATTGTCCTACTCCGATGGATTTTGGTTCAATTTTTACTAACTCGGCAAGTGGATCCAGAAGTCTTCTTCCAATAGACACTGCACCTCGAACCGTAACGTCTTGATCGGGAAATTCCTCTCGTGCGATCTTAGACGCTGAATAAATAGAAGCCCCCGCTTCATTGACCATAAAAATTTCTACAGTCGAAGGAAAGTTAATTCCTTTAAAGAAACTTTCTGTCTCTCTAGATGCAGTTCCATTTCCGATTGCAATTGCTTCTGTTTTAAATTTCTTTGCTAATTCTAAAATTTGTGCGCGTGATTTCTCTATTTCATTTTGTGGAGGATGTGGGTAAATCGTTGAGTTAAATAGAAAGTTTCCTTCACTATCTAAGCATACTATTTTACATCCCGTTCTAAATCCAGGGTCAACCGCCATTATCCTCTTCTGTCCTAGTGGAGAAGATAATAGAAGTTGCCTGAGATTGAGCGAAAACACATGAATAGCCTCTAAGTCCGCTTTTTCTTTAGTCATCTGGCGAAATTCTGTTTCTATGGAAGGTTGCAAAAGTCGTTTGTAAGAATCTTTCATTGCTAGGTCTAATTGTTCTCTTGATTCTTTAGTAGCATTTTTCTTGATAACAGAATTTTCCATTGCCTGAATGGTTATGTCGTGATCTGGTGCTATAGAAAGTTTTAGAATCTCTTCGTTTACACCGCGCATAATAGCCAGAAACCGATGAGACGGACATTTTTGTAATGGCTCTTCATATTCAAAATAGTCTTTGTATTTACTTCCTTCTTCGTCTTTGCCTTTGACTACGGAGGATTTTACAATGGCTTGTCTTTGGAACTGGGAACGGATGATACTTCTGACTTCTTTTGCTTCACTTATCATCTCAGCTACAATGTCTCTCGCTCCCTGCAAAGCCTCTTCTATGGAACTAACGTCTTTTTCTTTAGAGAGAAAGGATTTTGCAAGCTCTGCTAAATTATTTTTGGATTGTTCCATGATATGTAAGGCTAATGGCTCTAAGCCTTTCTCTCTTGCAACTGACGCTTTTGTTTTTCGTTTTGGTTTATATGGCAAATAAAGGTCTTCTAATTCAATCGGATCGTAGGTATTCGTAATTTTTTTTCTAAGTTCTGCTGTGAGCTTTCCTTGCTCTTCGATTGTATGTAATATAGTTTCTCTTCTTTTTTCTAACTCGACTAACTGATTCATTCGAGTAGAGATATTTGCAATCTGAACTTCGTCTAAACTTCCCGTGATCTCTTTTCGATAGCGGCTGATAAATGGAATCGTCGCTCCCTCTTCTAGAAGTTGCATCGTGCCTGCAATTTGTTTTTCTGAAATTTGGAGTTCTTTGGAAAGAATGGATACATGTGCTTTGTTCATAATATCCATTTTTAAAAATTGTAGAGTTAAACCAACATCTTTTGTGATTGAATGAAAGAGATAGGATTTATTGCTTTAGGTTTTAAAATAAGAAACCTTTGTTTCTAAAAGTTTTGCTTCCTGCTTAACTTGGAAAGACATACTATTTAAAGAATCAGCAGAAATTGCCAAAGATTCTGAGCCCTGACGAAGACTATCCACTCCAGCAGAAAATTCTGCAATCACTTCTCTTTGTTCATTGCTAGCAAGTTGAATGCTCTTAGATTTTTCAGTAAGCTCATCCATATTTGTTTTTACTTCTGTCTTTAATTGAAATTGCCTTTGCATATTTTCTTTCATTTTTAATATAGTGTCATCTGTTTTAGCCGAGGCAGCAAGAATATTATTGAAACTATTTAAAAGAGTAGCCATTTTTTCTAAACCATCATTTACTTTTTTTGTAAGAGAAGTAACCTTCTTTTGAATCAGCAATGAATTCTGATTTGTATTCTCGCCCAACTTAGAAATTTCATTAGCCACAACAGAAAATCCTTTTCCGTTCTCACCTGCGCGCGCTGCCTCAATCGATGCGTTAAGCGAAAGAAGACTCACTCTTTCCGCGATTTCATTGATTACTCTTGTATACTCCGCTATGTCGATAGATACTTGTTTTACTTCATCAATAGCGCGTTGGGCGACATTACCTAGCTCTTGTCCTTCTACAGAATATACTTTAGTGTCATTCGAAAGTTTAGCGGAAGCATTTGAATATTCAAGCGCTAAGCTGATTTCATTTTCTAATTTATTCAAGCTAATAGTAGAATTTTCTACTGAATCAACTTGCTCTTCTGCAAGACCTGCGAATTGTCCTATACTCTTAGAAAACTCATCTAGGCTAGCAGAAATTTCCTCTGAAAATCCTGCCTGTTTTTGTGCTTCTCTTGCCACAGAGGAAGAATCAGATTGAAGCTTATTCGAAATCCCGTTTAATTGAAGGGACATGGATTGAATTCCAGAGATGATTTCAAAAATTTTCATTCGGAAATCTTCGAGTTCAAGTGTAACATGCCCCAACTCTTCATTATCCAAAACGGGGATAATTTTATTTAACTGCCCGCGTGTTAATTCTTCCACGGAATCTTTTAAATTGTTAATACTTAAGATAAGGTTATTTGTAATTAGTCGCGATGAATTGAAAATTACTATTAGAGAATATACAAATACAAAAGAGATTAAGTATTCCTTATATACATCTTCTTTTATGTCTAAAATTCCTTTGGCATAAATAGTAACTAAAACGGCTAACACAAAAATAATTGCCGACCAAAAAGTTGCAAGAATTCGTCCAAAATTAGAAAGACCATGATTGGATTTAAATAGCATTTCTTTTGTAAGAGGAATATTCTTTAAAGTATCATGGTTCTGAATTATTTTTAAAAAAGAATCTGATCTCGCTGCATGGGTTGTAAAATTCATGGGAGCCATATAAGTATAAATCATAATAAAAGTCATAGTTGTATTTCCAGTAAAACCATGAGCAAAGGAATAATATAACCCAGCGACTACAACACCTATTACCCATTGTAATTGAACTACAATTCCGCCACAAATCAACGGCGCATAAAACAGATTGGATTTGTATTTTTGTTTCTCAGAAAGATTCATTTGCGAAATATCTTTATCAATAAGAGAAGTCAGAAGAATTTTGCGTAGATTTAATGAAAAGAGTAGGGTAACTATAACTGCTATCCCTACTCCAATTAGAAAAGTAAAAAACTTTTCTCCATAAGCTTGTAAACTCATAAGCCCAAAGCAGGCGGCAATTGGGACATTTATGAAATAGGTAATGCATTCAAGAGCAATGTTTAGTTTTCTGATTTCTACCTTTAATAATTCTTTCATTTGATAAAGGTTTTCTTTTACATTTTTTTTCAATTCCATTATCAAAAAAAACCAGTGCGACTTTACTTAAAGTGAAGCAACATTGATTAACATCATAGCATTTCCTAAGGATAAAACAAGTTAACCCCTAAAAAATTAATTACAAATTTTATATCATTCTACCACCTATCGCTTGCTTCGATATTTGAATATCAATTTGTAGCCTAAAATAGTTAATTTCTAATATAGGATTAGACGTTAGTGGACAAGCTCCTGTTCTACACCCAATAACTCTATGCTATAAATAACTAAAACAACCGGTAAAATCGTAGTCACTAGATTCATACAAACCACTCCTTGATTTAATAAAAATACATTCTTATGAGTATACTATACATGGTATAATATACTCATAAGAATGTATTACGCCTAATTTTTAACAATTAAAAATTAAAGGCATCAATTTGAATGCAAAGCTATAAAATACTATGCCTTAACTTTTCTTGACAAACAAAAAGGGACTTATTTTTATGACTACAGATACCAATAGATTTTATTGGATTTTACAAAAGCTCCAGTTTCAAAAATGGAATTATGTCATTTGCAAATTCAATGCAAAGAGGAAGGCGTAGGTACCTAATATAGTGACCAGAAATAAGAATGATAAGGAAATGTTCCCTGCATTAAATAATAACTATTGTAGGTTACATACAATTAGCTGCTTAAATGAGAACAATGTAATTTTTGACTACAAGGAGAAATAAGTGAAATGGAAAATTTTAATAATAAAAAAGAGGTAGATCAAGGATATGTTCAAATGGACAAAGCATTTTTCGGTTATACCATTCAGAATCATTTAGAACTTAGAAGATTAACCATAGACGCTATGGAAGGCAAATAACATGAAATATTTAATTTTAGTTTTACTTGTGAGCATAATTGTATTTAGCCAGTGTGATAGTAACTTGCCAATCGTTGGTAAGGAAGAAAAATCAGAAATGAAGAAATTTATTGAAGGGCTTCCAAGGATGTGCTATTTCGCTAGATTGTCTGGAAGCACGCAAGGATACAAGATTATAGACAATAACGACGGAACTATTTCTCTCGTTTCTTTTAGTAATATAGGTAGCGAATTTTGCCCCCCGCCTTTTGGTAAAACAGAATCGACATCCGTAGTGTATTATATAAAAAAATGCGTACAAGGTCAAGTCTACCGCCAAGCACAAAATGACTGTAAGGGTACAGGCACAGCGGCTAATTACTATAACGCTCAGAAATACCAAGGTTGTCCAACAAACGATACCGCTTGTGATGATAGTGTGGGTAATCAAAGTAAAACCCTTAGTCCTGCTAGAGCCAGTTGTATACTTGACACTACAAAGGGACTCAGTTGGGATAATGAATATTCTTTCTCAGTTGGAGATAAATATAAATTAAAAGAATATTTACTAACTCGAAAAGACGAACTTCCTATAACGGATACCGACTTTTATTGGCTGTATAATTTTGGTTCTACTAATATGAATAGGACAGGTGGCAGCCCTGCTGGACCTTCCAATAAGAATTTATTAAATTATGTTTTGTGCTTTAAAAAACAAGAAAATGAATAGGAGTGTTGATAAAATGTATATAATAATGAAGATTTTTTTATTAATCTTTTTTCTGATGACGATCTCTTTTCGTGAAATATTTCCATTTCCAGGTAACCATTATAGTTTGACTTGTGATGCAAATTTTAAAGAGATCCTGCTTATCCCAGCTATAGTAGATAGCAAGAATACACCTTATTCAAAAATAGATGGTACAATATTATCTGAATTTTATCGCACTAATGTAGCAGCGTTAACCGCTGTTGAATTAGCAAAGCATAATCAAGTCATTGCCGCAATCCAAGCTGATATAGCTAAACCATATCCTCAATCCATCGTCAAACAAAATATCCGCTCTCGTAATATCTCAAACGACAATGGACGAACGATTCATGTTACTAAATGGGGCGATAGCCTCTCTGATTTTATTTATTTCTACGAGCTAACAGAACCAGCATGCATTTATTATCCGCATTATAGTATTGAAGAGGTCACAAAATGAAGTATTTAATAATAATGTTAATCATTTTAGAAATAGGTTGCAATAACAATTCTAAGGAAAAGAAAAAGGAAAACCTAATTCTAGCTTCTTTACTAGCGTATCAACAGGCTAATGCAAATAAGCCTGTTGATACAACGCCTACTTGTCTATATACTTCATCAGGGGGAACACAAACAAATGTATTTCTTTCAACAGCGACAACGACCAGTCAAAGTATAAAGTTTGCAGCGGAGGATTTAGGATTTGGAACTTCTTTACAGAGTTATTCGATGACACGGGTAACTGCAAAAACAAACGGGAAGTTACTATTTTCAGGAAGTAATGGTGGTGGTCTTTTGTCTGTTGCCGTATACTCAAATGTAGACCCCTGCTTAATCAATGCTCGTACTGCGAATATTCTTTCCAGCGTTTACACTGCGTCATCCACAACTTCTAGTGCGACTTTAACTTTTTCTCAGGCTAATACCTATTTAGTTCTATCTAGCATAGCGTTTAATTCTACTAATCCGGCAATTTCAATCATTTATTCAGAATAACTATTGTGTATGAATTGCTCGTATACAAATAGGTTTATTGAAAAATTTTAGGGGATACAATTAATTACCCACAGTGAAACAAATGAGGAAATAATGAAACTTTTAATATTGATTTTATTGATTCAAATTGGTAATTGTAAACTAGATAATTCAACTACTGGTTTTGAATTTTACGAAAGTAAAGAGTTTTTATCTTTCCTATTACTTCAAAGTTACATGGCTGAAAATAAGAGAAACAGTGAGTGCTCAAAACCAAATTCTATTGTGTTTTCTCAAAACGGGTCTAGTTGTATTGACAGTAGAGTTACGAAAGGTCTTATTATTGATAGTAGCACTGGTCTAGAAATTGATTCGGATACTTTGTCGCCGGGTAAATCATTCTATTGCCAATGTGGAAAAGATTTTAAATACTCTCAATGGTATAGAACAGATTCAACATTAGAAAATGGATTTTCAAATGTTCAACTGAGTTTTATGTTTGCGAGCAGTGCCCAGTCCTATAGTAAGAATATTCCGCTTGTATTTAATTTAGATTATAAAGCTACGGATAATTTAGTTTGCCTCTCTAAATGCCCTGTAAGCGGAGAGATTTTTCAGTTTCAAACTTTAAAGATAAGGTGATACATTGAAAACAATTTTTATTTTATTATTATGTGGATACATCATATTAGCCTGTATTCCTGAAACCCCAATAATCGAAAAGCCAAAAAAGGCAAGCCAGAGTGAGCAATTCTTATTTTACTATGTTAATAACTATCTGCCCGCAGAAAAGAAGAGACAAGGTTGTGCAAGACAAAACTCAATCCAATTCCAGTATACTGAATTAGGATGTTTAGATAAGAGAGTCGGGAATGGTTTAATTTATGATGCTGATACCAAGGTCGAACTTCCAAACGAAAATGGAACTATCGGAAAATCGTTTCTCTGTCAATGCGGAAGTATTTTTAATTATTCTACCTGGGCAAAAGTTTTAGGTAACATAGATGCAGAGTTTTCGAATCTACCACTACAATATTTATTTAGTATTTCAGTGGACGTGGGGGATAAGACCAATAAGCCATTAGCATACAACGTGAATTATACCACATCAGAAAATTTTGTATGCATAACCTACTGTACAAACCAGGTTAATACTTACCAATACCAATTTTTACGAATCAAGTAGTCAAATAACATTTGCTTGTTTTTTTAAAGGTTCTAGCAGGCTTTCCAAACCGTTTAATTTTATTTCATAGATTGTTTCGAGTAAAATACCTAATTTTCCTTTTGGAAAACCATTTCGCTGAAACCATTCCAGGTAGAACATAGGAAGTTCAGATAATTTAATTCCTTTGTATTTACCAAAGGGCATTTCCATAGTAACCAATTGAATTAGTAATTCAGGATTTGAAGTCATAGAACTCAAAATGTTTGAATAGGAATTTTGTATCAATGTTTTATTGGTACTCCAAGCCTGACCCCTTTTTTGTTCGACGCGTACCCTATCTTTGCAAATATGACATACAATCGGGCAAAATGCCCCTATAATTTGGAATAGAGGACAATAATGAGCACAAAAACATTGAGCGACAAACTAAAAAATACTCGTAATATCGGGATTTCGGCTCACATCGATTCAGGGAAAACAACACTTACAGAGCGCATTCTTTTTTATACAAATAAGATTCACGCTATCCATGACGTTCGCGGTAAAGACGGCGTTGGCGCAAAAATGGATAGCATGGAACTCGAAAGAGAGCGTGGAATTACCATTCAATCTGCTGCTACTTATTGCACATGGAAAACTACTTCTATTAACATCATCGATACTCCCGGTCACGTTGACTTTACAATTGAAGTAGAGCGCTCTTTGCGTGTCCTCGATGGCGCAATATTAGTATTATGCGGTGTATCTGGAGTTCAATCTCAATCCATCACTGTAGACAGACAGATGAGACGTTACTCTGTTCCGCGTGTCGCATTTATTAACAAGCTTGATAGAACTGGTGCAAATCCATTTCGTGTGATTGAGCAATTAAGAGAAAAACTTAAACACAATGCTGTTGCTGTGCAACTTCCTATTGGACTCGAAGGAAATTTCAACGGAATCATTGACCTTGTATCCATGAAAGCAGTTTATTTCGAAGGTGCAAATGGAATGGAAGTAGTAGAAAAAGAAATTCCTGCTGAACACCTTGAACTCGCAAACAAAAAGCGCGAAGAAATGCTCGATGCAGTTTCTCTATTTAGTGATGAACTAACAGAGGCTATGCTTGAAGGAACTCCTAACGAAGACCAAATCAAACGTGCGATTCGCCAAGGTGTTCTCGAATTAAAACTCACTCCTGTGTTTATGGGCTCCGCTTATAAAAACAAAGGCGTTCAAAAACTTCTAGATGGAGTAACGGATTATCTTGCTAATCCTACAGAAGTTGTAAACAAAGGTCTTGATCTAAATAAGAACGAAGATGAAATTATTCTTGAGTCTGATCCTACTAAGCCTCTTGCTTGTCTTGCATTCAAACTAGAAGACGGACGTTATGGTCAGTTGACTTATGTTCGTGTATACCAAGGTAAACTTTCTAAAGGTATGACCATTTACAATTCTTCTAACAATAAAAAACACAGCGTGGGACGACTCGTTCGTATGCACTCTGACGAGATGGAAGAAATCACATCCGCAGAAGCAGGCGATATCGTAGCGTTATTTGGTATTGATTGTGCGTCAGGCGATACATTCACCGATGGATCATGGAAAATTACAATGGAGTCTATGTTCGTTCCTGCTCCTGTTATTTCTTTAACAATTGAATGTAAAGAATCAAAACAACTTCCAAATCTTGCAAAAGCGCTAAACCGTTTTACAAAAGAAGATCCGACTTTCAAAACTGAAATTGATAAAGAATCCGGACAAACCATCATCAAAGGGATGGGAGAGTTACACTTGGAAGTTTACGTTGAGCGTATGCGACGTGAATACGGTGTAGACCTTGTTACAGGTGCTCCACAAGTTGCTTATCGTGAAACTATTACCAAGAAAGCAGAATTTGATTACACTCATAAAAAGCAAACGGGTGGTCAGGGACAGTTCTCCCGTGTTGCTGGTTACTTAGAGCCTATTGGACTCGAAGAAGGAAAAGTTTACGAGTTCGTAGACAAAGTTGTGGGTGGTTCTATTCCGCGTGAATACATTGGTTCTTGCGATAAAGGATTTAAAAGCTGTCTTGAAAGAGGAGCACTTATCGGGTTCCCAATCGTTGGAGTTCGCGCAGTTGTTAACGACGGTGCTTACCATGATGTGGATTCTTCTGATATGGCGTTCCAAATTGGTGCTCGATACGGATTCCGTCAAGGGTTTGCAAAGGCTGCTCCGATTATCCTCGAGCCTATAATGAAAGTAGAAGTTGACGGTCCGGTAGAATTCCAAGGAGCAATCCTCGGTGGTCTTAATCAAAGACGTGGTATGATTCTAGCTACGACAGAGCAAGATGCTTATTGTAAAATTGAAGCCGAAGTTCCACTAGCGGATATGTTTGGTTATTCGACAGTGCTACGATCTTCTACACAGGGTAAGGCAGAATTCTCAATGGAGTTTTCTCGTTATGCCCCTGTTCCTAGAAACGTTGCAGAAGAGTTAACCAAAAAATACAAAGTTAAACAAGACGAAGATTAGCACTTCGATACAATTTTCGCTATTCTTTATAATTGAAAAATCTCTTTTATATTTGAGATATTTAATTAAGGAAATTGCGAAAATCACTCAGTGACCGATCATCGAGTGGTTGAATGTATTCAACCCTTTCATTATAAAAGCCAAGCTGTAGAGCTTGGCTTTTTTGTATTTAGAGGTTATTCTATATTATTTCCTAAGAATTACAACCGACTCTTTGCTCTATCTCTATATTCCTCGAACGGAAACAAAGGAACTTCTGCAGCACCGGGCTCACCTGATTCAGCATACTCAAACGGGTCATCAATATCTTGAATGAGTCGATACATATAAACGTAAATTAAACTTACGAAACCAATTAAAATATATTCTGCCAAAACACTTTTAAATTTTGAAATTAGAAGTAAAATTATAATCGCAGCAATTAAAACCTCTAACAACGCGTAACCGGTGGAAAGAAAATTCGTTCTTGAAATTACGCCGATGCGGCTAACAGTCTTTCTTAAAACATTTAACTCACCGAGCATCCGAGTCGCATAACTTGTTCCGCCTAATTTTTCCATATGAGAAATCGTTGTCTGCAATTTAGAAAGAGAGTAAAACATTTGTTCATAAGAAATTTTCTTTACAAACCAATTAGAAATATCAGTGGTAACTTCAAAAAGAGAAGCTCTCATTTTTTTTTCATCTAGGTCTGGTTTACTCACAGCAGCAGTTGCCATTGTTTCTTCAATTGCTTCGAGGGTGCAAGCAAGTTCAGCAGGAAGTTTTTCACTCTCTTTGTAATCCGACATTGTTCCAGCAAGCATAAAGCCGACGAGAAAAATTCCTCCAGTCAATACAAGACCTACATCCGCAAATTCTATAATTCCATCAAATCCAATCACAGTTCCGAGTATATAATTAAGTCCTATTACAACTACCATATACGGGATGCTTGTCACCATAAGCTTCCATTTAATCATTCGTATCACCTTTTTGATCTTTTGATTTTCGGAAGTTTAACGAGTACCATTTTAAAGTCAATTAAAAATAGCTTGAATAGATTTTAGATTTAGAATCAATAGAGACATTACTGTTTCGTCAACTCTGGTACGACAACCCAAAA
>JANYCR010000593.1 GCA_025360185.1 Leptospiraceae bacterium | reverse complement strand
AAAAATAGAAAGGGAAATTACCTTTTTTGACGGAGTCTCCTGGGAAATCACAGGAATGGATAATATGCTATAAACTAAAATCAAAAACTTTGGTATAAATTTCATAAAGCCCTCTACTAAAAACTTTATAAAGTTCTATAGTTATGCAAGTAAATAAATGTTTTTATAACACCAATTATTAAATTTAATTAGAAAATATCCTTACAGAAGTATTACGATGACGTTACAGGAAATAGAAAAGGGGTTGTGTAAAGACAAAGAAAATATCTCTCACAGAGGGCACGGAGTTCACAGAGAGTATTGATTTCGCTAACGCTATTGACTCTTTTCTCTGTGCTCTCAGTGTGCTCTGTGAGAAAATCATGTTTTTACACAGCCCCTTTTAGTAATTTTACAAAAAAGTTTGCTAGATTTTTAGTGAATTATATTTCATATCCATTTGGAATTGCATTTCGCCTAGGAACGATAATTAATCCATCGATAATTCTTACATAATCATCTTCATAGTTTTCATGGTTCTCTTTATTTATTAATTTAACGTCATTTCCAATGTAGCAATCTTTATCAATGATCGCATTTCTGATTTCGCAATTCTTACCAATGCCAACTGGAATTCCAAATCCTTTCTTGTCAAAAGAGCCATAAGTATCCGCTCCCATAATTACAGAATTCTCTATTCGCGCTCCTGAATCAATCACCTGACGTACGCCAATCACAGAGCGGGTAATGGTAGAGTCATTGATAATGCAACCCTCTGAAAGTAGCACCTTATTTAGATTAGCCTTATTTACTTTTGTAGGTGGCAGAGACCTCGCGCGGGTAAAGAAAGGAGTACTTTCTAAATATAAATTGAATTTTGGAAAATCATCGGTTAACATTAGATTAGCCTCATAGAAAGCGCGAATCGTTCCAATATCCTCCCAGTATCCATCATAGACATACGTTTTTACTTTATGTGTTTTCAGAGCACCGGGAATAATTTCTTTTCCAAAATCCGTTAAACTAGTGTCTGCTAAAAGTTCTTTAAGAGTGCTGGTGTTAAATAGGTATATACCCATAGAAGCGAGGAAAGTTTTATTCGGCAAGCGAAAAGATTCTACCTCTGAAATATCTTGCGGCTTTTCATAAAATCCTGTCGTCCAATTCTCTTCGTCTTTTCGTAAAATCCCAAGTGCTGGCGCCAAATCTTCCGTAACCGGTGTTGCTGCAATCGTCATCTGATTACTTGGATCGGAAAGATGAGTAATTAGGAACTGGTTCAAATCCATATTGTAAAGCTGATCCCCCGAGAGAATAATAATATAATCTGACTTATAATCTTCCATATGAGGAAGAACTTTTCGAACAGCATCGGCAGTTCCTTCAAACCACCTGACAGAGGATACAGTTTGTTCTGCTGCAATAATCTCCACAAATCCCTGCTTGTGAATAGATTGAAAATTATAGGTACGAGAGATATGCCTATTCAGAGAATAAGAATTGAACTGGGTTAAAACAAAAATTTGTTCAAACCCGCTGTTTAACGCATTTGAAATCGGAATATCTACGAGTCTATATTTTCCGCCAAAGCTAACGGCTGGTTTAGATCGCTTCTCTGTTAAAGGTAGAAGTCTTGTTCCTTTTCCTCCTCCTAGAATGAGTACGATTACTTTTTTTTGTATTTTGGATGTTATTTGCATTAGAAATTTAACCTATCCTCTTGTTTTACTTTCGTCTATAAATACACCTAAAAAAGCAAAAAAAAAGAACTTTAGAAGGCTTATTTCATAATGATATTAATCATAGCATGATAAAGATTACCACCGATGGACACCGAGTTCACCGATAACAGATTCGATAGTCTTGAATTCACATCATATTTTATCTTATTTTTCATCGTTTTTTTATCGGTGCCATCGGTGGTAAAATCGTTAAAAGGCTTTACTCAAATTGAAAGAAAGAATCAAAAATAATTCTACCGTCAGTGCTACCAGAGATTTCCTCTACAGCTCTTTCGGGATGAGGCATAAGACCTGCAATCCTAAAATCCTTTGAAGTTACTCCTGCAATATCATCTAAAGATCCATTCGGGTTTTCACCGGCATAACGAAATAATACGCGGTTTTCATCTGCTAGTTGCTTCAGGGTATCTGCATCTGCAAAATAAGAACCTTCTCCATGCGAGATGGGAATGTCTAGAAGTTTATCAGGAGAAATTTTCCGAGTCAAAGGATTTCCCGCAGAGCCTATTTTTAAATTTACATTCTTACAAATATGCTTGAGCGTCTTATTGCGAGTTAGCGCTCCAGGAAGTAAACCTGATTCCACTAAAATCTGAAACCCGTTACAAATACCGAGCACAAGTCTTCCTGAATCAATATGATTTTTAAGAGAAACCATCGCAGGAGAAAAGCGAGCAAGTGCGCCACAACGTAAATAATCCCCATAAGAAAATCCGCCGGGGATAATAACTAAATCATAATGCTTTTCAAAACTTTCTTTGTGCCAGATGTAACTTACTTGATGATTGTACTGCTTAGAAAGTATGTCGGCAATATCTCTATCACAATTAGAGCCGGGGAAGCGGATAACGGCTGTTCTCATACAGGGAGAACCTCAAGCGCATAAGTCTCAATTACCCCGTTGACGAGTAGTTTTTTACAAAGCCTGTCTGCATCTTCTCTTGCAGTCGCTAAGTCTTTGGAGTTTAATTTGAGTTCGATGTATTTTCCGATTCTTAAATCGGCGACCATGTCTTCGCCCATATCATGCAATACTTTTTTAACGGTAGTTCCCTGTGGGTCGAGGACGGATTCTTTGAGAGTGATATTTACTTTTCCGATAAACATTTTGTAATCTTTTCCTGTAGTTCTTGGTATTTAGATAAAAGTTCTTTTATAATACTATCTGGCAACTTAGGTGGAGGTGGATTTTTATTCCATTCAATTTTTTCCAAGTAGTTACGAAGTATTTGCTTGTCATAGCTAGGAGGGGAAATTCCAACCGCGTAAGTTTCGACTTCCCAATAACGAGAAGAATCTGGAGTAAGTAGTTCATCTATTAAAATAACTTTCTCTTTATCAAATCCAAATTCAAATTTGGTGTCGCATAGAATTAAGCCTTCTGTTTTTACTTTGTCACGTCCCTTTGTGTAAAGAGTCAGAGAGTAATCTTTAAGAGTCTGAAATAATTCTACACCTACTCGATTTTTTAATTCAGCTTCACTGATATTTTCATCATGACCGGAATCATTCTTAACTGCGGGAGTAAAGAGTGGCTCAGATAATTTTTCTGACTCAACATAATGTCGACTAACCGCTACGCCTGCAATCTGTCCTATAGATTTATATTCCTTGTAAGCGGAGCCAGAAAGATACCCGCGCACAACGCATTCATAATCAATACGTTTGCATTTTTTAACAAGGACTGACCGGTCTTTTAATTCTTCGCGTGATTTGTATTCTCCCGGATACTTATTGTAATCCGTTTCGACGATATGATTTGGAATGTCTTTAAAAAAATCAAACCAGAGCCTAGATATAGAATTTAAAATTTTTCCTTTGTCCGGAACAGTCTCGTCAAACACACAATCAAACGCAGAAATCCTATCCGTAGAGGATAATATTAAATATTCCCCCAAATCATAAACATCTCTCACTTTTCCTTTATAGGCTACTTTCATTTTACTCCTTTTGAAGATTTGCCACGGAGACACGGAGGGTTTATTTTCATTGTCATTCCCTAAATTTTCTATCGGGAATCTCAAGTTATTGAGACCCCCTACAGAAAATTTAGGGGGTGACAAATTGAAGATTATCCCAAAACTATCGATCCAGTCTTTTATCGGTGTCCATCGGTGGTAATCTTTTATTATTCCATTTCCTCGCGGATTTGCACAAGCTTCACGTCTAACTTATCTTTTCTATATATAACTAAAAATAATACAAGAAATAGAATATGATACGCTAGAATATTGATCCAAAACGTTTCTTTCATATCTTTATCCATCCCACCTTTACCCAGAACAGAGCCCGGATGATTACCCGGATTTTCCACCCAGCGAATCGCACCCCATGTCAAAAGAGCGTTTAACGCGCATAAGACGCTAAGAAAAGAAGAATACAATGCTTTTTTATTTAAATCAGTAATCAAACTTCTAAATACGAAATAAGATAGAAGACTAACTACAAGTATAAAGAAAGATTGGAGTCTCGCATCTGTCCAATCCCAGGGTGTTCCCCATGCACTATAAGCCCAGATAGGACCGGAGAATAAAACAAGTATCGAGAAGATAAGAGCGAGTTTACTCATGCTATAGGAAAGCGTGTCCCAGTTTGGATCTCGACGAATAATATAGAGTATCCCAAAAAACGAAGAAAACGCAGGTGCGTAGAGTGCAACCCAGGCAACCGATACATGAAAATAAAAAATGCGATGAGACAGTCCCTGCTCTAAAATCACATTCGGATAATAAAGCGAAAGTAAAACCGCAACCGGAAAGATTCCTATTAGCAAAATAAATAAAATCGAATCTAGCCACTGCGGATAAAGTTGAATTTCCCTATTGTTCATAATTTCTCCAACGTTCTCGTAATTCGGAATTTTTTAAAAACAAGACTTTCTCACAGAGCACGCGGAGGACACAGAGAAAAGAATCAATAAAAGGAAGACTCTCAGTGAACTCTGTGCGCTCTGTGAGAGATATTCTCTTTACTTTCACAATTACTACATTAACCATTGACCATTCATAATTTATCATTATTCATCCCCCACCTCTCGCAGTAATAATCCAAGTGATAAATACAAAACAGAAAACGCAAAAAGCACGACGAGAGACGAGAAGCTAACTTCACCCTTGGAAAAATACCTACGCTCTGCTTCCATTCCAGCAATCAAAACAGGAATAGAAAGTGGAATGAGTAAAATGGGAAGCACAACTTCTTTGAGCCTCGTAGCAAAACTCATTTGGGATAAAGTCACGCCTAAAAACGAAAGAGAAAGTGTTCCAGGAATAAAATACAGAAACTGCCCGAGTAATTCTCCCGGCACAAAATGAAATTTCTCAAAAAATAAAAATAATAGAAAAAGTAAAAAGATTTCTACAATAAAAAGTAAAACGAATAACACGAAAGACTTTGCGAGAAATTCTAAATGAGAAGGAATATAGAGTCTCGTAATGCGATAGGCGCCGGACTCTCTCTCCTCATAAGTGACCTGTGAAATTAAAATGAAGGCTAACAGGAATATACCCGCCCACTTCAAACCAACGATAGAATTTACATCTAGCTTACCGGAATGTTCAAGCGAGTAATGAAAGATAAATAAAAATGCCATAAGAAGGGATACGAGAGAAAGAAGTCCATTCTTTGCTCTTCCCACAAGTTGAAATTCTTTTAGGAGTAAATACTTAAACATGATTTAGCTCGCCTTTAGAAATATGAAGCCTGCGCTTGACGACGGGAAAAATCTTATCAATCTCGTGCGCAACAAGCAAAATGGAAGTAGCCGCAAACTCGGTCTGAAGAATTTTTAAAAAAGCCTGGGTTGAATTTGTATCAAGTCCATTTAAAGGCTCATCTAAAAGTAGAAGTGCAGGACGTGCAAGGAGTGCTCTAATGATGCCTGATTTTTTTTTCATCCCTTCCGAAAAAGTAGAGACTGGGTCTTCGAGTCGCTTGATCAACTGAAACTGTTCGAGTAGATTATTTATTTGTGACTCCGGCATCGGGTTTCGTAAAATGCGATTAAAAAAAGTTAGATTTTCACGTAGGCTGAGAGAACTATAAAGCCCATTCTCATGACCCAGGTAAGAGAGTAAATTTTCCGTTTTACTTGCTAAAAGATTTTTTCCCCAGCTAAATTCTTTCTTACGGGAAGATTGCAAGATGAGTTTTAAGAGACTAGTCTTTCCACTTCCGTTTTCGCCTGTTAAAAGCGTAAAGTCAGATGCAAAAATTTCAAAAGAGATATTTTTGAAAATTTTCTTATAACCGATAGTATAAGAGAGATTTTTACAACTGAGAATGGAAGTGTTCATATTTCTGCTGTGAGAAGTCTAAGGTCAGGATTCTAGTTTATGTTATATTTTCAATTGCTATTTTTACTCTTTACAGTCAGTCTTTTTTCGCAAAGCATTGTTATCGATGATTTGAAATACAAAGCAAATCTCTGGGACAAGGAAGAGGAAAAAGAAGAACGTCAAAGGCAGGAAATTGCGAGAGAAATTTTTATAAGAAATGAAAATGATCTAATCGAATGTAAGGGTAGAATAAAAAGAGGGGAAAATTCAAAATCACTAGTTCCCTTTTCTTATAAAAATAAATCTATTGAAGATATAGGAGAATTTAATAACGAAGCAGTTGGACTTCTAGAAAGAAATGAAACAGGAGATTGGTCTGAAGCTGGCTCGATGTTAAACGCGATGATCTCATTTGATCCACTGTTTTTTCCCGCGAGATACAATTATGGAAGATTTCTTTACATGCAAAAAAATTTTAAAGAAGCAGGCTATGAATTTATACAGGCTAAGAATATAACTCCATCGTATTATCGAAGTTACCTTCACCTGGGGCAAATATACATTTACCTGGGAAAAAAACAAAATGCTGAAAAGTATTGGAAACAAGCTGTACTACTTAATCCAGTAAACGATGAAGCAAATCTCGCCCTTGCAGAAATGTATTGGAAAGAAGGACTCATCACGCGAGCAAAAGAAAAAATCAAAGAAGCGGATAAGGCAAATGATCCGATAGAAGAGACCATTATAAGAAGACAAGCTCCTCCCTTTCCAGTTCTTGATTTCACTCGTGCTGTAGAAAATCCAAACGCAAGTCCCAATCCAAAGATTGCAGAGGCACTGATGAATTTTCACCAAGAAAAATACGCATTAGCCTATAAAATTTTTAAATCCATAGACACTACAAATCTAAATAAAGAAAAAATTCCCTACCTAAAAAAAATGCATTACTACTTTGCTGAATCAGCTATTAAAATCTTAGATCAAAAGACTGCGGCAGTTCATTACGCGGAAATGCTTAAGTATCAGTTTGATCCCTTCTTCCAGGAAATAGCAGCAAGCACAGTAGAGAGAAAAAAAAATCTCGCAAGTAGTGTGAAGTAAAAGCTATTAGCCCTTAGCCCCTGATACTAATTCAATTTGAAATCCATTTACATCTTGTTCGAGTAATTGGATTAAACCCTTTAGTTCATTGTTCATTTCTTTGCGATTAGAGATATGTTGTAAGGTACTAACCCCCCCTTCCCCGAAGAATAAATTAATATGATAAGCCCTGTCCTCTTTATCTTCAGTTCCTAAAAATCCATTTTCAATCCAACGCTTTACTGCGCGATCTCGAATAGGTGCTTCCTCTTTAATAATATCCTTTGTCATGATAAACCACATAGCTGTGGAATAATTCTTAGTAACCTCTACTTTGTTCCAGAGATCTTTTAGGTTTGTAGACTTAGGTTTAAATTCAATCGTAAGATTAGGGCGATAGGCTTTATAACTGAAGTAAGTTACCATTAGCCCGCCAACGATAGTTG
>JANYCR010000585.1 GCA_025360185.1 Leptospiraceae bacterium | reverse complement strand
TTTGAAGAAGTACATACTCCAAACTTTAACGCAAAAATTTTAGTGACTCAGAAAAGCTTAGAGTTTCAAGTTTTCTTACTTCCAATTCTGACCGGTTCGTTCCTTCGAGGGGGAGAATACTTTGAAGAAGTAAATGGATTTTCAAACCTCGGTGACGGTGACAGGCTATTACCCGACATTTATTCTTTTATTCGAAAAGAAAAATCAAATCCATTTTTTCTAAATGTGTTTTTATCTGTAACGCATTTTCCTTATTCACCGCCCTACCCTGAATACAAAAAATTTACAGATCCAAAGTATTATGGAAAATACAAATATTTTAAGTTCGTTGATCCGACTTCTGACTCAAAGCCAAATGAAAAAGACATAGAGCAAATCAAAGCAGTATTTGATTCATCCGTTTATTCATTTGATGAGAGTTTTGGGAAAATCGTGAGTTACCTCAAGAAGCATTCTTTATACGAAAAAACTTTAATCATTATAACGGGAGATCATGGCGAATCTCTCTATGAAGATATTCATGGTCATGGGCACGGAGAACATTTACGTGGTCCCTATATTACACATGTTCCGCTTATCATTAAATTTCCGCATACATTTTTCAAAGAGCGCGAGAGTCATGTATTCAAAGGAGTAACTAGTTCGGTAGATATTGTACCTACTCTATTGGAATTTTACCAGATTGAGGCTAATAAGAATTTTCCAGGGCAGTCTCTCATTCCAATTCTCGGAAAAGAAAACTGGGTAGAAGAAAGATCAGTCTATTCGGAAACCGGAATTTGGTTTTCTGATATTGGTGAGCATTTTTTTCAATCCCAGCGAATCATGTATCCGAGTATTTTGAAAATGCATCGAATTGTTCCAGAAGAAGATTATCAAATTATGATTACCGATCCCTATTATAGAGAGACTATCGCATTCGCCAAACACCGGTCAATGGTGAATAGCCGCTATAAGTTTATTTATATACCAACTCGTGACGGCGTAATATACGAACTCTACGATCGAATGTCTGACCCGCTTAATAAAACTAATATTGCTGAGTCTAATCCATTTATTGTTGAGCAAATGAAATCAGAACTCTACAAACTCGCCGAAGAACGAGAAGGTGCAAGCATCATCGGCGACTATATCATCCCGCCTGCGGTTAATAAGGAGTAGACTATATGAAGAGAGGTAAGACAGAGAAAAGATGGATGTTCCAACCTGCAAAGTCTGAAAAAGTAAAACCAACCGAGCTAGAAAAGAAAGAAATTTCTGAAAGATGTCAGCCGTTAGTTGAAGCGCTAAAGAAAAAGTATATTAAATCTAAGCCAAATAAAGAATGGAGCTATTTGGTAGATATTTATACAAGTTGGTACCGAAGTTATTTTTATTTCTGTGAAAAATCAAAATCAGAAAATCCTAATCGAATACAAGATGAATTCGATGAAAAATTTGCTCGTTTAACGTTTACAGGAAAAGACTGTTTCGATTTTTCCTATTTTCGTCATACTGGACAATGGTGGTTAATCGCAGAAAATGTAACCTTACAGGAATGTTTGAAAATGATAATAGAAAATCCAAATTTTCAGCCAATCGGGTAATCTAAATTAGCTTGACTCAATGTTTGAAACGATACGATAATAAAAGAAACCCATGAATGAATCCCATATAAAAATTGAAATAGACGAGGAGCTTTTAGAAGATTATATGTCAGGATTCTATGAAGAGTCATTTGAAAGTCTAAAAGATTATTTTTTCCCCCTAAAAAGATTTAATCTAATTTGCGAAAAGGTTTATGATCGAATATCCGCTGAGGATGGAATATTTTCTTATATCGTTAGATACTTAAAAAAACATTCAACTTTCTATGATAAGAGTATTTTTATAATCGAAGATTGTGATTACAATGAATTTGCCCCTGAGAATACGTCTTCGTCTTCCTTTTGGTTTTTTTCTATGCTTAAGAAAAATAGATTTTTTATTAAGGATTCGATAAAAGTCTTAACAGAAAAAGATATTAGCTATAAATTTCAAACAGGAGATGACAATTTTTCAATCATACTTCTAATCTTGTTTTCTCTTTCAGCAGGAGCTAGTTTTTTCGTATTCGAAGGAATCGTGCGTTATCTACTTTTAATATTTTGTATTATTATTTCATCTCAAACTTTTTTGTATTTTCTACACCTTGGGAAAATTAGAATTCCTGATTATGATTATTTAAAATCGGTAGAAGATTATTATAGAGATTTGATTCTTATTTTATTTCATTTAAAGAATATAGAAAACAGAGCAATTAAAAGAAGAGGCGAGCAATTCCATCTACTCCTCTCTTTAGGGAATTATTCTAATTATGCGGATTCTGAATTTCAGAAGAAATTTGCCGACCTTGTTTTTGAATTTATTCTAAGAAACGAAAATTTTTCTATAACAATGAACAATAGTCATCCCGATTTTTTGACATCAATGCTCTCCAATTATCAAAATAGGATAGCTAACGAAACAAATACCGATATTTCATTAAAAGAGCAATTTACTATTATCCAGTCTTATGGTGACCCAAGTTTGGAAAAAATTTTTGAACACGACGACGAAGAAGAATATGACGGAATTGTAAAAGATGAGAATTATTCTTATTCCTTGAAGTCAGTTCGCATTATTGATTTTCCGGATACTGACAATTTGCCTTTATCTTTTATTCCTATTTCTTCAATAGATTATGCAGTTAGAAAAAGTGCAGACAAATTAAGCAAAACTAAATTAGACATCACTAAATCCTTAGCAACGGAACTTAGTCATGAAATCAGAAATCCAATGGGAGTGATTCAATTAATAGCAGAGAATATTCTTTCTGGAAAAATAGAAAATACGGAAGACCAAAAGATTTACTTACGAGATATTCTAAAACAAACAGAGAGAATTGATGAAGTTCTAAGATATTTTTCTTCGATTGAGACAAATAGAAAGAGTGGTAGTAAAGAGCTTAGTATAAATAAAATTATTTTAGATGCATTTCATTTCTTTCAGGAACAATTAGAGTCGAATTCCGTTCACGTGGAATATCAGTTAGACCAAGAGCTTCCTAGAATTCATGGGGTCTCTGAAAGTCTAGGGAACGTTATCGTGAATTTAATTCGTAATTCGATTTATGCTTTGAATGGAAAAGAAAACAAAAAAATACTTGTTAGAACTTTTATAGAGTCGGATAGTATAAAAATTGAAGTGACGGATAATGGTTGTGGAATTGACTTTGGTCACCGTTCGAAAATATTTAGTCCATTCTTTACAACTAAAAGTAGCGGCTCAGGAATTGGCTTGTGGTTAAGTCATCGAGCAATTACGGAAGAGTTTGGCGGCAAATTCACATTTACCAGTGAGGGAAAGGAAGGGACAACATTTTTCATTTCATTACCGATTGAAAAGGAGAAGGTATGAGAAATTTATTAATCATAGATGACACCGAATTTTATTTGACACAATACGAAATTGCTTTAAATAAAAAGGATCTAAAGATAGATAAAGCAATCAATGGAAATATTGCCTGGGAATTATTTCAAAAGAATAAATATCCAGTCGTTGTCACAGATTTAAGAATGAAAGATAGTCTAGATGGACTCCAAGTTTTAGAAAATGTAAAAAAACTTTCTCCTGAAACACAAGTCATTATCATTACGGCTCATGGAGGAGAAGAGGATGCAATTCAATCCGTAAACCTTCATGCATTTGGTTATATTAAAAAAGGAACACCATCCCAAACGATTTCTAACTTAGAGCAAATGGTAGATAAAGCCTTTCAAGAATACGAAAAAAATACAGGACTTGTAGACTGGAGTGATGGATTAGAGAGTAAAGAAAGACCGAATGTATCTCTTGATGAAATTGGAAAGATTTTTAAAAAATATCCGCCTCTTCCTGAAGAAGTTTCTAATATTAGAGAGGGATAACATTGAGTAACCTTTACTTTATTGATACAAATATTCTTATTAAATATTATCGTCCTGAAAATGGAACTGAGCAGGTAAGAGAACTTTTTCAAAAGAATCAAATTTATTTTTCTAACTGGACTATTGTCGAATATGTAGATGAACTAAGAAAAAGACTTTTTATTCAAAACTTAGACAAGAATGAGCAATTCAATCGTAAAAAAGAATTCGAAATTCTTTTTGATAAATTAAAATGGGATATAATTGATAAGATTTTCAATCTGCATATATTGCCGACTAACTTTCATAAGAGAGCTACAGAATTAATTCAAGATTTCGGAGCAAAAAAACAAATGGGAATGAAAAGAAACGACGCATTACAGATAGTTGCCTACGAAGAGTTTCTTAAATTACAACCAGATTCAGTTTTTGTTACTAATGATTCACCTTTAAAAAACATATTAGAACAGTTGAATCTGAAATTTCATGATCCTGTAATTTAAAAATTCTAAATTCATTTCTTCTTGCTCGCCGAAGAGCGAGAAGGTGCGAGCATCATTGGCGATTATATTATCCCACCTGCGGTTAATAGAGAGTAGAGTCGGTCACTTGCGTTTGCGAAAATTGTATTGAATGTGAAACCTTACCCTGTTGAAAAATGATTTGACTGATTCTTTCTTTCCTTTCCTATAGAGCAATGAAGATTAGAAGACTTAAAATAGTTGGGTATAAGGTAATTGATTATCTCGATTTAGATTTTACCGACGCCAATGGAAAGACTTTAGATACAATTATTTTTGCAGGCTTGAATGGTTGTGGTAAGACAACAATATTAGAAGCAATTCAATCTGTTTTCGCCAAAAAGATCCTAAATGATAATAATTTAATTCTAGCTAAGGAATTTTCGATAGAGTTTGATCTAAAGAACAATATAGAGTTCCGAAATAAATTTTTAGAAATGCTTAACTATGTACTAAATAAAATAGTATTTCCAGAAAATTTCAATGAGCATACTGCCTCCCAAAAAGAATTTATTGAGAAAACTATTTTATCAATAAAAAATTCAAATTCATTTACTGTATCTTATACCTCCGACGGTAAACAATTCCTAATAAATGATTTCGTTACTTTTAATTATCTTTCGTATTTAATTACTCAACTTGGATTTAATTTTACATTCATACCTTCTGAAACTTACATGTCGAAATTATGGACATACCCAAAAGACGAAATAAAAGATAAAGGCATTATAAATGAAGAAATGCAATCAAGGAAAGAGGAGTTTTTTAGGACTATTGATTTTGATGAGGATAAAACTTTAATTAAAAGTTATATTATTAATGAGTTTCTTCAGAGCGTTATAATGGATCAAGACACTATTCCGCGAATTACAATGGGAAGAATTATAGATAAAATAAATAAAATTTTCCACCACATTAATTTAAATACGACCTTAGTAGAAATTGATACAAAACAAATTAAATTTAAAAGTTCTAATGGTCAAATTATTACAATTGATGGATTGTCTAGCGGCGAAAAGCAATTATTCTACAGATTCGTTTATTTACAGACATTAGAAATAAATGATAGCATTATAATGGTCGATGAACCGGAGACATCGCTGCATCCAACGTGGCAACAGCAACTCGCAAAGCTTTACCAAAGCATAGGAACAAATAATCAGGTAATATTGGCTACTCACTCTCCGCATATATTAGCATCTGTTAAGCCAGAAAATATATTTCTGTTGAATGTAAAAGATTCTAAAATTGAAGCCACTCATTTGAGAGATACAGATTTGAAAACTAAAGGTGTTGAAACAAATAGAATTTTAAAAGAAATTATGGGTGTTACAAAACTTATGGATGAAGAAACGTCAGCAGACATGATTGCATTAAATCAATTCATTGAAACGGATACTTTTGATAAACCGGAAGCTATAGAGGTTTACAACCGTTTGCTTACAAATTTAGGAAAAGAAGATTCTTATATTGTGAGTGTAGACTTCGAAATTGTAATGCGAAAAAAAATGAGAGAGAAGAAACTAAAAGCAGCAATATGAAATACATTGATAAATCTGAAAAGTTTGATTTGCTGGATAAGTATAAAGACTTTCATACGCTATATGAAAAACCTTGGGATGAATTCAAAAACCCAGATAAAACGATTACTCATAATTATATTCTCAGAGCACAAAAATACCTTTGTGCTTACTGCCAGCAAAAACTAAAAGAAAGAGATAGCACTTATTCTTTTGGTCATTTGGAGCATATAATTCCTAGAGATGAAAGTAAAGAGTTAACTTTCAATTATGCGAACTTAGTTGTGTGCTGTCAGGGTTTTGACATTGAAGAATATAGAGAAAAAATAAAGTCGGATCGAGTCAAAAGAAGTGAAGAATTTTGTGCTCCCAAAAAAGGATCAGAGCTTAATCATAGTTTATTTTTAAATCCTGTTACAGAAGAACTGATTGAGGAATACTTCGACTATGAAATAGTGAATTCGCAGAATGACCCACGTAGTAAAGAATGCATAATTATGGCAGATAAAAAAAGAGCACATCAAGAAAGAAATAAAGCAGAGTATACAATAAATCTTTTACTTTTAAATCATAATATTTTAAAAACAATGCGTGCAAAAGTATATGATGAATTTGCTATACAATATTCAAAAGCTAAAGACCAAAACCAATTTCTAGAATTGATATTCGATGAATCTAGTAATGATTTGAACGAGTTCTTTTCCATGTTAAAAAGGAAATTTAGCATACTTAAAAATTAAATATTAATTCATATTTCTCTCCAATACTTTTTTACGAAAAAATGGAAAGTTAATAGTGAGTTGAAATTACTCTACAAACTCGCCGAAGAGCGAGAAGGTGCGAGCATCATCGGCGACTACATCATACCTCCGGCGGTTAATAAGGAGTAGCCTTACTTCTTAGATTCGTCTTTGTCCTCTTTTGTCATAGACTTATTGTCTTTGCGTTCTTTTTGTTCTTCGTTTCCTTCTTTCTTAGGCTCTTGCTTCTTTGCTTTTTCTTTTTTGGGTTCTTGTTTGGGTGCTTGCTTTGGTGTTTCAGCAGACATAGAGAAAGAAGCGCTTAGCACGACGATGGCGAGTAATAGTAAAATTTTTTTCATAGAATATTCCTTTTTAGATGATATTGATAAATAATATACCAAATGACAAAAGTAATTTTCCACAGGGACTTTATTTAAGTAGCATTTGGTATAGACAAAACGCACTTTTTTACTCTTGAAATGAGACTTTTCTTTTGGTGTTTGGTATAAGATTCAAACAAGTTCAATGTAAATACAATTTCCATTTTTTCAAGGACTATTTTTAAACTATAACAGCTACTGGTTTGCTTGAAAAATCTTATATGCCTTGTCTAAATCTTTTTTATCTAACAAGGGTTTCTTGGCTGCATTCATGTTTTCTTCTACATGATGCGGTTTGGATGAGGCAAATAGAACGCAAGTTAAATCAGTATTAGCCACTAAGAAACGAATGAATAATTCTGCCCAGGAATTAATTCCCATTTCTATAAGCCTTGGATCTATTGGCTTTTTTAGAAAGTCTGAAAATAATTCTCCTCCTTCAAATGGTCGATTAATTAACACGGCGACGCCATTGTCTCTAGCAAACGGCAAAATACGAGTTTCCGCATCTCTCAAGCTGATAGAATAAGGAATCTGAATGAAATCTAGTTTCTTCTTTTTAATAAGAGCTTCCATTTTATCAAAGTAGGACGGAACATAGTGGGTAATACCTATATACCGAACCTGCCCTTTTTCCTTGAGGCTACGAAGATTAGTAAGCTGCGTATTTATATCTACAAGATTATGAACTTGGAATAAGTCGATAGATTTTGTTTTCATTTTTTGAAAAGAGCTATTGATTTGGTTTAAGCCTTCTTCTTTTCCTGAAGTCCAAACTTTTGTTGCAAGGAACGCATCCTTCTTTCCATATTTTTCGAAAAGTGCCCCGATAAAAGTTTCTGCGCTCCCATACATGGGGGAACTATCTATTAGCCGCCCACCATGACGTTGAAACATATTCCAGACTTCAATTAGCCTTTTTAGATTTGCATCCGTTGCTTGCTCGTCAAATACTCGCCAGGTTCCAAATCCAAGAATTGGAATTTTTTCTTTTGAGCTAGGAATTTCTCGTGTTGGAATTTTGCTAGTTTCACTCACAGTATCTGCCTCCATTTTTCTATATCTTATGGAATAAAGCAAAGTGAAAATTAAAATCATAAAATTTTTTCTAGTCATATATTATAGCTTTTTATACATTTCCCAAAATTTTTCATTCGGAATTACACCCAACTCATCTTCTGAAAGTTCAGGTTTAAATCGCTTCAAGAAATACATATCCACATTCCCTTTATTTTTTGCAGGAATTTTTCCTCGGTATTCACAGATAAAAAAAGTCTTCACTCGCTCGAATACTGATTGGGAAATATTAATTTCTCCTGTTGCACCACTTGACTCTAATCGACTCGCAGTGTTTACCGCGTCACCCTAGATGTCGTAAGCAAATTTTTTTTCTCCGATCACACCCGCGATTAGTAACTCACCTTATGCAAGGTGAGTGCCAGCGTTCCCAGCACTGAGGGTGGGGTTACACCTAACGGTGGGTTTTCCTCCCATCGCTTGACGCTCACCTTCAG
>JANYCR010000550.1 GCA_025360185.1 Leptospiraceae bacterium | reverse complement strand
ACTCACCTTACGCAAGGTGAGTGCCAGCGTTCCCAGCACTGAGGGTGGGTTTGCTGCCGCAGGCTATTGATTCATTAGATTTATCTAATATTCTTGATTTCATAAAAAAATCCATCGTTTTATTCTCTTGCGTAAGGTGAGTTATGTAATTATTCCCTGTCAAGGAATAATTACATAAACTACCTTTTCCGATAAACCTTCCATCCAAAAAATCCTGAACAGATAACAATAAATAGCCAAACAAGTAAATTTCCAAACCGAACGTAAAAAGTAGGTGGAGATGAAATGACTGAAACAGGGCGCGAATAACGCTCACTTGTCCCTAAACCGGTCATCTTATTGTTTACGATTCTACCAAGATGATCTACGAAAGCGGATGTGCCTGAATTTGTTGCTCGTACCATCCAGCGCCTAAACTCGATTGACCGCAGTCTCGCTAGATCCAGATGCTCATAACTTTCTACAGTCTTACCATACCATTTATCATTTGTAATATTTACGATGAAATCAGGCATTTCCGTTTTATAAAACTTACGCACAAATTCTGGAAGAATTACTTCATAGCAAATAAGCGGAAGGAATTTTCCAGCAACTTCTAATTCAGAAATATTTTCCTTGTAGTAATCTCTATGGGATTGCATATTCATGAAGCTAGAATCTATCCATTTTAAGTGAGGCTTATCAAACTTAACCTCTGTTTTATTTTTGAAATAGGTAATTAGATTTTGTTCAACTCCAGGAACGAATCTTCCGACTTGTGGGACAATATCATACAAAATAGGAAAAGTTTCGCCAAACGGGATATATTCGCCAAAGGCAAGTAAGTAAGACTTACGATAAAACTCTCCGCGATTTCCATTTGGATCAAATAGAGTTGAGCTATTATGAAAACGCAAATTTTCCGCCGAAGATTCGTTATTCACAAAAGATGCATCGAGTTCATTAAAATAAAAATTCGCTTTATAACGGTTACTCAACTGGTAAATTAAAGCCTCGAATCTAGCCCAATAAATTAAATCGAACCTTGTAGTTTCGGGAACGTTATGCGCAGAATAAAATGGAACTCCTGACTCCGGAAGCACAATCAAATCTGGTCGCTCGTTTTCGGAGCCTTCGATCACCAATCGTTCAATTCGATTCATGAGCGCTTCCATTGTCTCCCGGACACGACCGTCTCTAAATTCAAGAGGCGCATCGGGTTGAATGATTAGAACTTGCTTGGTGGATACAGGCTCAACATGACTCCACTTCCAAAATAAAAATCCACCTACAATTGCAAACAATGCCAATACATTGACAGCTTTGAGCAAATACATTTGCGTGAGAGATTTAAACCTGTGAGACTTAGAGCGGATAACGCGCCAAATAGGATATTGAAAGAATGGATAGGATACTACAAAGACTAAAATAGAAAGCCCATACACTCCAGTATATTCAACCACTTGCGACAAAATTACATTACCCGCTATGAGATTTCCATAGTACCAGGGAAAAATTTGCCAGGTAAAAAATTCTGCGAGGATAATGGCTAACCCAGGAACAAATAGATTGTGTCGTCCTACTTTTTTTCGAAGGAAGCTCATTAGCATCATTACTACTCCAAATTTCCAATTTACGATGATGCAATAAAGTAGAAACAAGGGTATGGCAAGCCAAAATGGAAACCCACCAAAGACCATGAGCATGTAGTTTATCCAGTAGTAAGAACAAAAACAAAACACGATAGAAAATAGAAGTCCTTTCTTAAATAAAACTTTGTATTGCCCTCGATACTTTTCCTCAATCCAAAAAAGCCCAAAGGGAGCAATGAACACAAGCTCGCTGTAACCATATGGAACAAAAGAAAGGGTAGAAAAAATTCCTACCCAGAGATAACAAAAAGTATTGAAGAAGATGGATTGTTTGAATTTTGGAAACCAACTACTACGCATAATAAATTATAGCCTCTCTAACAAAGATGGCAAATAACCTTCTGGTGCTTCGTAGCCAAGTAAATCCAGAACAGTAGCCGCAATATTACCAAGACCGGAATCAGAATCGCCTTTTAGTTTCCAACGATTTTCTTTGTCATAAATAACAAGGTTCACCGGATTCAAAGTATGACTAGTTTTAGGGACGAACTTTTCTCCTGCTTTTTGAGGATTTCCTTTTTTGTCGAGTTGATACATTTCATCTGCATTTCCGTGATCGGCAGTGACTAACAAAGTGTAGCCGTTTTTATCGCAGGCAGTCTTTAATCTCTCCATGCAAGTATCTAAAAACTCCAAACTTCTTACAGTTGCCGCATAATTTCCAGTATGCCCAACCATATCACCATTTGCATAATTGACTCGAACGAAATTATATTTATTAGCCTCAAGAGCAGAAACGAGGACATCCGTAATTTCTTTGGCTTTCATTTCGGGAGCCTGGTCGAATGGAATTACATCAGAGGGAACTTCTTGAAAGGTTTCAAAATTTTTATCGAGGTAGCCGCTCTTATTCCCATTCCAGAAAAAAGTCACGTGCCCGTATTTTTGGGTTTCAGAAATTGCATATTGTTGTAATTTTTCACTAATTAAATATTCACTTAAAGTTCTATCAATAGCGGGAGGGGTTACAAGGTATTTGTCGGGAAGTTTTAAATCTCCATCGTATTGCATCATACCAGCGTAATATACATCTGGCTTTGGACCACGGTTAAATTTATCGAATTTATCTGCAGTCATTGCGAGGCTAATTTCAATTGCCCGGTCACCACGAAAGTTAAAGAATACAACAGAATCACCATCTTTTATTTTTCCAACTGGACCATTCTCATTAAAAACAACAAATCCAGGGAGATACTGGTCAATAACCGCAGGGTCTTCTTTTCTAAATGTTTCAATTGCTTCTTCTGCTGATTTAAAAGCACGACCTTCTCCCTTAACATGGAAATTCCAACCGCGCTCTACCATTGACCAATCCGCTTCGTAGCGATCCATAGTAATCGTCATGCGACCACCGCCGGATGCAATTTGCGCATCAAAATTTCCATCGCACAGTCCAGATAAAAAAGTTTCAAAAGGACGAACGTATTCTAAAGCCGACTTCTCGGGAACATCACGACCATCTAGTAAAATATGAATTCGAACTTTAGAAGCACCGTCTGTCTTTGCTGCGGCGACTAACGCTTTCAAATGTTCCATATGACTGTGGACATTCCCATCAGAAAGAAGCCCAAGAAAATGCAAAGTCGATTTTTTTGTTTTTACATTTGCGATGAGTTCTTTCCAAACATTTCCCTGAAATAATTTGCCCGCATCAATCGAGTTACTCACAAGCTTTGCGCCCTGATCAAAGATTCGACCACACCCAAGAACGTTATGCCCGACCTCGGAGTTTCCCATATCTTCATCGGAAGGCATTCCAACTGCTTTCCCGTGAGCTTTAATATGAATAGTTGAATGATGATTCCAAAGATTAGAAAGTGTAGGAAGTTTCGCACCGGCAATAGCATTGCCTGCATCGGCACCTTTTTCGGTATATCCAACTCCATCTAAAATTACAAGTAAGACCTTGTCGGTTACGGACTTCAGATTTTGTTTTTTGACTAGCTTTAACATTTTTACCTCGACTCATTCAGAGTGATTTTTTTTTAGAGGTAAATGTCAATGGGAAATTAATTGATGTTTTTATTTATAAGCGCCTATACTAGTGCCAGATGTTCTAGTATTTCCGTCACGATCTAAAAGGTTACCACAGGCTAGATTAAATTTTGTAATATGGTCGTTAGGAGAAGTATTCTCAACAAGTCCATTTAAAATTCCTGTCGGAGTCGCAGCATCTAAACGAAAATTATTTGCCGCAGAATTTACAAATACGGGAGTAAGGTTAATATTATTCGAGATGCTCGCCCCACCCAATGCGGCAGAGCAAACAGCTGCATGAAAATTGCCACTGCAAATCTCCGTCTTAATTGGACCAAAATCATCATACAGAGCAGTTACACAATTATCGACATTGTTTAAAACCAATGTTGCATAACTGGCATCGTTTCCACTTTCTCTTATGCATGAAGTCCTTGTTGTTGAATTAGGATGACCGCTAATTATATTCTGATCAAGTTTGAAATTTGTACTGTTTCCGACACTGATGAGTTCTACTGGATAAGCAAAAGAACCAGCTGGGACATCAGCTCCAATAATAGTATTTCCTAGAAAGTTTGCATTCGCTGTCGTAAAAGCATTTAATACTAAGGTTGACGCATTACCGGCATTAGTTCGTCCGCCACCGATTAAAACATTGCTGCAAAAATTCAGGGACTTTGCTTGAGTTGCGATTTGAACAGTAGTAGGAGTTCCTACCCCTGTTTGATTTATAAATGTATTTCTTTGAATATTTGCCGCACCGCTAGGCCAGTTTAATAGATGTAGAGCTATTCGGGTAGATGTTGTCGAAGCCGCAACGCCGCCGTTCAAAATGTTTCCTGTAATTGTAAGCAAACTATTATTAGCCGCTTGCCTATAGGCAGCTTGCGTACAACTCGCTCCCGTACAAGATCCTGCTGTAATAGTATTATTTGTAGTTGTGTGATTTTGACCGAAGGCATGATCTAGCCCATAGCTAAAAGAGCTTGCAGAACCACCTGTAATTATGTTATTATCAATACTAAAAGTTGAAGAATTAGAAACAAATGATAAGCCAGTACTGTTTGTCGTTGCAGTTCCAGAAGTTATAGTGTTACTAAAAATATTGAAAGTAGAGCTAGATGCACCAGACGTATCAAACCCGACAGAATTTGTTCCCGCTCCAGATGTAATTACATTAGAATTCATCGTTACTGTTGAAGGGGTAGTAATATGCTCGACTCCATAGCTTGAGCCACCAGTGCTCGTTCCAGAGGTAATTGTATTTCCAGTGATTGTTTTTGATCCGGCAGAGTTTAGAAAGATACCATAACTATCAGAAACAGCACCCCCTGCTGTAATTACATTGTTTGTAATTATTGAAGGCGAAACTGTTACAGTAATATTAATTCCAACACTAGTGCAAGTTGCAGCCGAACATGTGGCAGAGGTAATTGTATTATTACTTACAGAAAGCGTAGCTGCGGCTAATAGGTTTATACCTCCCGTCTGGCAAGAAGCTGCGGTACAATTACTTGAATTAATCGTATTTCCAGAAATAGTATGCGTTCCGGTGGAGTTTAAAATTACTCCTACCGAGCCTGCAGCTCCGCCTATTCCTGCATTTATTATATTATCCGTTAGAATTATGCTTGTTCCATTAGTTGTAATTCCCTTCGAAGAATTAGTTCCTGTATTTGTTGTAATAGTATTTTTAGAGCATTGAATTTATTATTCGTGAGATTAATTACCCCAGCACTATTGGCAGAAACGAAACCTACAGAAGTCACACTAATAGTTGAGCTTCTATCATTCGTTACCGTATTTCGAATTGTAACTCCAGCGCCTGTCTGAAGATTTACAATTCCAATTGGTGCTACGTAAGCACTAGCGTTAGCCGATACAGGTCCATTGACTATGATTCCATCTAGAATACTTTTTTCTTTTGTTCCAGTATAATTAGAAAATTTTATCGAGGAGTATGGGTCCGGTCCTGTTCCATTTACACCGGTCGAAGTATCTGTAATAATCGTGTCATAGGGAGATAAACTTGTCTTATCCGCTCTGCGCTTTGTCCAATCAGATGGATCAAATCCGCCAAATATACTTACGTTAGTTGGAATAGCAATACTTGCGGTAACTGAATATGTACCGCCTTTCATTGCAATTGCACAGGCTAAGGCTCCATTACAAGTTGATGAAATAGATGTAACCGTTGCAGACAATGTCTTCATGGGGCTTGATATCGTTCCCGCATTACTATCATTACCCGCTATAGAATCAAGATAGATTATCGAATCTGCAATATAAATAGTAATTCCTGTTCCATGAATGTAGGAAACTCCGCCTTCACTTTTGCAATTGCTCGATAAATTTAAGTTTAATCCGGATAATACATCTACTCCCCAACTAGTATCCGGTTTAAAAGACAAAGTTAGCTTATCCGTTGATACAGTCGTCGTTCCGGAAATTATTGTTCCATTTACTTTGATATTGCAGTCTGTAGCGCTCATCCTAGTATCGAAAGTTACGCTAAGAGTTTGTGTTTTAGAAATAACGACTGGAGCGAGAGTTGAATTGGAAATGAAATCAGTCGATACAACCTTCGGAACAGCAGTGGGTGATGCGCTAACTAAGCTTGCAAGCCTTGCGATATAAGTAATAAAAGCCAAATCAGAATTCGTCGATATACTACCGCAGGAAAAAATTCCAGTAAATAGAATTAGAACTATACTGATTCTTCGCTTCATGCTCAGGAAAATTACCGGCGACAAATAGAATGTCAATCTAAATTTATTAGTAAGATTTTTAGCCCATGCAGGATTTTTTCTAATGCCCATTTCTAATTTGACTCATTTTAACAATTGAATACCTCTTAGAAATATCAGCCTTTAGAATATTACTTTTATTGACAGTAAAAATGACACAGAATTAAAGTCTGATTGGAAACCTTCATGTCAAAAAAAATTCGAATCATTTTATATCTGACCTTATTAAATGGGTCTTTACTCTATTCACAAACGCCAGCGGAACAAACAGAAACAAAAACAGCAACAGAAGTTAAAGATGTTAAGGAAGAAAAAGAGCCTGATCTTTCCGAGAGAAGGGTTACTCAGAGGAAAGGAAAAAAATTTTTCCACTGGGGATATAACAGAAGTGCTTATACGCAAAGTGATATTAATTTCAAAGGACCTGGATATAAATTCTCGCTACAAGATGTTACAGCTCAAGATAAACCAGAACCTATTGATAGCACTTATCTAAATCCAACCACATTCGATGTTCCCCAATTCAACTGGCGTTGGGGAAAATATATTACCGATACAATTTTTTTTTCCATCGGTCATGATCATATGAAATACGTTATGAGTCGAGGACAGGATGCAAGCATCTACGGTTATATAACTCCACTCGCGTTGATGAGAGGACATTTACTCGCTGCCCCGGATATTTTACCATACTTGTATGTATTTCCACAAATTACAAATTCGTATGCTGGTTATCATCTCGGCGAAGGTGTAAAGGTTACCCCAGATCTTCTAAAATTTGAACACACAGATGGTTTAAATTATGTTAGTGCTGATATCGGTTTGACACATGCTCTTTGGGAATCGGCAGATGGAAAGCATGCATTCAGTTTCAATGCGTCTGCAGGTGCAGGACCTGTAATCCTTAAGAGTGATGTTCGTCTATTTGGACAAGGAAAAAATAATAAATACAATTTGGGTGGCTATGGTGTTTCGAGTAACGTAGGTTTTAGATTTGATTACGACAAAAGATATTTTTTTGAAACTACTGTAAAGGGTGGCTATATAGATTTGCTTCATATTCAAACAACGGGACAGTCGAGAGATCGAGCAAATCAAAATTTTGGTTTCTTAGAAATCATCGCATCCATCGGCTTTAATATATTCTAATTTCTCCAGTTCATTATTTGCGATTCAATTTTTGCGCAAAAATAAAATTGAATTGTAAATAGACAAGAAAGGAGTCCTCTGCAAAGAATGATAAGAGTGCTATGGAAATCATTGTAATTGTAATTCTAATTTTGTTAAATGGAATATTTTCTATGTCCGAAATTTCTCTCGTTTCGGCAAAAAAAAATCGCCTGGAGTCTGCTTCAAAGAAAGGAAGTAAAGGGGCAAAAATTGCGCTCGAACTTGCAAGCTCTCCGAATCGTTTTTTGTCTACAGTTCAAATTGGAATTACACTGATTGGGATTTTAACAGGTATATTTAGCGGTGAAAATATTACCAAAGATTTAGAAGCAGACATCGCTCAAGTTGAATTTCTACAACATTACGCACATCCAATTGCGGTTAGCACCGTATTACTCGCAATTACATTTTTCTCATTAGTTTTTGGCGAGTTAGTTCCTAAAAGAATCGGACTTACATATCCCGAAACTATTGCCAAAAGTATCTCTCAGCCTATGAAAATGATATCTGTTGGCACTGCACCTTTTATTTGGTTACTCATTCAAACTACCGAGTTAGTTTTGAAGCTACTCAGAATTACCCCCTCTGCTGATAATAAAGTAACAGAAGAAGAAATAAAGGCTATTATCCGCGAAGGGACAGAAGATGGGGAAGTGCAAAAGATTGAGCAAGATATTTTAGAGCGAGTGTTTTATATTGGAGATAGAAAAGTAAGCTCCCTTATGACACATAGAAGCTCTATGACTTTTTTAGAATCTGATTTTTCTAAAGAAGAAGTAAGGCAAACTATTTCGGAAGATATACATTCCATTTATCCCGTCTACGAGAAAAATCCCGATAATATTTTAGGTGTAGTAAGCTTGAGGAATTTATTTATAAGTATTGATCAAGAAGGTTTCAATATAAAGTCCTTACTGCAAGAACCGATATTTATTACAGAGACTACCTCTGCCTATAAAGCTTTAGAAAAATTTAAGAAGACTAACGTGCATTATGCGCTTGTCACGGATGAATATGGAATGCTTCAGGGAATCGTAACTCTGGATAATATTTTAAAGGCTCTCGTTGGAAATGTTTCTGAATTTAATCAAAACGAATTAAAGTTGGAAAAGCGCGAGGATGGAACATGGTTGGTAGATGGACATTACCCGCTACATGATTTTTTGATTTACTTTGAATTGGATGATCTAGTGCACCACTACGAAATCAATACAATTAGCGGACTTATCCTAAATGAACTTTCTCATATTCCGAAAGAGGGCGAAAAACTGAATTGGAGAAATTTTGAATTAGAAATTATTGACATGGATGGAGTCAAAATTGATAAAGTCCTGATTCGAACAATGAAATAAGTGCTTAATAAAAAAACAGATTGTTTAATTAGTTGTAATGGTTTTAGAAATCTTTAGTGGTCACTATCGTAAAATTAATTCGAATAAGAGATAAGAAATCTTTTTTTGATTTACACACCATTCTATATTTCTTTCAATCTTTATACGAAATGATTTAAGGCGCAGTATGAGTTCTATTCCAGGTTATCAAATCTTAGAGCAACTGAAGGAAAATTCCAACTATGTAATTTGGAAAGGCCTTGATTTGCAAAAAAGACCCATCATCTGCAAGGTTTTGAAATGGGAATCAATCACGCCCAAAGAAAAAGCTGCCTTAAGAAATGAATACGAAATTTTAAAATCCTTAGAGCGCAAACCATATATTATCCAGGTATACGAGTTAATAGAAAGGGAGGATACCTATGCACTTGTTTTAGAAGATTTTGGCGGAAAATCGATTAGGGCTCTCTTAGAAGAAAGAAAATTTACATTGCCGGAAATCTTGAAGATTGGAATTGCAAGTGCTTCTGCCCTGGGAGAAATTCACGCAAGCGGCGTCATTCATAAAGATATCAATCCAGCTAATTTAGTATTAAACCCACAAACAAGTGAAATGAAAGTAATTGATTTTGGAATTTCAGAAAGAATTTCCTTAAAATCGCTTTCTTTGCATAGCCCCGATAGGTTGGAAGGAACTCTCGCTTATATTTCCCCAGAACAAACTGGGCGCATGAATCGAACCATTGATCATCGCTCTGATCTATATTCTCTCGGTGCGACTCTATATGAACTCTGTTGCGGCAAAGTGCCATTTGACTCAATTGATCCTTTAGAGATGATTCATGCTCATATTGCAACCTACCCTACAGATCCAAATGCGGTTAATCCAAATTTGCCAAATGTAATCTCAGAAATAATCATAAAACTTCTAGAAAAAATTGGAGAGTCTAGATACCAATCTGCTCTAGGTCTAAAAATAGATTTAGAGAAATGTTTAAATTTACTTTTAACAAATGGCAGTATTGATGATTTTAAATTAGGAGAGAAAGACTTTTCTGCAAACTTCCAAATCCCTCAAAAGTTATTTGGAAGACAAGAAGATATCATTCAGTTGTTTGATGCTTATTCGAGTGCATTCGAGGGTGATAGAACTACTGTCTTAATCGAAGGGCTTTCGGGAACAGGTAAATCAGCATTAGTCCATGAATTATTTAAAATTCTCAAAAATTTTCAGGGGGTAAGGACATATTATATATCAGGAAAATTTGATCAGTTTCAAAAGAGTATTCCTTATTATGCGTTCAACAAGGCATTTAATTCTTATATTTCTTTTTTACTTTCAGAACAAAAGGATTTTATCGCTTCTAAGAAAGCAGAAATTCTGAAATCGCTAAATGGAATGGGAGGCGTACTACTCGAGATTATCCCCGATTTAGAACTCATTACCGGTCACCTGGAAAAAGCAGATGAGCTAGATGCATCGCAGGCGCAAAATAGACTTTTTTATTTGTTTAAAAAATTTATGCTCTCCATTTGTAATGCAACAAATCCTCTCGTAATTTTTATTGATGACTTGCAATGGGCGGATTCGGGATCCATTGGACTTATTAAAATACTAATGAATGATCCAGATATAAAGCATATGCTTTTTATTGGAGCTTACCGGAATAATGAAGTAGCCACTACTCACCCACTTGCAGTTCTTATTGAAGATTCAATAGAAAAAGAAGCTAGGATTGAAAAAATTGAAATCCATAACTTGACTTTACCGGATATAAAATCACTTGTAGCCGAGACTTTGTTTAAAAAAGAAGACGAAGTTACGGAAATTTCAGAATTAGTTTTCTCGAAGACTTCTGGTAATGCTTTTTTTGTAAACCAATTTCTAAAATCATTATATGATAAAAATCTAATATACTTTGACAATACAAAGCTAGATGTGAACCCGGAATGGAAGTGGGATTTTGAGAAAATCCTTTTTGAAAAAATAACGGATAATGTTGTTTTACTCATGACAGAAAAAATTCTTGAACTCTCAGAAAGTGCATCTCATTGTCTACAGATTGCTTCGTGCCTTGGAAATAAATTTAATCTCCGAATGCTTGCTTTAATTCTCAACGAAGATATCAAAGAATCTTTTACTCTGATTTGGGAGGCTATTCAAAAAAACCTACTTATCCCGATTGGTGAATATAAAATTATTCTAACATCTGTTTCAGGTGAAGCTATTCCTGAAGATCTTAATTTAGAAATTAATTTTGTGCATGATAGGATTCAACAGTCTGCTTATAGCCTATTTGATGTTGATCAAAAAAAAGCGATTCATCATAAGATTGGAAAAATCTACATTGAAAAGTTTACTCCAGAAGATCGCAATGAGAAGATATTCGAGATTATCCACCATTTGAATTTTGGCGCGGATTTACTAGAAACAGAATTTGAAAAAATAGAACTGGCTAAATTAAATTTGACTACAGGTAAACGAGCAAAGCTTTCGGGTGCATATGAAGCTGCATTGTCTTATTTTGAAACCGGACTAGCGTTCATAAATAGTTTTAATATTACTCCTGATATTATAAATCTGAAAATAGATTTATGCTCTGAGGCTTGTGAAACTTCTTGGCTACTTGGTTTAACTGAAAAAATGAATCTTTTTGCGCAGGAAGTTTTAGGATTAGCTAATTCCCCCTTACAAAGAATAAAAATTTTTCGGGTCTTGATTACTTACAACGTTTCCATCGGCAATGGAGTGGATGCACTGCAAAAGGCGGCAGAAATACTAAAAGAATTAGGTGTGAATATTGATGTATTTCCTTCTCAAATTGCGATAGTTCGTGAATTATTAAAAACAAAAGTAACATTAGCAGGAAAAAAAATATCTTCCTTAGTGAAGATGCCTAAACTAGAAAATCCAAAATCATTAGCTATAATGGAAATCCTTTCTCTGGCAAGTTCACCGGCTTACACTGCTTCGCCGAATCTTTTGCCTATTCTTGTTTTTAAGCAAGTGTCTTTAACCGCAAAACAAGGAATAGCCGGTGCATCCGCTTTTGCTTATATGACAATGGGACTGATTAGCTGTGGTGTATTAAATGATATAGATGCTGGATATGAATTTGGAAATTTAAGTTTGCGATTATTGGATAAAGTTCCTTCCCCTGAATTTGCCCCAAAAACGAATGCGGTATACAATTTGTTTGTCCGATTATGGAAAGAGCCATTGCGAAATACGCTTTTGCCACTTTTAGATGCGTACAATGCATGTCTAGAAGTAGGGGATTTAGAGTTTGCCGGAATATCATGTTATACTTACACATTTCATAGTTATTATGTAGGTAAGGAACTCGGCAACTTAGCAAGGGAAATGGATTTATATGATAAGGTGCTCGATAATCTAAATCAATCAGGAAGGTTACCTTATCATAAAATGATTTATCAGATGGTAGAAATATTTGCGGGTAAAACAGAGTTGCCGGAAGTTTTTAAGGGTATTCAATATGACTATGAAATAAGTAAGTCAATTCATATTGAGCGCAATGATAAAACAGCAATTTTTCTCATGCATATGTTTCAAGGAATTTTAGAGTATCACTTTGGTAAAATAGAAGTAGCCGTAGAGTATTTTAAAGAAGCTGAAAAAGACAAAGATGCAGTTGTCTCCTCTCCGCAAATGCCGATTTTAATTCTATACCAATCTCTGGCTTATATACGTTATGCGAAACATAATCAATATAAGATAAAACGTTCATCTCTTAAAAAAATAAAATCGAATCAAAAGAAAATGTTATTTTGGAGTAAACATTGCAAGGAGAATTATTTACATAAATATTATTTAGTTGAGGCTGAACTGGCAGGACTATTTAAAAAAGACAAAGAGGCAAAGCATTGTTACGACCTCGCTATCTTATATGCAAGACAAAATGAATATCTACAGGAGGAGGCACTTGCCTGGGAATTGGCTGGTAAATTCTTTTCTGGCTCAAATGAAATTTTAGCGGAAGTGTATTTGCAAAAGGCATACACATGTTATCTGAAATGGGGGGGCTTTGCTAAGACAAAATCTTTAGAAGATTTATTTCCAAATCACATTCGTAACTTAAAAAACTCTCAGGCATTTAGAGAAACTATAAATATTAAACGCACTACGCGCAATTCTACAATTCTTGCCACATCTTCTACAAAGAGCCTGGATTCTCTTGATTTAAATTCAATTTTGAAAGCATCGCAGGCAATTTCTAGCGAGATAGATTTGCCTACATTAATTTCTAGCTTAATGAAGCTAATGGCAGAAAACGCTGGAGCAGAAAAAGGTTTTCTGATTATGGAAGCAGATGGAGAATTTTGGATTGAAACTGGATATGGAGTGGATAATCAAAATTTTTCTCGGATACTGCTAAGCGAGTTTGAAAACATTGCAAGCTCAATCGTCAATTATGTAATTAATTCTAAGTCATCGGCTGTATTGGATAATGCAATTGAACAATCCGCACATACGGATGAATACATCAAAAAGAAAAAACCAAAGTCTATTCTTTGTATGCCGCTTTTAAACCGTGGAGAAATGTCTGGTATTTTATATTTAGAAAACAACTTGATTACAGGCGCATTTACGGAACAAAGTTTAAATCTTCTAACTTTATTGTCATCGCAGGCTGCGATTTCTATTCAGAATGCAAGGTTTTATCAACATTTAAAAAATGTGAATCAGGCTTATGAAAGATTTGTTCCAAGGGAATTTTTACAATTATTAGAAAAGAAAAGCATTCTAGATGTAGAATTAGGTCAATTTATACAGAGGCAAATGACTGTTCTCTTTTGCGACATTAGAGACTTCACTACATTATCCGAAGAAATGAACCCGGAAGAGAATTTTAAATTTATTAATTCCTTTTTACGAAGAATGGAGCCAGCCATTTCCAAGAACAAGGGCTTTATAGATAAATATATTGGGGATGCAATCATGGCTTTATTCAGCGAGAGAGCGGATGATGCATTATTAGCCGCAATTGAAATGCGATCGAATTTATCTGCTTATAATATGCACCGGGAAAAAAGCAATTATCATCAAATTAGAATTGGAATTGGAATAAATACGGGCGACTTGATGCTCGGAACGATTGGTGGAAGTTCTAGAATGGATGGAACTGTGATTTCCGATGCTGTGAATCTTGCTGCGAGAATTGAATCTCTTACAAAAACATTTCATACTCCAATTCTTGTTTCAGAATACCTTGTAGAAAAACTTCAAAATAAAAATCAGTTCTATTTAAGAGAAATTGATCGAGTGAAGGTTAAAGGGAAAGAGAAACAAGTAACTATCTTTGAATGCTTTAATTGCGACAAACAAGATGTGATTGATAAGAAATTAAGTTCATTAGAAAATTATAATAAAGGATTAAATGCATTTAGAGATAATAAATTTTCGGAAGCGAGAGATTTTTTTCATCTTTGTCAAAAAATTTGCCCTGAAGATCCAATACCTGTAATCTATATTAACCGCTGCAATAAACTCATTGCCGAGAAAAACAATGAGCGGAAAAATGAAAATTACCTCTCTGAAGAAACAGAAGTTTATAAAAAAGTCTTAATCGTAGACGATAATGCTGCAATCTTAGAATTTATGGCAAAGATGTTTTCTAAAAATCGGTATGAAGTTGTTCTTGCCGAAAGCGAGAAAAATGCAATTTTAAAATACGAAAGTTTTCTTCCAGATGTCGTACTGACTGATTTACATTTACCTGAAGGAAGTGGGTATTCTCTCATTCAAACAATTCGCAGAACAGCAGCAAGATTTAATAAAAATCCAGTGATCGTTTTGGTTACCGCTGAGGAAGCGATTGATGCAGAAGCAATGGCCAAAGAAATGGGAGCTGATTTTTTTTTCAGAAAGCCAATTGCATTCGAAGAGCTTTTTACAAAGCTCAAGAATGCAAAGTTAGGCTAATAGATATTAATCACAAACTACAACCCGGGTTTTTTCCATTAGCAATTGCTTCCTTGTAAAGTTTATCCGCGTCAGGAATTTTTTCGTTGAGTTGTTTCATGCGAGTTTCATCGGAGGGATGAGTTGACATTATCTCCATTGGTTTTGAACCACCACTCATTGCTGCCATATTTTTCCAAAGCTCAACACTTTCTTTAGGATCAAATCCAGCTTTCGCCATATACTCAAGACCGAGTATGTCTGCCTCACTTTCGTGTTTACGAGAGAAGGGAAGCATTACTCCAAACTTTGCGCCGGCGCCTATCGCACCCATAACTGCCGCATTATTGCCAGAAGCCGCACCAACTGCTCCCATTCCCTTGTTGACGATTTGAGAATCAGAAATTCTTTCTGCACCGTGCCTTGCGAGAACATGAGCAACTTCATGACCCATAACAGCGGCTAATTGTCCGCTAGTTTTTGCAACTGGCAAAATCCCAGTATGCACCCCAATTTTTCCGCCGGGTAGTGCGAACGCATTAGCGGTATTATCCTTAAACACTACGACTTCCCAGGCTTGAACACCGGTGTCATCCTGAACAACTTTGAGAATTGCGTTTGCAATACACTTGACGTATGCATTTTCTCGAGAGCCGGTTTCAATTGGAGTCGCTGCTTTCATTTCTTTAAAAGCATCTTCCCCCATTTTGTTCATCTCTGGATCTTTCACCAAAAGAATCCTACTTCTTCCTGTTGGAGAAGATGCACAAGCCATACTAAATAAAATAAAAAGAATTAAACTGATTAATTGTAAATTTTTCATAGGACTAGTTTTAAAAAAAACTTCGATTTGAAAAGGAAAAAATATTTAGGGGCTTGACAAAAAAATATACCACATATATGTATAGTTTAATAACTACTCCGATAAAGTGACGACAATATCGGAAAAAGGAAAATTCTATGGCTAAGAAAATTGTTTTTGTCCTGATAGGACTGGTGGCGCTGATATTACTCGTTCCGGTTTTTATGAAACCAAGTTTTCGAATTGAACGTTCAATCGAAATTGCGAAACCCGCAGAGGTAATTTTTCCTCACGTTGCAGATTTTTCAAAGTGGAAAGACTGGAGTCATTGGTCAAGCACTGATCCAGGACAAAAGATAATAATTACTGGAAACCCCGGTGAGGTCGGACACAAAATGGAATGGGATGGAAAGATAAATGGTAAGGGAATTCAATCTATTATTTCTACAATTCCCAACAAGTCAGTAGCATCTAGCCTTATTTTCACCGAGCCAAATAGTATGGAGTCCGTTGCAACCTTAGAATTTACATCTATACCAAGTGGAACGAAAGTAACTTGGTTTAACGAGGGTAAACTAGATTACCCGGTTGGCAGGTTGTTCGGACCTTTCCTGGATGGAATGGTCGGACCTGATTTCGAAAAAGGTCTTATGAACCTCAAGAAATTAGTCGAGAAATGACCTCACCTCACCCCGGCTTCCAGCCCGCCCCTCTCCTTAAGGAGAGGGGCTTAGGTGTAGAAAATTTTTCAGGAAATAGAAAATTGGGGTGAGGCAGGGTGAGGTTGCGATTACGTAAAATAATTCACATAGATATGGATGCTTTCTATGCGAGTGTAGAGCAGAGAGATTTTCCTGAGTTTAGAGGCAAACCAGTAGTAGTCGGTGGGGATCCTGATAGTCGTTCTGTAGTTTGCACAGCTAGTTACGAAGCTCGTAAATATGGAATTCATTCTGCGATGCCGACCTCTAAGGCTAAGAGACTTTGTCCGCACGCTATTTTTGTATTCCCCCGATTCTCTGCCTATAAAGAAGTATCGCGTCAAGTAAATGAAGTATTTCATGAATTTACAGATTTAGTAGAGCCGCTTTCCCTAGACGAAGCTTATCTGGATGTAACGGAAAATAAAAAAGGAATTACAAGTGCTACGCATATTGCAAGAGAAATTAAACAACGGATTTTGGAAGTTACAAAACTTACTTCATCAGCGGGAGTTGCAGCAATTAAATTCATCGCAAAAATTGCTTCTGGTATGAACAAGCCAAATGGGCTAACAGTCATTACCCCGGAAGAAGCAGAAAAATTTTTAGAAGAACTAGCAATTGGAAAGTTTTATGGAATCGGCGAAGTGACGGAAAAGAAAATGATCTCGCTTGGAATTAAAACAGGGAAGGACTTGAAGCATTTTACCCAGAGTGAACTCATTCGTCATTTTGGAAAATCTGGATCTTTTTATTATAACATAGTAAGAGGGCACGATTTTAGAGAAGTAGAGCCGTACCGCACCAGAAAATCTATCGGAGCAGAAAATACATTTGCAGTGGATATTCTAGATAAGCCGTCTGTGTTCGCAGAGCTAGACGACATTGCTGATGTTCTCTGGGATAGGGTAGAAAGATCAGATGCCAAGGGAAAGACTCTCACTTTAAAAGTAAAATACGATGACTTTGAATCTATTACTAGAAGTATTAGTTTTAAAAATTTTATCGACTCAAAGGAAACTATTTTGAAATTCGGACACAAGTTACTTACCGGAACAGAAGCGGGTAAACGAAAAATTCGCCTTATTGGTTTAAGCATTTCTAATTTACAATCAGGAGAAGAGGAAGAAAGCGCACAATTACGATTTGCCTTTGGCGATTAAGTAGAGACGTAGCGCGCTACGTCTCTGGTTTACAATCCTTTTTCTCTTTTATTATCAGCTCTTCTATCTAAAATTTCTGGATCGATAAGATTTATTTTGTTTTTTACTTTTTTGGAAAGTTCTGAATTAATCTGACCTGGAAAAGTATCGAGGATCGTGAGACCGATATGAAGGATTCTACAATTGAGTTTGAATTTTAAATCAGGCTTCTCTGTATTTAGATTTGATTCGAGTCGCATCATTTCTAGAAATAATTGGTTTACTTCTTCGCGAGTATAGTCACGTATTTCTGTGATAAAATGCTTTTCTAAACAGTAGACTGGAAGAATCTCACGAATCTCGTCGAGTGATTCAAATTGTTCTCCTAATTCTAGAATGGCAGTGGCTAGTGGTTCTGATTTTACAATCTCTAAATTTAATAAGTCTGGATTGTTTAACATTGCCATTCTATAATACAGACGACTTCGTGAATGATCTCCTAAATGATAAAGACATTCTGCTTCATAGAAAAGATTTTGCATGGATACATCTTGAAATTTTTTCGAATATTCTAAAATATCGCGGGCGTTCTTATAATCCCCAATTCGTATGAGGCACATGGCAAGATTAGAAAGGACATTTCGGTCAAGTCCACTCATTCCCTCTTTTTGGTAAGCAATTCTAAATTGAGTCGAGGCTTCGCTCAAGATACAGAAAGTTAATGATTCGTAGGTTTCGCTTTTTGGAAAATTGCGTTTTGTGATTTCTGCTACAAATTGGTTGAACATTTCAACTAGTAGATTGCCGCGATCTTTGCCTTCGCGAGTGGAAAGGATTGTTTCTATTCGGTTGTCCCAATAGCTGGATATATAATACCCAGCTATGAACTCTTGCTTATTCGGATCAATGTCTAATAGTTCAAAGAAGATATGCTTCGCGTTTTCGAATTCCCCTTCTCTTAACTTAAAATTTCCTTCTTCAAACTTTACCAGCATCTACCTCATTGTTTTTGAATGTGCAGCTTTCTTATCG
>JANYCR010000141.1 GCA_025360185.1 Leptospiraceae bacterium | reverse complement strand
AGGGGATTCTTTAAGAAAGAAATTCTCCCAAATTTCTAATTGAAAAATAATGGTCGTTACTAATTATCTGTATTGATTATGATTTATTGTAACTGGTAGTTTATTTCCAGAATCAGTGGTAGTTTTCTCCAGAATATGCATCTTTGATATCTTGGAACAAAAAAATTTTCATTTAGTAAATCGCCAACTGGTCTTATTCTAGGATTTTCTATTTCACTCATATTGCATATACCCACTTTCCATTATCGGCATGGGTATACCCAACTCACTACTTAACTTTTCTTGATTCTTTTCCCTGTTTAATAATTACGAATTTAATTTTTAATCGTAAGTCTTTTGAAATGTAAAATAGGCTCGCCATGAAACAAACATCTCCGCTGTGATTCGTCCTTGAGCTATAATTAGTTATAAGAAATATTTCAATTACGAAATCATAATAATCAATTCAATCACATAAATCACAGTTCAGACAGTGATTTCCCCAATCATCAACATCGGCAACAATATATCACGTGCTTCTCGGAGTTTGGTGTTTCGTAATCTTAAAAGTTGAATTAGCTTAAAAATATTAACAAGTATTCCCAAACCAAATAACCTTATTTCTTCCTCACCACTGGCAAATAGTGAATATCCTGTCCACAAAGAATGTCCAGGCATTTACAGAGATCTGCGGTATGAAGACTGAGAACAGAATTGTAATCATCACTGCGATAGCCGCCGAAGAGACTAAGAGTTAAGGGAATTGGTTTTTCTAATTTTTTAGAAACTCGGTCTATCATTTGGTAAACTAGATCAGAGCATTTCAACCATTCCTCAGTAGTGCATTGAAAGCCCAGATCATCCCATTCGTGAGAATCAGCACCGTGACAGAATACCACATAATCTACATTACCCGCTAGTAAATCTTGGGTGAGGCGATTCAAATCTCGAACTAGATTTTCCAAATACATTTCGTTAGCACCATTCGGGTTGATATTGTAAGGAATTAAATTTTTCAAATCTTTGATGAAAACTTTTGAATCTTCGATGGAGTTTCCGAAATGTCCATCTAAGTCAATATACGCACCTTTTAATTTGTATTGATTCCCAATTTTTACAGAAGCAATCACTTGACCGGAGAAAGTACAAAAGGCAGATCCACTATTTGGATTTGCATGGTGAAATCCAGAAGTTGGAGAAAACTGAATGGCTTCTGGATGCAAAATAGATTGCTCAATCGCCTGAAGGAGAGATGCATTTGTATAACGAACTGAATCTGCAAATTGAGGATTCCATTTTAATCCATTAGAAGAGGCTAATGGCTCTTTACCTGCAAAGAAACTATCTACATACTTTTTTGTATGAGCTAGATAAAAGTCCTCTGTTGTAAACGCTTCCCATTCTTCAAAAAGCTTAAAATGTATATGTAACTTATTACGAGTAATAAAATCCAAAAGGTATTCAGGTTTATTCGGACTCTTAGAAGACCCTACCCTTTCATTCGAAACCATTTCTTTTCTATAAACTAGGTTGATTTTATTGTTATACATATTTACTCCTTTCGAGATAAAGTGAATCTAAGTATAACAAAACACTCGGACAAAGTAGGATTTTTTACCTGTAGGGATTTAAAGTTTTTGACTTGCTAATATCTAAAAACTTCTATTTTATGAAATCATGCAAACTCGAAAACTCGAAGAGCTAACCAACTTCATAGAAAGTCGTAAAGCAGAAGTCGAAAGTAAAATCCTAAGCAAAGGGCGAGAACGCTCTTTTCGTCGTCGTCCGCGTGACCCAGAAGAGATTGAAGTTCTAAATCAAATCTGTCTTTTGCGTTGGAAAAAAGCAGAGGCAGAAGGCAAGATTCGTTATATTTCTAAAACACAGTGGTACTATGATCCTTCCTAAAGAGAGTATAACAAAATTAGCCGCTCTGGATGGCAAAACCAATTTTGAAAAAATGATTGGCACTGTTGGTATTCTTACAGAGCTACTCGGTGAAAACCAAAGACCAGTTATAGTCGGTGGACTCGCAGTTGAAATATATACTCGAAATGAATATACAACTGTTGATATAGATTTAATTCTTTCACAAAGAGACAAGGCAAACGAAATTCTTCTACAACTTGGATTTCATAAACAAGGAAGACATTGGTTTCATCCAACTCTTTTAGTCAGTGTAGAAATTCCAAACTTCGTTTTAGAAGATGCTGACCCATCGAAAATATTGGAATTAATTCTGCCGGATGAACTAAAAATTTATGTAATTGGGCTAGAAGATATTATCCTCGATCGCCTGCGAGCTTGTGTTCATTGGAAATCAAACTCAGATTGCGAATGGGCACAAAGATTATATTTTCTTCATAAACAAAGTTTAGACATTGAATATTTGCTAGTAACGGCTAAGAAGGATATGACGCTTGAACAGTTGGAAAAGATAAAAAATGGATGATATATCACCGGCTATTCGGTATTTGCTCCTAAAGCGATATACGGCAATGACAGGAGAAGAAAGGCTATTGCTTGGTTTTAAAAGTTGTGAAACCGCAAAACAAATTGTATTGTCTTCTTTTCCGAAAGGATTATCTAAAAAAGAAATTCGTATCAGACTTTTCTTGCGTTATTACAGCAATGATTTTTCAGAACAAGAAAAGCAAAAGATAATCAAGCATTTTGAGAGATTAGAATAAAAAAAATTTAAAGTCAAACGACATAGGAAGTAATATGAATTTTAGAAAAATTTCTTGCTGGATTATGCTAACGTTTATTTGTATTTTCATAAATAGCTGTCTTGGGTCAGAGATTTTACTTGGAATAGACTCATTTCAAAAATTTCGCTTCAATACTCAAATTACAGAACAAGATATGAAAGTGTTACAGGATTCAAAGAATTATGGATTTATGGTTGTCTCTTTAAAAAAATTAAAAAAAGAGAATGATAAGAATACGGTTTCTGTTATCGTCGAGCGTGGTACCTACCATGGATGGGGCGATAAATCTGATGAGCTTTTAAATAGACAACTATTTAAGCGGTATTGGATGCCACCGCCTTCCTATTTTGGGCAAGTTGCAAAAAGAAAGAGTAGTGTAAGTTCAGAGTATGAAGTAGGTAAGATTTATTCCTACCCATTAGAAATATTTAATTATGCTAACATTGAAATATATTTCAATGAAGATTTTCTTTACCGACATGGTATTTCTCATCAAACCACTGATTACCGTTTTGATTTTCCTAATATAGATGTCAAAAAAGATCGAGTTTATTTCTTTGATATCTTCTTGGATGAAAATTCTAAAGACCAACATCTTTGGCGTAAAAACTATAAAGTTACATTCAATGAATATTTTCTTGAAGAATATGTAACTAGTATAAAAGAAAAAGACGATATAGTCTTAGGTATTTTAAATCGAGCACCCTACAAAGATATAACGCCAAATGTTCAGCCATAATCAAAAAATTAAAATTATTATCTGGATAATAATAATTATACTATTCTTCTATTGTAAAACCGAACAAGTGAAACTAGAACTGAATGGACATCAATTAACGTGGAGCAGTTATCAAGGGCAAATGCGTTGGGATCCAGCAAGAACAAAATGTGCCGTATTAGGAATGAACCTCCCTACAAGCGAAATGAGATTACCCACAAGAGAAGAAGGAGTAGCGGCAGCTAAAAAAGGTTTAATCAAAACCTGGGGGAGAATCAAAAATTTTTAGCATTCTCGCGTTACTGGACATCAGAGGAATACTCCGAAAGTGAAGCTTACTATTTTACATATAACGGACTCGTTGGAACGTCAGAAAAGGATAATCGTCTATATGAAGTCCGTTGTATTCGTTAGAGACACTACAGAATTAGACTTTTTCTTTCTAGCACCGAAGCGGGTAATTTGCATCTAACTTCTCTTAAAATTATATTCCTACTATATTCTACAAATGAAGAGCACTAGAAAGATGAAAGAAAAATTGCAATTTATCTTAATGAATAGAATCTTTTTGTGGGTAATACTCATATTACTCCCTATTATTTTGAATTCCTGTGTTGTATTGGAAGTATTTCTCGCAATATCTGATTTACGTCGTATGACGAGTGAAAAAGAAGATACAGTTTTAGGTATTTTAAATCGACCGCCTTACAACGAATTACCGCAAAATATTGAAGTAAAGTAAACTATGTTTAAAACAGAATTAGTTTGATTCGCCTGGTCTGAACAAATTTAAAAAAAATAATTTGATTGATAAAACAAAACTTAATTTAATAAAGTTTAATGCAATTGAATAATTTCATTTTCACAAGGAAATAAAAAATTATGGCACAAAATGAATTACTACGAATGGACAATATGAGCATTGTTGTAGAGTCTCTCGATACTGTTATTTCTTTTTTCGAAGAAATAGGAATGAAGCTAGAAGGAAGAGCTAGGATCGAAGGGGAATGGGCTGGTAAGGTAACAGGCGTTGAGTCTCAGGTTGTTGAGATTGCAATGATGGTCACACCTGATGGACATAGCAAAATTGAGCTTTCGAAATTTCTAAATCCGCAAGTTGTCTCTGACCACCGAACTGCTCCTGTGAATTCTTTGGGTTATTTACGTATCATGTTCACTGTTAAAAATATTGATGAGATGGTATCTAGACTCATTGACAAACACGGTGCTAGCCTTGTCGGTGAAGTAGTTAATTATGAAAATATTTATCGGCTCTGTTACATGCGTGGAGCGGAAGGAATTTTAATCGGACTTGCAGAACAACTTAGTAAGTAACTAAATTTTTTAGCAAAGTTTTAGTCTGGAAATTTTATCTGCTATACCAATTGTCAAAAGAAAATATCATCTATTAAAAATAGGGCTTTCTTCTTGGCAATTGGGAACCCCAACTTTTTAGATAAGAGAAATTATTTTTAGAAAGGGGGTTTAAGCAAGACTCGTATGGTTTACATGCGATTAGCCGTTAGCAGGCATCCCCAATCAATAGAGGTAAAAATGAAAATAGTCATTTGTTTTTTCGTGGCATACACTGTGTTTATGGTTAATTCTTTTGCAGAAGAAGATAATAGCTTATTATTTAAGACAGCTACAGAGATAGCTAAATCAATTAGAGAAAAGCGGATCACATCGGTAGAAGTTGTTACAAAAGTAAACTCTCAAATACAGAAATACAATAAAAATTATAACGCAATTGTAACGCTTAATACAAACGCAATTGCGGACGCAAAGAAAGCGGATGAGTTGTTAGCACAAGGAAAAATCCTTGGACCGCTTCATGGAGTGCCGATTGTAGTAAAAGATAGTTTTAAAGTGCAAGGAATAAGAACCACTTCGGGTTATATCGAGCTGAAAGATTATATTGCCGAGGAAGATGCGTTAGTCGTAAAGTTATTAAAAGAGGCTGGAGCAATTATCATCGGGAAAGGAAATTTGCCAACTCTCGCGATGGATATGCAGACTGACAATGTCGTTTTCGGGAGAACTAATAATCCCTGGGACATATCTCGTACTAGCGGTGGTAGTACTGGAGGAGATTCTGTTGCATTAGCCGCAGGGTTTGCGTATCTTGGTTTTGGAAGCGATCTGGCTGGTTCACTACGAATCCCAACTTCGTTTACGGGAACGTTTGGACTAAAAACGACTTATGGTATCGTGTCGAAAAACGGACATATACCTCCGTTACCAACCGAAGTGAATGGATTACATGCATTAGCCGTAATGGGACCTGTCGCACGCAGTATTGACGATCTAAGACTTGCTCTTGAGATTGTCACCGAGCCGCATAAAGAGGATAAAACAATCATTCCCATTCGCAAAGATATAGATAAAGTAAATATTAAAAAACTGAAAATTGCCTGGGTAGATTCCTTTGGTGATGTCCCAGTTCAAAAAGAGATTAGAGATAATATAACTAAATTCGTAAAAAAATTAGAATCCTCCGGGGCGCAGGTTACAAGGATAGAACCTAATGGTTTTAATTATGTAGAAGTTTGGGAAACTTGGGGTGGTTTCGTAGGTCATCAAGGCGGTTATGATACATCTAATTTTATGCGTTGGATGGGAGATTTTTTTACAAAAGGTGTAACAAAAAATATTCCAATGCACAGAAAAATCATTGGACCAATATCAGTCCCTTCCTATATGGAACTCTTGAATAAGCAGCAGAAATATATTACGATTATGGATAATTTCTTGGATGAATACGATGTATGGATAACACCTATTAGCTCTACTACTGCATTTAAACACCATAAACCGAGTAAAGCACTTGGAAATTTCAATGTATACAATGATCCAATATTAGTAGATGGAAAAGAAGTTCCATACTATATTGTAACACAAGCCTATACGACGATATTTTCAGTCACAGAAAATCCTGTATTATCTATGCCTATTGCACTTGACTCAAATGGACTTCCCATCGGAATCCAAGTAGTTGCAAAACGATTTCAAGATTTCAAACTTCTAGATATTGGAAAAGTTTTAAATGAATCTGCGGATAAAATGATTTATCCTTTGCAGAAAAAATAGTCTTTCTGATATCAATCGTTAGGCGGCATTATAAATATATTGCCACTGCAGGTAATATATTCAGAATAATAACTATCTTAGGTTCTCAGGCGCCTCTTCCCTTTTGTATTGATTAACTCACCTTACATTATCATTTCTTCACAAAAGAAATGATAATGTAAGGTGAGTGATTAAATCTAATAAATTTTTTTCTATAGCAATCCAGTTTCTATCTTTAAAATCTGACAGGGAGCGAATAACAGTTTCTTTAGTCGTTCCAATACAACTTGCGATTTGGAAGGTCTGAATTTTACCTGTTCTAGATGTTTTATAAGTTCTAATTACTCCGTTCTCTACACAATAAAACTTCCTTTTCCCATTGGTTAATTTTATTTGCTTTTGTTAAATCCAGTGTGTCTGCCCATGCTTTAGAGCTAGCGTGGAATTAATTTATGAGCAATACCCTCGTCTGCTTTCAGAAAAGATTCTTTTGAAGGGGCGACAAAAAAATAAACTAGGGTGTAACGAAGCGACATACATGGATATGCCGCAAATCTATCAAGGCTTAGTATAAAGACTAGGCATTAGTTTTCCTGTCCATTTTGCTCTTAGGACTGCCATACTGTTATTATTTTTTTCATCAGAATCCCAAAAACTAAATCCAAATTTTTCACGATGAAACCAGGGACCTGTGTGACCTCCCCAAAAACCTTCTGCGGCTAATGTGTTACAAAATCCACGAGACCATTTGAGCGACCAGGGAATATTTGATTTTGGTCCACTGAAAACACCTTCCGCACCAGCCTGTGCTGTGCAGACTAATTTTGTTTCACCGAAGTAGGGTGCTTGGTCTTCAGCGTTTGGGATAAAACTCGCTCCACAATGTGCATTTGTTGAGCCCTGGCAGGGACCAGCAGCAGATCCATTTGTGCCGGGATATTTTGCGTCCCACATGGTTGTGAATTTTCTTTCGTCTCCCCAAAGGGCACGCTTAAACATGCACTGGTCTTTTTGAACTAGTCTGTCTGGTGTTGTATATCCAACGAGTGCTCTTACATGGTTGATAGCAATTCTATGCCATTCATCCACTTCTGCTTTGGTTGGATTTTTATTATCTTTGAATGGATTGTGTTTATAAAAAACTTCTCTGATTCCGCGTACACGATCTGCACTTGGACAGAGTGCTGCGAAAAATTCTGCCTTCGTCATCTTAGTTGGATCATAAATAGTTTTTCCATCCCATTTAGAAGCTTCCCATTGCGCTTTCGTAATCCAAGTTACACTATCAGGATCATGTCCAGTGTTCCCGCCCGCCAGAGGCTTTGATTGAAATGATTTCCAATTTGCCTGGTCAGGTGAAAATTGATCATTGGAATATAAATTTACAATAGTTGTAAACAACATCGATATTACTAAATTAACGAGATTTTTTTTTTTCATTGATTCTTTCCTTTGAAAACCTAAAATAAACAAATGATTTTAAAATTCATTTCAGGAATAACTTTAATTCTATTTGGTTTAACTGCCATTATTTTCTATGCGAACAAACAAGCTACAAAGATTCCCGAATTAGACGCGAATGCGTATTTACAGAAAAAAAAGAGTGGTAAGGGCAAATCGGTAGTTTGCTTAGGAGATAGTTTAACGCACGGGAGAGTGAGTTTTGACTATGTTAATGAACTAGCAAATGATCCAAGTTTAAAAGATTATATTTTTATAAATGAAGGAATCAATAGCCAATTGGCTTACAACTTAACTCAAAAGTTGGAAAAAATTATTGAAATTCAACCGGACTATGTAACCATTCTAATTGGAACGAATGATTTAAAAGGTAGTTTAAGTGAAGAGGAATATATTCGCTATAACAAACTTTGGAATTTGCCAAATAAGCCAACTCTCACTTGGTATTTAGAAAATCTAAACCAAATTATAAATTCCCTCAAGGCAAAGACAAAAGCAAAGATCGTAATTATTTCTATTCCGCCTCTGGGGGAGAAAATTAATAGTATCCCCTATCAAAAATCAATCGAATATTCGAAGGAAATTAAAGAAGTAGCTCAAAAGCAAAATATTTCGTATAAAGCATTCAACGAAGAGCTAACTGAAGAATTAATAAACTTAAAAAAAGAAAATACGATTCCTTATCAATTAAATCTTTTTGAACTATACACTGCTATATTTCAATACTATGTATTATTTAAAAGTTGGGACGAAATTTCAGAAGCAAAAAATCTTTACTTTCTAACAGATAACGTTCACTTAAACAGTAAAGCTGGAAAAAAAATATCTAGAATGATAAAAGAATTTTTATTGAAAACAAAGAGTACGAAGATATAATCAAACCTTTGGGAATAACGATTACGGAAGCGTCTCATTCACTTGGAATTTCCCGCAAAACTCTTTCTGAAATTATAAATGCGCGCTGTGGCATAACACCAGAAACCGCAATTCGAATTGGACTTGCAACCAGCACAACTCCTGAAAGCTGGCTTGCCATGCAGACTAAATTAGACATTTAGAATGCGTTACGCGAAAAGCCTAGAAATGTGGTTAAGTTTACTATGTCGGCCTAGGCATTCAATGAAATACACCGAATTAGCCGCTTTTTATAATGGTTAATTATTAATGATAAATTGTTAATGCAACCCTTCGCTCCAAGTTTTTGCACCCAACGCCTTTGCAGAAACCTTAAAACTACAAAAACAAACATTAACCATTAACCCTTGATAATTAACCATTGCAGTTCAAACTACGCCTGGGTCTTCTTCACAAAACTTAAATCCTCTTTTTTAAATACTTTAAATTCTATCTGTCCGTTTTCTTTTTTACCGGATACGTATACTTTGTTATCAAAGAAAGTTATGATAGAGTCTGGATTTACTTCTTCTTTAGAACGAGTAAGACTTTTTAGATTTAGATCGAAGCGTGTGAGATAAAACTTACCATCTAAGTTTTCGATTGCGTATAAAAAATCGCCTCGAATTTCTATTGGTGTTTTGTGATAAACATTTACTTCTGAATTGCCTACAACTTTTAAATCATTTTGTCTAAGTAGAACTAACTTGATTTGTTCTTTCTTTTCTAAATGTCCAACTACTAAAATATTTTCCCCGAGGACTTTAAAATTTCTTCCACAGATTTTACTATACTCACTTGTATAAACAAAATCTTCTTTCAAAGGATCAAGCAAATGAATTCCATTGACGCAATGGCTGTCGATATCAGTGATAGGTTTTATGAAAACTAATTTTCCGTCTACTATATGCGAAGAATATTCAGGCTCTAGGAGTCTCGGATCTAATTTGACTTCTACTTTTTTTTCTTCTTGTGGTAGAGGGATTACTTTGGGAGTTCTTCTAGGAGATGCAGCGCCTGTTAGCCGCTCTTCTCTTTGAATTAGATCTTCTTTGCGTTTTTTAATATCTTTCTTTTGTTTCTCTAAATCTTCGTATACTTTTTCTAGTTTTGTTATTTCATCTTTATTTTTCTCAGGATCTTTTTTTAGTTCTGTTAGTCTCTCTAGAATATTTTTCTGTTTTGCTTCAATCTCTTTTTCTTGATTTTCTAAGTCTTCTATTTTCTGGTTAATGTCTCTTAGTTCCTCAGCCGATTTTTCTTTCATTAACTCTGCAAATCTTTTTTTGTCTTCATCCCCATTCTTTTTATCATTGATTATTTTATTTACTTCGTTTTCTAGTTCATCTAAAGTGACATCTTTTTGAAATTCTTTCAGAGCATTTTTTTCAATCGGTATGATTAATTCTGTTTTGCCAGGCCAGTCTTTGTATTTAATAGCGATACCTACATTCGCAGTGCTCAACTTCTTTAGCAAAGCTCTACTGTATTTTGATTCAAAGAAACTAATATTGCCTCTATGCATGCCATTGTAATACAAAACATAAGTCGCTAGGATATCAGCCTTTGCGCTATTATAATCAAAAGCCTTTTGAATATATCCTGACAACACTCTTTGTATAGAATTGATATGTCCAAATTTAGTAGTGGCATCCAAATAAATAACGTCGGCTCCGAATTTATTTTTTTCTGTTGATCCCACACGAATAGCTTTCACTCCATCTTGTGAATGCATTTTATTCGGTTTATTGGAAAGCATTGTCGCTAACGTTTTACCGATGGATTCATTTAAATGTTTTGTTTCCGATGCTGCTTTCTTTCGGGTTTTATTTTGGAAATCTATCTTTTCAGAGTCTTTGATTTCCGCTTCTTCTAGCTTTGTTTTGTCTTCTGCAAATATGTTTAAAGAAAATAAAACTAAGGCGAGTGCCATAATTACAAATGTTATATATTTCATCTATACTAGTCAACTTTCCTCAATTTAATTGGCAACCATTTTACATTCAAGACCGATTTGAACGGTTTTCAAATTTTACCGCTTTCAGTAAGCGCTTCGGTAGTTTACACAAAATTAGCCCCAATAGAATTATATAGAATTTTAAGGAGTGAAGAGTTAGAAATGAAATATCGATAATGATAGGGCTATAAAAAAAGCTTTACTAAACATCTAAATTTAGAAGGACTTGTTTATTTATGAATCCGGAAATACAAACTTATAACGAAAGGCAAACTACGGCAGACAATGAAATTTGCGATTTGCTTGCTAAGACAATTGACAGTGTATTGAAAAAAGCAGAGAGCAAAATTTGGCACGCTCACCCTGTTTGGTTTTTAGATGGCAACCCAATAGTTGGTTACAGCAAACAGAAAAAAGGCATCCGGTTAATGTTTTGGAGTGGTGCGGACTTTGAAGAAAAAAATTTAAACATACGAGGAGAGAAAATTAAGGACGCTTCTATCTTTTATAATAGCCTCTCTGAAATTAAAACAAAAGACTTAAAACGTTGGTTAAAAAAATCAAAAGAAATCCAGTGGGACTATAAAAACATTGTGAAGAGAAAAGGGAAATTAGAAAAAATATAGCAATAACTTCCTAAGAACGCTGTGATTTACACTCGATTAGCCTCACCGAGGAGAAAATGTTTATTGAAGTACAGTGAATATTTGAAAAAAGAACTATATTTTTTATACGAAGAATGAAATTTAGAATATACGGAGAGAAAAAATGAGCAACTTTCATGTAGAAGAAAAAGAATTAAAAGGTGGTAAGACTTCCTTTATTGCCATACAAACAAACGAGCAAAATTCTATCACTCGAGATCAAATTTTAGAATTGCAATCCATTTTAACCAAGTTAAATGAGGATGCAAGTGTAAAAGGAATCGTTATACATTCAGAAAATGAGAAATTTTTTTGTAATGGAATGGACGCAAAACATATATCTACCACTCCTCAGGAAAAACTTGCGGAAGAAATGGGAGAGATTATAAAATTTTTTGTCTTTATGAGTAATATCTATAAACCGCTAATTGCGGAAATTGCTGGTTATGCGATGGGCGGTGGGGCAGTTTTGTCGCTTGCCTGCGATTATAGAATGATGATGACTGGAAAAGCTCGCATTTCTTTTACGGAAGTTTTTTTTGGTCTCCCTCTGCCTGGTGTTTTGATTGAAAAAACAAAAATGGTTGTGCTTCCTCAACATGTGAATGATGTTATATACGGAACAAATTACAAAGCGGAAGAAGCAAAAGAAATTGGTTTTATTCATGAAATTGCAAATAATAAAGAAGACCTTAGAAAACTAACTATACGAAAATTAGAGGCTCTTTACAAATTTCCCCTTTCGGCTTTTCAAGGGACGAAAGAGTCCTTGCATTTTCATCTTTCACAGTATGCTGATGCACATATGAAGGCTTTAGATAAAAATTTTAAGACTCCTATCATTCAAAAAAATTTAATGGAAGCGATGAATGCTTTCGGGGAAAAACGCAGACCAAATTTTGAATAATATGAGTTAGCCGCCTCAGTGCTAAAAAAATAGTAAGATTGTTGCTTTTTTAGAAGCACTTGATTCGGATGGTTTTGATTGTGAACAATTCACAAGGAGAGATGATGGAACTATCAAAAAAATCAATTTGGACAGGACGAATTTTGAGTGGATTAGCTATCGCTTTTTTGCTATTTGACGGAGTGATGAAGTTCTTTATGGATAAACTTCCGCCCGAAGCTCTTGAGGCAGGTAAGGCTTTACAATGGCCAATCGAGCTTATGCCAACAGTCGGGACAATTCTATTGAGTTGCCTAGTCCTGTATGTCATTCCACGCACTGCAATTTTGGGTGCAGTTCTATTAACAGGTTATTTGGGTGGAGCTGTTGCCAGCCACGTTCGTGTAAGCAATCCTTTATTCAGCCACACGTTGTTCCCAATTTATGTAGCCGTTCTTATTTGGTTAGGCTTGTATTTACGAGATAAACGCTTAAACGGTTTTCTTTCTTAGTAAATTTTTAGCTGGCTTAAAAAAAGATTGAAACGCATTTAAAAAAACTAACTTCTATTTTTCCGGATGCTTCGTTGGATTTTTTTTGTTCTTCCAATATTTTTGAATTTGATCAGG